>CAZMYN010000231.1:0-5099 GCA_964570495.1 uncultured Acidimicrobiales bacterium | reverse complement strand
ATGCTGTACCTCGCGAGCGACGCGTCGAGCCACGTCACCGGGGTCGCACTACCGATCGACGGGGGGTATGTCGCCCAATGACCACGCTTGAAGACAGAGTTGCCCTGGTAACCGGGGGAGCGCAGAGTATCGGTGCCGCCATCGCCGATGGGCTCGCCGCTGCCGGTGCCACCGTGGTCGTGGGAGACCTCAATCCAACGGAGGCTCACGACTCCGTCAAACTCGACGTGGCTGACGAAGCTTCCGTCAAAGCGGCAATCCAAGGCATCGTCGAGCGGCATGGTCGCCTCGACATCGTCGTCAACAACGCCGGGATCATGTTCGAAGAGTCGGTGGCCGAACACTCACGCGAAACATGGGACCGGATGCTCGCGATCAACCTGACCGGCCCGATGCTCGTAACCAAGCACGCCGCTTTGCATCTCGAAGCCTCCGGGCACGGCTCGATCGTCAACGTCGGATCGATCGAAGGCGACCGCTGCAACCCACACCACAGCGCCTATGCCGCGACGAAATCGGGGGTCCATGGCCTGACGAGGGCGACCGCTATCGATCTCGGCCCGATGAACATTCGCTGCAACGCCGTCGCTCCGGGCTGGATCGACACGCCACTGAACGCGACCTATGTCGACAGCCACCCCGACCGTGATGCCGTCATCGATGAGCTCGCGAAGTTGCATCCCATTGGACGCGTCGGCGCACCGAGCGATGTTGGCGACGTGGTGGTCTGGCTTGCCGGCGACGAGAGCCGATTCGTGACCGGCCAGGTCATCACCATCGACGGTGGACGGACCGCACGTCCACCGCTCCCCGGCATCCTCTCCTAGGGGCGAGGCCCGCAACCGGCCTTCAGGTGCGATAGTTGGCTATGGCCGAAGAAGCGAACGAGTTCAATTCCGAAGAGGTTGAGGCACAAGCCAAGGAGAACCCGCGTGCAGGGCTCTACCTCGGCGGTCTCGGCATTGTCTTTTTGCTGGGTTCCTACTCGGCATATCTCCGTGACGGCCAGGGCGAACAGATTGGACGCTTTCCCGTTATCTATGCAGCGCTCGGCATTTTGTGCCTCTACCTCGCAGCGAAGAGTCAGGCGGGGACAGAGTCGGTTGCCGGACCCGACGACCAAGCCGACTAGCAGTTAGCGCGCCAGTTCTCGAAACGTCTGGGGGCACCACACACCCCCGAGCGTTCCAAGATCCCGGTTAGAGGCTGTCGCGCCAGTCGAGGAAGGGCTGCATCTGGTCCATCGTGTAGTCGGGGCCACCGGTTCCGACCGTCACCTCGTGAACGTTCGCCGCAGCAAGCCCAGACCACAGAGCGTCCCAGTCGTCGACCTTGTCGACGTCGACTCCGACCGAGCGCTCGATCTCGTCGGGATTGCGATCGAGCTTCGCGCACCACTGCTCGAGAACGTCGTTCTTGTGCGCCCACTCGTCGCCCCACCAAAAGTGCCAGCGGTCTGCGTGGCGAGCGGTGTACTGCAACGTCTTCTTCTCGCCTCCTCCACCGATGAGCAGCGGGATCTTGCGAGTTGGAGCGGGGTTGAGCTTGTCCATGCGAGATTCGATCCGGGGGAGCGCGTCGCGCAGATCGTTGAGTCGAGAGCCCGCAGTCCCGAACTCGTAGCCAAACTCGTCGTAGTCACGCTCGAACCAACCCGCGCCAATGCCAAAGATGAGCCGGCCGTCGGAAATGTGATCGACGGTGCGGGCCATGTCGGCGAGCAATTCAGGGTTTCGGTACGAGTTGCAGGTGACGAGACAACCAATCTCGACCCGGCTCGTTACTTCGGCCCACGAGGCAAGCATCGTCCACGCCTCGAAGTGCGCTCCGTCAGGCTCGCCATAGAGCGGATAGAAGTGGTCCCAGTTGTAGATCCCGTCGAACCCCATCTCCTCGGCCTGGATCGCCGCTTCTCGGATTTGGTTGTAGCTGGCGTGCTGGGGATGAAGGTGAGCGTTGATCCTCATGGATTCCTCTGGTTGGGTTCTCGGGTAGCCAGAATCTAGTCTTCGCCGGTGGAGACCGACGGACGAAAGAAGGGCATTGCCTTTGCGTTCTTCGGGATGCTTGGAATTAGTACCGACTCGTTCTTCATACGCCTTGCTGACGTCGGCGGTTTCGACATCACGTTTTGGATTGGAGTCTTCACGGCGATCGTCACCTTTGCGACGTCGCAGCTCGTCCATGGCATCAACCCGATCGACGCCATTCGTTCGGGAGGGTGGCCGCTGTGGCTGGGTGCGGGCATGCAGGCCCTCAGTACGTCGGCGTTCGTTCTGGCCGTGACCCACACGAGCGTGTCGAATGTCGTCGTGATCGTCGCCGCGGCGCCGATGTTCGCTGCAGGCCTCAGCGCGTTGTTGCTCGGCGAGCGTACGAGTCGCCGGGTCTGGATCGCCATCGCACTCGTAATCTCGGGGGTCGTGGTGGTCGTCTCGGGCTCGCTTGGCCAAGGACAGGTCCTCGGCGACCTCTTTGCGCTCGGGGCAATCTTTCTCTTCGGGTGCAGCCTGGTGCTGCTTCGCCGATTCCCCGACATAAACCGAACCCTCATGGTCGGTCTCGGCGGAATTGGAATGTCGCTCATCGCCGTCATCCCGGCGGCACTCTCGGGATACAGCGGGACGACGTGGATTGCGTTGGTACTCATGGGCGCAGTCTTTGGACCAATCTCCCGGGTAGTCCTCGCCATTGCGCCGCGCTACTTGCCAGCAGCTGAAGTCGGGCTATTCACTCCCGTCGAAACCGTGGCGGCGTCGTTGTGGGCTTGGTTGTTCTTTGCGGAGGCGCCCGTGCTCACGACCTATATCGGTGGGGCGATCGTGGTCGGCGCGGTGATCTGGGGAATCCGACAGCCCAAGACGCTGGCAAAGATTCGAACATGAGCGGGCTCACGAGCACCGAGCAGCGAGCCTTGAAGGCGATTGCTGTTCAGTTCTTCGTGAATGGCGCTGTCGTGGCGTCTTATGTGCCGCGCCTTCCGGGAATCCGCGATCGCCTCGGCGTTTCGCTCGGCACCATCGGGCTGGTGATCGCGGTCGCAACCGGTTTCGGCGTGGTCGGCAGCGTCGTGCAAGGCCCTGTTGTCCACCGCTACGGAACGCGCGCTGCAATGCTCTACGGTGGCGTCGCTCTCGTGGCGTTCTTGCCGCTGGTGGCGTTTAGCCCGAGGTGGTGGATTCTGCTGGTCGTCTTGGGCTTGTTGTCAGTCGCTGACGTCGTGGTCGACGTGTCGATGAACGTTCAGGGTTCTCGTCTGAGCGCCCGGCGAAGCACCCCGGTGATGAATCGTCTCCACGGGATGTGGAGTCTGGGCACGGTGATAGGAGGGTTGGTCGCATCGCTGATGGCGGTTCTCGACGTCGATCTTCGCATCCACCTCATCGGCGCCGCGTTGGTACTTGGGGCATCGCTCATCTACGTCGCCCCCGGTCTCTTGCGCGACGACGAACTCCTTGCTGACGATCGCGCCGGCGAGCAGACGAACAGCAACGCGGGCCGTACGGTTATCACCACGTTCGTCGTGCTCGGTGGCGCAGCGATCCTTCCCGAGATGATCACTAGCGATTGGGCCGCGTTTCGGTTGACCGACGATCTCGACGCAACGGCTGGTCTCGCGGCGATCGGATTCGTCACATTCACCACGGGAATGGTGATCGGACGATTCGCTGGCGACTTCGTCGTCGAACGCATCGGCTCGCAAACAGTCCTTCGTTATGCCACCGCGCTCGCTGCGCTCGGGACGTTGGTTGCGACGGTCATCCCATCGATCGCTGCGGTGTTTATTGGCTTGGTGATGGCGGGCCTCGGGGTGTCGATCATGTTCCCCCAGCTCTACGACCAGGCTGCCCAGCACCCACACAAGGCAAGCGCTCTCGGTGGGCTGACCGCAGGATCACGAATTATGTTGCTCATCGCTCCGCTCGCTGTTGGATTGCTGGCCGATACCGACCTCTTCAGCGTCGGCGCGGCTATCGCCATCGCCACTATCCCCGGCGCGATCCTCGTCTGGATCCTCTCCACCCAATACCTGCGCCCCTCATAGAAAATCTGTGGTCTGTGAGCCGCGTATTCGCGGCTGAGCAACCACAGATTTTCTAGCTGTAGGGGTTGGGGGTGCCGGGGTTGATGTAGACCGACCGGGTGCGGGTGAAGAAGTCGTGCGCGGTGTCTCCCTGCTCGCGAGGGGCATGACCCGACGATTGCTTCTCCCCGCCGAAGGGAACGTGCAGCTCTGAACCGGTGGTTGGCGCATTGATCTTGATGATCCCCGCCTCGAGGGTGTTGACCGCCCGGTCGACGCGCCACATATCGGTCGTAAAGACCGACGCTGACAGCCCGAAGTCGGTGTTGTTCGCAAGCGCGAACGCTTCATCTTCGGAATCGACACGAACCACGGTGCTGATCGGGCCGAAGACCTCCTCGGTCCAGATGTCGAGGTCTGTCGTTCCCGTCAGCAGCGTCGGGGCAAAGAAGCAGTCGCTCGTGTCGGGCACCTGTGCGGTTGCGACGATCTCGGCGCCTTGCGATACGGCCTTGTCGAGCCCTTCGGCAACTTCGGCCCGGGCGCCGGGCGCGACGATTGGACCAATAGCGGCGTTGGGGTCGAGTCCATCGCCGATCGACAGGCCCGAAACAGCGCTTGCCATCTTCTCGACCAGTTCGTCGTACACCGAACCAACCGCGATCACCCGTCGAGTCGCCGTGCACTTTTGACCCGTCGAGCCCATGGCTCCAGCAACGACCATCGGAACAGCAACGCTCAGATCGGCGTCCTCAAAGACAATCGCGGGATTGTGGCCGCCGAGTTCGAGTTGAACGCGTCCGTTGCGCGCCGTGACCTTGTCTCGGATTCCAAAGCCGACGGGAACCGACCCGGTGAAGGTCACGCCGTCCACCCGGGAGTCTTCGATCATCGCTCCGCCCATCGAACCGGGCCCGAGGATCAGGTTGAGCGCTCCCGCAGGCACCCCGGCGTCCTCGAAGATCTTGGCGATGGCCACCGACACGAGGGGGGTGTTGCTCGCGGTCTTCCAAACAACGGTGTTTCCCGCTGCCAGCGCCGGGGCGATCTTCCAAACAGGAATAAGGATCGGGAA
>CAZMYN010000230.1:0-5111 GCA_964570495.1 uncultured Acidimicrobiales bacterium | reverse complement strand
GCGTCGGCGCCGTGGCTGTAGATGATGTCGCGCGGGTCGACGCCGTTGCCGAGGCTCTTCGACATCTTCTGGCCGTGACCGTCTTGGACCATGGCGTGGATGAACACGTCGGTGAAGGGAACCTGCCCGTCGAGGAAGTAGCGGTTGAACATCACCATGCGGCTCACCCACAAGGTGATGATCTCGCGGGCGGTCGAGAGCAGCGACGTGGGGTTGAACGTGGTCAGCAGGTCCGAGTCGTTGCCGACCGTTTCGGGGAAGTCTTCGGGGTACGGCCAACCCATCGTCGACATTGGCCACAACGCCGACGAGAACCAGGTGTCGAGCACGTCGGGGTCACGCTCGAAGCCGTCGGCTTCCAACGCGGTAACGAGCGCGGTTTCGTCCATTGAGTCGTCGCTACGTTCGAGGCGGCGAAGGGTTGGTTCTGGAGGAACACACACGCTCTCGATGATTTCGGTGTCGGTGATCTGGCGAGCGACGTGCACGCCGCCTGCGGCCGACCATCGACTGTCGATGCGGACGGCGGTGCCTGGCTCAGAGGTGGCCAACGCCGACGTCAAGGTCGAGTCAGCTGTCGCTGCCTCTACGGTCCTGTTCCACACCGGGATCTGATGACCCCACCAGAGCTGGCGGCTAATGCACCAGTCACGGATGCCCTCGTGCCATTGCTGGAAGGTGCGAGCGTAGCGATCGGGGATAAAGCGCAGTTCACCGTCGCCGTTTGTGTTGCCAGCCTGATGCTCGGGCGCGCGGGTGGTGGCCTGGTCGGCATTTTGAGCTCGTAGCGCCGATCCGGCGAGGCGGTCGTCGGTGGCTCGGACGTACCACTGGTCCGAGAGCCACGGTTCGATCGGGACGTGACTGCGATAGCTGTGCCCAACCGAGTGTGAGTAGTCGACGACCTTTTCGAGTAGGTCGTTGTCCTCGAACCACGACACGACCGCCGTTCGGGCGTCCTCGCGGCTCAACCCGAGAAACGGCTGTGCTTCAGCGGAAGGCTCGTCCCAGCCGTATTGATCGGTGATCGCAGCGTCAGGGCCCATCACGTTGATGGCTTCGAGGTCGTGGCGTAGGCCGATGTCCCAGTCGTTCGGGTCGTGGGCCGGGGTGACCTTCAAGAAGCCGCTCGACATCTGCGCTTTGACTTCCGTCGAGTCAGGGTCGGAAATGACGACGTAGTCATCCTCGATGATCGGGATGACCCGGCCGACGATCGGAAGAAGAACGTTCTTTCCTTGAAGCTCGGCTGCTCGGGGATCGTTCGGGTTCACCGCAACCGCGGTATCGCCGAACATGGTCTCGGGGCGCGTGGTTGCCACCGTGACGTGGCCAGAACCATCCTCGAGCGGATAGCGCAGGTACCACATGTTGCCGGCTACCTCTTCCATCTCGACCTCGTCGTCGGCGAGCGCCGTACCGGTGGCAGGGTCCCAGTTGACGAGGCGCTTGCCGCGGTAGATGAGGCCATCGCCGAAAAGGACGAAGAATGCGTGGCGTACCGCCGTGGCGCACATCTCGTCCATCGTGAAGCGAACACGGTCGTAGTCGCAGCTCGCACCCATCTCCGAGAGCTGCCCGAGGATGATTGCTTCGTACTCGTCCTTCCACTCCTGCGTCTTCTCGATGAACGCGTCGCGTCCCATCTCCAAGCGCTTTGTGCCCTGCTGCAAGAGACGCTTCTCGACGACGGTCTGAGTAGCGATACCGGCATGGTCGGTGCCGGGCATCCACATCGTGTTGCGGCCACGCATCCGGTTGTAGCGAACAAGTACGTCTTGGAGCGTGTTGTTGAGCGCATGCCCGAGATGGAGCGCCGCGGTGACATTGGGCGGCGGGATGACGACCGAGTAGTGGTCGGGCCCATTCGCCGACGGCTCGGCGTGGAACACGCCAGCATCAGCCCACCTCTGAGAGATCTCGGCCTCGACGTCGGCGGGGGAATAGACCTTGGCTAGCTCGTTGCTCACGCAGTGCAGGCTAGCGATCCCAGGTCAGAGGTTCGACGTTTTGGCGCTCTATGAGCTGCGAGCGGCACCGGCGGCGTGCGTTTGGACACAGCGAAGGACCTAGGGTCTGCAGCTATGGATCGCTACGTCGGAAAATCGATAGGTCGGTCCGAGGACCCCACCTTGCTCCGAGGGGAGGCGCAGTTCACCGCCGATCTCGAGTTCGGCGATCTTCGCGATGTTGCCGAGGTCGTGTTTGTGCGTTCCCCCTTCGCCCACGCACGCATTGTTTCGGTCGATGCTGCCGAGGCTGTGGGCGCGCCGGGTGTGGTCTCGGTGTTGACCGCCGACGATCACGACGTTCGCCCAGAGGGGTCGGTGTTTCCCGAGTTCTTCGATGCGCGCTTCGCCATGCCGATTCTGGCCGAAGGAACCGTTCGCTATGTCGGCGAGCCGGTTGCCGCGGTCGTTGCCGAGACGCGGGCGCAGGCAATCGACGCGGCCGAGAAGGTCGTTGTCGAGTGGGAGCCGCTCGACGCGGTGATCGACGTGAACGCCGCGCGAGAAGGTTCGACGTTGCTGTTCACAAATGAACATCGGGCTCGTACTCGCAGCTCGGGCGTCGCTGGGCCCGAAACCAACGTTGTGCACGAGCTTGGCTGCGAACACGATTCGGTTCGCTTCCACGGCGATGACAGCACGGTTTTGGTCGCCGAGCGAATGTGGAATCCGCGCCAGGCGCCGGCACCGCTCGAAACCCACGTTCAGATCACGACGTTCGACGAGGCCGACCACCTCCACATCTGGGCGACCACGCAACGACCGCACGGCTTTCGCGATCAGCTCGCCGACGTCTTCGAACTCGACCCCGCAACAATCCACGTGCATGCACCCGCGGTCGGCGGCGGGTTCGGCGGCAAGGTCAGTCGGACCCAGGACGAGCACGCGCTCGTGATGGTCGCTCGGGCTGTTGGTCGGCCGGTTCGGTGGGTGCAGACGCGCGGCGAGTACTTCACCGGCGCCACTCAAGGCCGCGGCGAACAGTTCGACTTTCAACTCGCAGGTACAACGAACGGCCGAATCACCGCGTTGCGTTGCGATGTGTTGAAGGACTCCGGTGCCTATCCCGGCGTGGGCGCAACGCTGCCCGCCCGGTTCAACGTCTACGACGCGAGCGGCCCGTACGATATTGAGCACATCGAGTTCGCGTCGATCGCTGTGGTCACGAACGCGCCGCAGATCTCGGCCTACCGCGGGGCTGGTCGTGCGCCCTACCTGGCCGCGCTGGAACGGATGATCGATATCTTCGCCGCCGAGATTGCGATGGACCCCGCCGAGGTTCGCCGCCGGAACCTCATTCGCCGCGACCAAATGCCCTACGCCGCGGCCAGTGGTGTCGTGTTCGATGAGGCTGACTATGTCGGTGACCTCGACCGAGCGCTGACCAAGGCCGACTACGAGGGTCTTCGCACCGAGCAGCAACAGCGCCGAGACTCAGATAGCGCAACCCAACTCGGGATCGGGATCTCGAGCTATCACCTGCAGACCGTTGGCAATGGAGGTACAGAACAAGCCCGGGTCGAGATCGACGAACACGGGCACGCGACGATCTACACCGGCACGACCGACCAAGGCC
The DNA here is from genome assembly GCA_964570495.1 of uncultured Acidimicrobiales bacterium. Taxonomy (GTDB): domain Bacteria; phylum Actinomycetota; class Acidimicrobiia; order Acidimicrobiales; family SHLQ01; genus SHLQ01. The sequence continues at coordinate 1,526 of CAZMYN010000230.1, read as the reverse complement.
ACGGCCACCGGGCCGCCTGGGGCCAGATTGCTGGTGATGTGCTCGGTATGGCGATCGAGCACATCACCGTGCTCGAAGGTTCGACCGACCACACACCTACCGGGGTCGGCGCGGTTGGGTCGAGGTCGCTTCAGACCGCGGGCGTTGCCATTCACACCGCATCGACCGAACTGCTCGCAAGGGCGTCGTTGGCTGCTGCGGATCTGCTCGAAGCAGCGCCAGCCGATGTTCTCTCGATCATCTCCACCGAGTCGGGGACGCCGGAGCGGCGCTTCCATGTCGCAGGAGTCCCGTCGGTGTACGTGGGCTGGGCCGACGTCGCTGGCGCGGTGCACGAGGATGGACGAGCCGAGGAGTTTGTGTGCGGGGAAACCCACAACATTGGCGACTTCTCCGCGTTCCCATCGGGCTGTCAGATCGCGGTGGTGCACGTCGATGTCGAAACGGGCGGGGTGGATCTCGTCAAGTTCGTCAGCGTCGATGACTGCGGCGTGCGCGTCAACCCGATGATCGTCGAGGGACAGCTCCATGGCGGAATCGCGTCGGGCATCAGCCAAGCCCTCGGCGAAGAGATGCGTTACGACACCGACGCGAACCCGCTGACCACGACGTTCCTGGACTACGGAATGGCAAGTGCCGATGTGCTGCCCACCTTTGAACTCGTCGCATCGGAAACGGCGAGCTCGTTCAACATCTTTGGCGCGAAGGGCGTTGGCGAAGCCGGGGGAGTGGGCTCGGTCGGTGCTGTTCACAACGCCGTGATCGATGCGGTGAGCCACCTTGGGGTGCGTCACATCGAATTGCCGTGCACCCCGCTCCACGTCTGGCAGGCCCTCGCCGAGGCACGCAGCTAAACGACAGGTGGCCACTCGACGCTTTGGCTTGGATCGATCGGGTTGTAGAGAACCCAGATCACGTCGCCCTCGCCGTACTCATGAAGTGCCCTGTTGGTCGTCGCGCGTCCTCCATGGAACACCGTGCCATCGACGTCGAAGGTCCATTCGATGACGTACAACGTTTGGTTCAGGCCAATGAATCTCCGATGCCTATCAAACCGAGTTCGCTCGATCGTTGCTGTCGCTGCGACTCCATTGGGGTACAGGTGTGGTCGCATCTTGCGGGTTTGGTAGGTCCTGCGGAAAGGCGGGAAGAATGTCCAACCCATGAGTCCAACGGCGAGAGTGGAGATCACTGCGCGGGATAGCTCGCCGGTAGCAAAGGAGAGAACCGCGGCGAAGGCGACGAGAACGGTAAACAATGACATTGCACCGTTGGAGACAAGCACCCACACCGAGTCCGACCGGCTCATGATTTCCTCGGGTGGAACCCTCGGTGCTCGACCTGGCGGTGCTTGCTCAGGTTCGAAGCCGCCCCTGCGATGGCTGGTCATGGATGTTGACCGTAGTCCTCCGTGTGCGTGGGCCGTGTCCAGGCAGCGAAGTGCGTAGAATCGTGGCCACGCACAGTACGATCCGATGCGACGGTTACCTAGCAGTAACTATGGCTTGAATCGGAAAATTCAATGC
>CAZMYN010000229.1:0-5153 GCA_964570495.1 uncultured Acidimicrobiales bacterium | reverse complement strand
TCTCCGATGAGCACAGCAGTCCGACCGCTTCGTGGATTGGTGGGTTCTCGGTTCCGTCCTCGAACCCGCTCAAGTCCCGACTGCCGAGGTAGGTGAATGCCGTTTCTTCACCCGTCAGCGTTGCATGAGGCGCAAGCTCTTCGACGATGGCGGCGGTCGCGACGAAACACGTGTCGGGTGTTGCTCCGTGTATCCAGATCCACATGTCGTGCTGGTCAGCGGGGATCGTGACCCCGTTGGCGCTCATGGTGGCGAAATCACCGAGATCTGGCGAGACACTGTCCGCGTTGATTTGGCGTGCGAGAGAAGGCCGCAGTCCAATGACGGCGTTCACGCTGGCAACGCCGGTCACCAATTCAAAGGCCGAGTTGATCGTCTCGAGGGCGTTCGCGCCGGTAGTGAAAGAAAAGTACAAGTGGTGGTGGGCGCGGGACCCAAGCGCAAAAATCCCCGGCTGTTGCATCATTTCAAACTCCTAGAAGAACGATCGAAGCTAGATCAAGTCTTGACGGCGCATCCAGTCGAGCGCAATCTAGAACCTTGTTCTACAGCGGCTTGGCCTGTAGGTAGGGCCCGCTCGACCCCATAGGGTTACGTGCCGAGCGCGCGTTCGCCCAACGATGAAAGCCCGCTCGTTTGATTCGTCGTGAAAGGCGTTAGATCCCTGTCTGAAACTGACATCCTCATAGGGCTTAGCACCATCGTGGTATTTGGTGTCGTTGCTCAGGTGATTGCAAACAAACTGAAACTGCCGGGCGTTCTTGTCCTGCTCGTCGCGGGCTTTATCGCTGGACCGTCGACTGGTCTGCTCAACCCCGACGAACTGTTTGGCGACCTGCTCTTTCCCGGTATTTCGCTCGCGGTTGGGCTCTTGCTCTTCGACGGGGGGCTTCAGCTGCGAGTGCGAGAAATTGAGGGCTTCGACGGGGTGGTCTTCAAGCTCGTGACCATCGGCGTGGTTGTTACCTGGCTGGTTGGGTCGATCATCATCGGCCTCGTCACCGACCTTGATGGTCGAATAGCGTTTCTTGCTGGCTCCGTGCTCATCGTGTCTGGTCCAACCGTGGTTATCCCGATCTTGCGTCGGATCATGCCAGATCCGCCATCGGGCGAGATCCTCGAGTGGGAAGGCATCCTCATCGACCCGATCGGCGCCATGATCGGCGTCGTCATGCTGGGCGTGGTCCTCGACGGCAACAGTGCTGCCGGTGCTGCTGGGGCGGTCGGGCTCACGGTGGGAGCCGGCATCGGTGTCGGCCTGGTCTTTGCGGTGCTGGCCACGGTGATTCTGGCCAAAGCAAACCTCCCCGAGCTCCTGCGAGCACCAATGGCCCTCGCTGGCGCGGTTGCCGCCTACACCGCCACGAACCTGATCGCTCCGGAATCGGGTTTGTTTGCTGCCACCGTCTTCGGGTTGTGTTTGGCCAACCAAACGTTCACATCAATCGACGACATTGCCGCATTCGAGGAAGGTGTGGGCGTCCTCGCCCTCGGCAGCCTGTTCATCGTGCTCGGCGCGCGCATGGATCTCCAAGGAGTGATCGACAACCTGGTCCCAGGGTTGATCATCCTTGCCGTGCTTGTCCTCGTTGCGCGGCCACTCGCGGTCCTCACCTCAACTGGCCGTTCGGGCATGGCGAGGAAAGACATGTTGTTCTTGATGGCGCTTGCGCCGCGCGGCATTGTGGCCGCCGCAACGGCTTCGGTGTTTGCGCTCGAACTTGACGAAGAGGGGATCCCGGGTGGAGACACGATCATCTCGGTGACCTTCGTGGTCATTATCGGCGCAGGAATTATCTACGGCCTCGGTGCAGGACCGATTGGACACCGTCTAGGTGTCGTTGCCAAGGATGCTGCTGCAAACCCGTAAGGCCACAGGCCGTCCGTAGCCCACGCGTAGCTCAGCCAGTGCGGTTTGGGCGTTCGAGGGCGATCGAGAAACGTTCACGAATCGAGGCATCGATCTGCGGCGAAAGATGCTCGGGGTGATAGGAGGCAAGTGTCTCGGTAACCCACTGATGTGCCCGCTCGGTAGCCGAGAGTCCGCCGGCGTCCATCCAATCGTCGGGGCTGAGACGATCCCCAATGAGCGGGTAGGTGTACTCGGTTTGCATCATCGAGAGGGTCTGGTCTTGTCCAAGGAAGTGGCCCTCGCCACGGATTACCTCTTCGATGACGTCGGTGGAGAGGGTCTCGGGGGTGATCTCGATGCCGCGGATTGTGCGGTTGATCGCCCCGAGCATGTCGTTGTCGATCACGAGGGCCTCGTGGGATGCAGCCATGATGCTGGCGAGCATTCCGGCGGACTCGAACACGACGTTGGCACCAGCATGCGCCGCGAGCGACACGGTCAACGCCTTTTCATGTCCGGCTTGGTTGTCGGGAAGTTTCGAATCGGCCATGCCCGCAGCAACCCCCGACGGCAAGCCAAGCCAATTGATGAGCTGGGCCGACGCTGCGTTTAGGACCGCTTCTTCGCCGCTGCCTCCCGTCATGGCGCCGGTGCGTAGATCCGAGACAAAGGGCCACATGCCCATGATGCAGGGGTGGCCGGGACTGATCAGATTCACACAGGTCAGCGCCGCTAAGCACTCCGCGAGAGCTTGAGCCAGCGACCCGGCCAGTGCAGCTGGCGACGTAGCACCGGCTTGGCCAGCGGAGAGCAAGGTAATTGGGAATCCGTGGCGTGCTTGTTCGGCCATGGAGAGAGCCGACTCTTCGGCCCAGCGCAGCGGTGGGACAACGAAGGTGTTGTTCGCGATGCAGAACGGACGCTTTTTGAACTCGCCTTCGCCGCCAAGGACCATGTCGTACATCGCGACGATCTCGCCAACGTGCGACGGCTCGAACATCGACGTGCCGATTGGCTTGGAGGTACTGGCCATGCAGGCGTAGGCCCAGTTGATATCGAGGTCTCGTGCCTCGACCATGTCGCGGGCAACGACCGTGCGGACATAGATGTCGATGTTGTCGAGTCGGTCGATCAACCGGCCCGTGTCGTAGACGTCTTGGAGTTGGCTTTGACGAAACTTTCGCGTGTCGTGATCGAGCATCAAGACACCAGCACCACCGGTGGAGAAGTACACGCGGTCTCCGCCGATGTCCATGCCCTTGTCCGGGTCGAGCGCATGTAGCGTGAACGACTTTGCTGCGACATTGGAGACAATGCGCTGCACGAGGCTTCGAGGGAAGTGAAGTCGCCCGTGTTCGTCCACATGTCCGCCGTTCTCGGTGACGAGGGCAATGAACTCGGGGGTTGATTGAGCCATGCCGATGTTTTCGAGCAGATGGAGCGCTGCCTCGAAGGTGCTCTCCATCTCGGACTCGCTCAGCGGTGCGTAGTTGCCGCCGACGGGGCCCGGGCGTATTGCCTTTGCGTCGTCTTCGGGCTCGGCTTGGCGCAGTGCCACGCGGGCTTTGCGCCCGCCTGCGCGACGGCTTCGACCCGGTGGTGGAGAGCTTGGCGACATGGTCCGAGTGTAGATGTCGAGGCTGAACCACAGAGTGTTGCGCTCGAACGTGAGACCTATGCTTGCGTGAATGGTGTTCGATCCGTGTCCAGCTTCTCCCAATTGCGTCTCGACGATGGCCGATTCAGCCGACCGGATCCACTACATCGAGGCCCTGTCTATTTCACGGGCTGCGAGCGAAGTGCTCGATGTTGTCGAAGCTGTCTTGCAGGACTCAGGTGCCGAGGTGAAGTCGCGGACAGACACGGCCCTTGAGGCACTCGTGGTCTCGGGCATCTTTCGGTTTAAGGATGACGTTCAGTTCTTCGTCGATGAAGGTGAGCGCCGTCTTCACGCGCGAAGCGCCTCGCGCATGGGTTACAGCGATCTTGGTGCGAATCGGAAACGCATCAACGAGTTGTTTGGCCGAATCGATAGCCAGCTCAACGCTCGTTAGAGGTACTAGCTGACATTCGGTGGGGTGTTGCGTTGCAGCCACTGCTGGAAGTCGTTGACCGAGTTCGCAGGAACATTGCCGGGCAAGGTCACCCAAAGGCCGGGGCGCCAGTTCGTCGTCACGCGGTGATACTTGGCGATTCCGGGGCCGGGAACCTTGGTTCCTTGGCCGCCGGTCGTTGAGTAGTAGTCGATGCCGCACTGGAACAAGACGTTGACCTTGCTGAGATCGACGGTCTGGCCATCGGGTTGTTGAAGTCGGACCTCGCTCGTCAAGAATTCGGCGGTTTGTCCGGCAGCAGGGGCCTTGCGCTGCCCAGCCCAGAAGTGCATCATCAACGCGTTTGCGTTCCACGGTGCAGAGAAGCTGCCGTCGGCTTCGCGGCGCCACTGGATCTGTCCGTGGCTACCCGAGCTGAATGGGTCGGTGTTGAGCCTGCCTGCTTGGCCGAGGTAACCGCCGTGGTTTCCACCGGTGAGGTCGACGTCGAAGCCTTTACGCCACGAGTCATTCACGAACTGGTAATAGGCGCCGTTGCGGACGTTGATTCGGAACGGCACCGATGGGCGGTGGCCGTTTTCGGGAATCACCGCGCAACGGAATTCTGAAAAGCGAGAACCGCCGGTGCCGAGTTGACCCCAGACCGAGTTACGTGACGGGCCTTGGGTCCAGTTCCAGCCTTGGGGAAGATAGAGCGGCGCCTCGTGGCGACCCATTGGCGATTCTTCGTTGGGGTTCGATCCGTCGCCTTGGGCGATGGTGCCATCGATGACCTGAGCAATCGTGTAGCGGCCGTTTACCGATTGGGTTGGTTCGGTCAACTTGCGCTCGTTGTTCGTCGGAGCGGGCGAGCTAACAGGCGCTGGATCGACAGCAGCCGCAGCGATTGCTTGGTCTGAAACCGGGTAGCGGAACCAACCTGAGCAATGCAACCATTCAGAGCTGGAGGCGCGCTCTGCGCAGCCACTCGTTCCGACGTGGGTTCCCAAACTGTAGGTATTGGGGCTTTCCGATTGATAGCGGTCGCCAGCAAGCTCGACGTAGTCGACTCGAAGATCGCGTCCGCTGGCATCGTTGACGTACTGAACTTCGAGCATGTCGATGGCCGCGGCGTCAGGCACGGTGACGGTGAATTCCTCCCAGGTGGTGTTCACCGTCCAGCTCTCGACAGCGTTTCCGTCGATGCGCAGCTGCATGACTTCATTTCCACTGCGACCCAATGCACGCACCACGACTTGGTCTCCGGT
>CAZMYN010000228.1:1478-5158 GCA_964570495.1 uncultured Acidimicrobiales bacterium | reverse complement strand
GCACGGGCAAGATCCAAAAGTTCATCCTGCGAGAACGGGCTCGCGCATAGGTGAGTGAGCAGGAGTTCAGCCCGGTCCAACAAGAGGTCCTCGATCAGATCGGCGCCAAACGCGACACCTGGCCCGAGTTCGCGCCCGAGCTGCGCAACGAACTGCGCGGCGAGCTCGAAAAGGGCGTTGCCGACCAAGCCGCGCGACTCAACGACGACCGCTTGATCTGGGCGAACAAGCACGCTGTTGCCACGGTGCTCGGTTGCGAGAAGCGTTACCTCGCAGACCAAAACAACTCCTTTAGTTGGTCGGTACCCACCGCAAAGGGAACCGTCGTGCACAAGGCAATCGAGTTCTCGATCAATTGGCGCAGCGAACCCGTCCCCGCAGAGTTGGTCGATGAGGCCATGGCCAGCCTCGAATTCGGCGACCAGAACATTGCCACCTTCATGCAGGAAATGTCCGACTCTGAACGCGCTCAGCTTCGCTCCGATGCTGTTGACTTGGTCACCAAGTTCGACGAGTGCTGGCCCGACCTCAAGCGGCATTGGCGTCCGGTGACCGAGTCGAAGGTCCGCCTCGAACTCTTCGGCGGCAAGGTCGTCATGCAAGGCAAGATCGACCTCACGCTCGGTCGAGCCGAAGGACATCGGGCAGGCAAGGTACTCGTCGATCTCAAGAGCGGGCGCTTCCAGTCTCGCCACATGCACGACCTGCGCCACTACGCCATGATCGAGGCTGTTCGCATCGGCGTTCCTCCACGGCGTATTGCTAGCTACTACCTCGACCAGGGTCGCTTTCACTCCGAAGACATCACCGAGGACCTGCTCTTCGGTGCTGCCGAACGCGCGGTCCACGCCGTCAATCGGATGATCGATCTCGAACTCGACGATTCGAATCCGGCTGTGCGCACGAGCGAGGCCTGTAAGTGGTGCCCGGTGCTTGAGGACTGTGAGCCGGGACTGCTCAGCGTGCGCGAGTTCGACGACCCGTTGGAAGATCTCTAGTTCGCACCGAAGTCGTCTGGTAGGTTCCGCAATGGCCCCAAAGCGCCATCACGACACCCAACACTGGAGATCCCCCAATGAGCCCAACAGCCCCCTTTGAACAAGCAATCGCAAGCACCCGCCAAACAATGGCCGCAATCCAGCCCGACCAAATGTCGATCCAGAGTCCATGTGAGCAATGGGACGTCGCTGGAGTCGTTAACCATGTCGTTGGCGGAATGCAGTTCTTCACCGCCGGGATGAAGGGTGAACAGCCCTCCGAAGGACAGGACTGGGCCTCGGGCGACTACATGGCTGCCTTCGATCAGGCGGCTGCTGAATGCGTCGAGTGTTTCCAGCAGGACGGTGCCATGGAGCGCACCGTCGCGCTGCCCTTTGGCGAGATGCCAGGATCAGCGGTCCTGGGCCTCGCAATGACCGACATCTTCACCCACGGCTGGGACATTGCAAAGGCCACCGGCCAGAGCACCGATCTGTCACCAGAACTCGCTGCCAACCTTCTTGAGGGTTCGCGCCACATGATCCAGCCAGCGTTCCGCGGCGCTGACGGCGAAGCGCCATTTGGTGTCGAGCAGCAGTGCGCCGACGGATCCTGCAACGCCGACCAACTCGCAGCCTTCTTGGGTCGCGACGTCTAGACCCTCTCCTCTCCCGAATTTGCGCGCTCGACGGCATTTTTGCTGTTCAGCGCGCGAATTTGGGAGTCTGAGAGATTGCTTGCGAGGGGCACGCGTCCACGATGCGCTGAGCTCGATCTCGGGGCAGCGTGCCGGTCCCCAGGACCTTGGCAATGACGGTCTCGTCATCGACGACGAACGTCGCCTCCTCCAACATCTCGCATTGACCCGACCCAATGCACACGGTGTCGTCCACCACGAGGCTGACAAGGTCGTCGTTCGTCTGCGAATCGCTCACGCCGCCACCTCCGCAAGACACTCTTCGAGAATCGTCATCCCCTCTTCAATGTCGGCTTCGGTCGCGACCAGCGGTACCAGCACTCGAATCACGTTTGAATCAAGACCAGCACCCATGAGGATCAGACCCCGTTCCCATGCAGCGGTTACCACCGCAGCGGTCGACGCTGCATCGGGCTCGCCGTTGGAATCGACGAGCTCGATTCCAAGCATTGGGCCGAGGCCACGCACCTCACCGATCGCGTCGCTCCGTTCGGCGAGCGCGTCGAGACGGCTTCTCATTCGCGAGCCAAGAGCCTTGGCCGAATCTTGAAAGTTCGGGTCGAGCACTTGGGTGATGGCCACCTGCGCTGCCGCACAGGAAAGTGGATTGCCGCCGTAGGTGCCGCCGATGCCGCCCTTGTGCACGCTGTCCATAACTTCAGCGCGGCCGGTTACCCCGGAGATCGGTAGGCCGCCGCCCATCGATTTGGCCCACGTCATGATGTCGGGACTCACCCCGTAGTGCTCGACGGCGGCGGGGGTGCCGGTACGCCCCATGCCCGACTGAACCTCGTCGGCGATGATCAAAATGCCGTGCTCGGCGGCGATCTCTTGGAGCCGCATTGGGTAATCATCGGGCATAGGCAAGAAGCCGCCCTCGCCCTGCACGGGCTCGTAAATGATGGCGGCCACGCTGCTCGGATCGATCTGGTTCTTGAACAGTCGATGCAGCCCATCGATTGCATCGTCGGAACTGATTCCTCGGAACGGATAAGGCCCGGTGGCCCGGTACACCTCGGGAGCGAAGGGGCCCATTGCGTACTTGTACGGCTTGACCTTCGCCGTCAGCGTCATCGTCATCAGCGTGCGACCGTGGAACGCATTGTCGAGACACACAATGCCATCGCGGCCGGTGAAATGGCGGGCGATCTTGATCGCGTTCTCGACCGCTTCGGCTCCCGAATTCGCAAGGAAGCCCTTCTTGTCGAAGTCGCCGGGATGACATTCGCACAGCAAGCGACACACCTCGATGTAGGGCTCGTAGCTATGCAGCGAGAAACACTGATGTAGGTAACTGTCGAGTTGCTCCTTGACCGCAGCGATGATCTCGGGGTTGCTGTGGCCATTGTTCGCCACGCCGATACCACCAACGAAGTCGAGGAACTCACGCCCGTCGACGTCCCAGATTCGAGCGCCCTCGGCCCGCTCGACAAAGAACGGCCGTCCAATGACACCCGATGCAACCCACTGCTCCCGATCGCGGGCGAGCCGATCGGTGTTGGGGGTGGGATAGGTACTCATGGCCACTGGCGAATCTGACATGGTGTTCCTCGCGTCAAAGTCCGGGGTGTGGTTCCGGGACCCGCGCACGTTTTATCGCATCGCACGGTCCTCTCGTAAACTCGCGCCCACACCTCATATCGCGCTGCGCCCGAGCCGATTGTCCCGTGTGGGTACCGATTATCAAACCGAGAAGATCTCCCGTCTGCATGCCGACCTTGGCAAGGACACCGCCTTTGTGCGAAGCCTCGTCACGATGTACCGGGGGCACTGGGTGGAGCTCTCCGAAACCGGCACGCACACGCCCAACAATGAGTTGGCGACACTCGCCCACCGCCTGGCTGGATCGACTTCGATGATCGGCCCGGACACTCTTCTCCCATCGCTACATGCGTTAGAAGCAGCAGCGCGCGCTGATGAAGCAGTAGACATCCATCTTCACGACATCACCATTGAGCTCACGGCAGCTGTCGAGTCGCTCGAGGAATGGGTCGAGCAGCAGTAG
>CAZMYN010000228.1:0-1378 GCA_964570495.1 uncultured Acidimicrobiales bacterium | reverse complement strand
ACTTCGGGCAACGCCATACCAAACACTAATTCCCACGATTTCGTGTTACATCCGTCCTACGGCTCAATCGTCCGCTTTCGTTGCCGACCGAGCACACTGGAACCATGGCAACGGCCGACCCCCCGACCGACGTCGCCGAGTTTGACGGCGATCTTGCTCTCGCTGCGTTTAGCGACGAGGGGCCATGGCAAGTCGCGCTCGACGAAGCTCGCTGGCGAGATCGAGTCGAGACGATCCGCTCGGCGGTCGAGCGCCAAATTCCGAGCCTGATTCGGCCCACCAAGGTTCCCGCCGGCAAGCGCCTCGTCGAAGTAGCCGGACGCCTCGGCGGAGCGATTGGCGCCTGGTACCTGACCGGCCGCCGTAGAGGCCCCGGCGGAGAATCGACGGCGGATCTGTCGTTGCGTCTGCGAAAGGCAGCCGAAGTTCTCGGGCCGACGTACATCAAGCTCGGCCAGATCATTTCGAGTGGCCAGGGCATCTTTCCAAACGAACTCGTCGCCGAATTCATCAAGTGTCGTGACCAGGTGCCTGCCGAAGACTTCGACACGGTGCGCAACGTCGTCGAAACCGAGCTCGGCCAGCCGCTAAGCGCCGTGTTCACCGAATTCGACCGCGAGCCACTCGCTGCCGCGTCGATTGCCCAGGTCCATCGCGCTGTTCTGGCCGATCACATCAGCCCAGGCGGAGGCAAAGAAGTTGTGGTCAAGGTCCAGCGTCCAACAGTCCAAGAACTTGTGCATCAGGACCTACGGGTTATGGCCTGGCTCGCTCCGTTCCTCATCGGCCGAATTCCGGTGGCGGCGCTCGCGAACCCGCCAGCTCTCGTCGAAGTGTTTGCTGAAACGATCGCCGAAGAACTCGACTTTCGACTCGAGGCCGACAACATGCTCGACGTGGCGATGTCGCTACGCCAGCTCGGACAGACCGCATATGTCATTCCTCGCCCTCACCCCACGCTCGTCACCCGGCGAGTGCTGGTGATGGAACGCCTGAGCGGCTTTTCCTTCGACGACGTTTCCGGGATTCAGGCGGCGGGCGTCAACACCCACGAGATCGTCCGAACATCGATGATCGGATTCCTTGAGGGCGCCATGATCCATGGCGTCTTCCATGGCGATCTCCACGGGGGCAACTTGTTCGTGCAACCCGACGGACGCACGGCCCTGTTCGACTTCGGCATCACCGGGCGGCTGACCGAGAAGAAGCGCCAGGCGTTCCTGCGCCTGTTGATGTCGGGAATGATCAGCGACACCAAGGGTCAACTCGCAGCGATCCGCGACCTCGGCGCTCTCCCACCAGATACCGATCTCGATGTCGTGTTCCACGATCTGCGCTTGGACCACGCACCGCCCGACCCCACACCGCTCACCACCGG
>CAZMYN010000227.1:0-5191 GCA_964570495.1 uncultured Acidimicrobiales bacterium | reverse complement strand
CGACAGCGCTCAGCGCTTCACCGAGTCACCGTTCACCCAGAACGCCATCCCCGCCAACCCGAACGAGGCCGCTGAATCTCCAGCGGCGAACGAGAACGTTGCACCAGCAACCCCGCAACGCCCACAGCTCAAGGGCGTGCTGTGCGCTTCAGGACACCTGACCGCACCGCTCGAGTCGAGCTGTCGCAGCTGCGGCGAGGCGGTGCCCGATGGCGCCGAAGCCGCCACCCAAGACCGCCCGACGCTCGGCACACTTCGATTCGACGACGGAGCCGTGCTCAACATCGACCGTCCGGCAGTTATCGGCGCAAGCGTCCCCCCGGGCTATCTAGTCGACAGCGAACCCGCAACGATCGTCCGCTTGGACGATGGTGTCGGTGGCGTTTCCGACATTCACCTCGAGGTACGCCTCTCGGGTTGGAACGTCGAGATTGTCGACATGAACTCCGAAACCGGCACCTACACACTGCTCGGCGGTGAACGCCAGACGCGTACCAAGCTTCGCGCTGGTCAGTCGGTGCTTCTTGCTCGCGGCATGGCCGTCGAGGCCGGAGGACGCAGCTTTGTGTACTCGGTCGAAACGACCGTCGACGCGTAGGCCCAGCTAGCTCGCCGCGTCGATCAAAAGCGGCTGTAGCGCGCGTCGCAACTCACCGACGTCGCTACCTTCGGGCAACGGAATCAAGTTGGCGGACACCGCCCACGCAATGTCGTGCTCTGGCAGATAGTTGGCCTGGCTCCGAAAGCCCGGCACGCCGCCGCCATGGGAGTAGACCTGTGTTCCGTCGATCTCGTCGACGCCGAGCCCGAGCCCATAGTTCGCATCGAATACCGTCGTTGTCATCTCGGCGATTTGCTCGTCGGTGAGGACAGTCCCATCGAACAGCGCCCCGAACGCGGCCGACACGCTGTCGAGCTGGGCTTCGATTCCACCGCCGGTCCACCCTGCCGACTGAAGTAGCGCCTGAGGTTGTCCGAGGAAGTCGATCACCGGGTCGTTCGGTCGGACTGGCGTGTCGATCGTCAACCCGTCGGTGTCTTCGCGGCCAATCAGAAACGTGCCAGCCAGGTAGAGCTCGGCCCGCCCGTAGGCACTGACGACCGATTCGGGTGCGGCTTCTTGTGGAGTGAGGAAGATGTCGGTTGCGCCTGCTGGTTCGAAAATCCGCGTGCGGAGCTCTTCAGCAGCCGTATTCCCGGTGACCGTCTCGATGACGTCGCCGAGTGTCACGAAGCCGCCGGTCTCATAGGAGTAGGCAGTGCCAGGTTCAAACAGCGGGTCGCGGTCTGCAAGGAACTGGCGAATCTCCGATGACGAGAGTGCCTCGTCGAGCCGCTCAGCACCTAGGGAGTAGAACTCGGGGTCGAACGCGAACTCGATCAGGCCGTTGGTGTGATCGAGTAGCTGACGGATGGTGATGACATCGGAGAACTCGTGGCCGTCGAGCCAGCCCGGGACGTAGGTCTCGACCGGCTCGTCGAGTTCGAGGAGCCCTTCTTCGACCAGTTCGAGCACGACCGCCGACGTCATTGTCTTGGTGATGGAGCCGATGCGGAAGTAGTCGTCGGTGGTGACGGGATCCTGGGTCGTGAGGTCGGCAACGCCAACCGCAACGTTGATTGGCTCGCGGTCGGGCAAGCGAACCGACAGCGACGCGCCGGGGATTCCTGCCTCGCTCTGCCAGTCGGCAAGCACCGAAGTGATCTCGTCGACGAGCGCCTGCTGGTTCTCTTCTTCGGACGCCCCGGCGAGCCCGTCGTCTTCGGCTGTTTCTTCGGTGAGGTCTTCAGCAGGCTCGACGACCGCCAGCGTTGTGGTGGTCTCCTCAACGTCGGACACCTCGCCCGCGTCCTCGGTGATGACCTCGTCGACGACGGTCGTGGTCGGGTCCGAGTCAAGGACTGACTCCGATGTGGTCTCGGCCGCACCGCAGGCAGCAGCGACCACCGAAAGCGCGGTGGCGATAGCGAGAAGGCGAACTCGGACAGCGAGACGAACCATGCTCAAACGGTACCGCCCCCTGAGCGAACTTTCTGCCCTAGGCTTTTCTGATGCAGCTGCCGCTCCCATTGATGAAGAACGTGGTGCTCGTGGGTGGCGGCCACGCGCATGCGCTGGTGATGCGCAGCTGGGCCATGAAGCCGGTTACCGGAGCTCGCCTCACGGTCATCAACCCCGGACCGACCGCGCCCTACACCGGCATGCTTCCAGGTTTCGTCGCAGGCCATTACACCCGTGCCGAGCTCGACATCGATCTGGTCCGCCTGGCTCGGTTCGCTAACGCCCGGTTGGTGCTTGGCGCGGTCACCTCGGTCGATCACGTCGCAAAGACGGTGACGGTTCCCGGGCGACCGCCGATTCCCTACGACATCTGCTCGATCAATGTGGGCATCACGTCGAACATGCCGGAGATGCCCGGCTTCGTCGAACATGCGATTCCGGCTAAACCGCTCGGCCGTTTCGCCGACCGATGGGACTCCTTCCTCACCGACCTCACGAGCAGCGGAGCCAAGAGCGCCTCGGTCGCGGTGGTCGGCGGCGGCGTCGGAGGTACCGAGTTGGCAATGGCGATGAATTATCGGCTCGAACAGCTCGGCGTAACCCCGACCGTCACGGTGGTCGATCGGGACTCGATCCTCGAACACGTGGGCGAGCGAACCCGGACAGAGCTTCTCCAGACGCTCGCGAACCAGGGAATCGAAACGGCCGAGGGCAGCGAAGTCACGGCCATCTCGGCTGCGGGCGTCGAGCTTTCGGACCGGACGATCAAAGCCGATCTGGTCGTCGGCGCAGCCGGAGCTCGTCCCTACTCGTGGCTCTCGACGCTCGGACTCGACGTTCACGAGGGCTTTCTGGTCATCGATGAGACGCTCCGCTCGACCACCGATGGAGCGATCTTCGCCGCGGGCGACTGCGCCCACATGGCGTTCGCCCCGCGACCAAAGGCCGGCGTCTTCGCGGTCCGCCAGGCCCCGATCCTCAAAGCAAACATTCAGGCACTGCTCACCGGCGGTGCGCTGAAGTCGTTCAAGCCACAAAGCGAATACCTGAAGCTGATCTCCTTGGGCGGCAAGGTCGCAGCCGCCGACAAGGGCAAAAGGTTTGCGGAGAATGCTGGCATGTGGCGCCTCAAGGACAAGATCGACCGAGATTTCATGGACAAGCTCGGCGATCTACCCGAAATGGATCTGCCGCCGATTCCCAAGCCAGCGGTGAGCGGGCTGCACGACACCATCGCCGGTGAACCTCCGTTGTGCGGCGGTTGCGGCGCAAAGGTCGGTCTCGATGTTTTGGCCGGGCCGCTCAGCGAGCTCCCCGAGTCGACCCGCACCGACGTTGTTCGCTTGCCTGGCGACGACGCTGCGCTTCTCGACATGGGCATCACCAAGCAGGTCATCACGACCGACCAAGTCCGCTCGTTCACGACCGACCCGTTGCGGATGGCCAGGATCGCCACGCTTCACGCAATGGGCGATGTGTGGGCCATGGGTGCCGACCCGCAGGCCGTGCTCGTGACAATCACGTTGCCGCAGCTTTCGACGAAGCTCCAAGAAGAGTGGCTCCGCGAAATCATGGCGGGCACGTCGGCCGCTCTCGACGGCACCGGCGCCGAGGTAGTCGGCGGACACACGTCGATGGGCGCCGAGCTATCCATCGCCTACACGGTGACCGGCCTGGTCACGGGCGAACCAATCACGCTCGCTGGCGCAACCGACGGGCAGGCGTTGGTGCTGACCCGCGGACTCGGGTCGGGCGTATTGTTCGCAGCCGAGATGCAACAGCGGGCCAACGGTGACCATGTATCGGCGTTGCTCGATGAACTCGAGCGGGCCCAGGGTGCGTCGGCTCGCCTCATCACGAACAAGGGCGCGACGGCAATGACCGACGTGACCGGCTTCGGGCTCGCCGGGCACCTCTTTGGCATCTGTCGCGAATCGGGGGTCAAGGCCGAGCTCTCCCTCGACGCGATTCCGTTGCTCGAGGGTGCTGCCGAGTTGGCGGCCGAGGGTGTGCGCTCGCACTTGTATGCCAGCAACGCTGCGGCCGTGCCCGTCGTTCGCCCCACCGACCCACGAGTCGACTTGGTATTCGATCCCCAGACCGCGGGCGGCTTCCTGGCCGCGGTCCCCGCTCATGTCGCCGACGATCTCGTGAGCGACTTGCGTGCCCTCGGCGACGGGGCAGCGGTCATTGGCCACCTTCGATCCGGACCACCTGGAATCATCATCACCTAGCTCTGCCGTAGGATCGGTGAGCGATGACCGGCAACAAACCACCCTCTGAAGTTTCGATCAACCACGACCTGATCGGCACGCTCCTCAGCGAGTTCCTGCCCGAGCTCGCCGGGCAACCTGTCGAGTTCTATTCGGCGGGCTGGGACAACGAGATTCACCGGATCGGTGGGGAGCACGCGGTTCGACTGCCGCGCCGCGAGGCCGCAGCCGAATTGGTCAAGAACGAACAGCGCTGGCTCCCCGAGCTAGCCGAGCTGGTGCCGCTGCCCATTCCCGCGCCGACCCACGACGGTAAGCCGGCGTTCGGGTTCCCGTGGCCGTGGTCGATCGTGCCGTGGTTTCCGGGCGTGACGATGCTTCATGCGCCGCCCGTCGACCGGTCGACGCTTATGGAGCAGTTGACGGGGTTTATGAATGCGCTGCATGTGACGGCACCTGATGATGCCCCGCGCAATCCGCACCGTGGAGTGCCCCTCGCCGATCGTGCCGAGTCGGTCATCGAGCGGATCTCGGTGTGCCGCCCGATTTTTGAGAGCCTCGGTATCACCGCCGAAGAAGTTCGCTCGACCTGGATCTCGCTGGTCGACGCCCCCAATTTCGGAGCCGACCCCGTGTGGGTGCACGGCGACCTTCATCCCGCGAACATTCTCGTGCGTGCTGGCCGGGTGAGCGCCGTGATCGACTTCGGAGACGTCTGCTCGGGTGATCCAGCAACGGACCTGGCGATTGCGTGGATGCTCTTCGATGACGAAGACGATCGTCTCGAATTTCGGAAGATGTCGACGGTCGATGGTCACAGCGTCGACGTGCACACGTGGCGGCGAGCTCAAGGCAACGCCCTCGCTCACTGCCTTGCGGTGCTCGCGCATTCGGCCGACGATCCAGCAATGCGGCGCATGGGTGTGACGACGCTGCGAAACGTGCTGGGCTGATTCGGGTAGCAAAATGAGCCGAT
>CAZMYN010000226.1:0-5223 GCA_964570495.1 uncultured Acidimicrobiales bacterium | reverse complement strand
AAGAACAAGGCCATCATCGGCCCGGCCTTAACAATCTCGTTCATGCCGGTCCGCGACGACCTCATGAACGCGACGGGCGTTCACAACCTCGGCCCGGCCTTGTACAATGCGATCGGTGAAGCAGAAGCCGAAGGTGCCGTGCTCGTGATGGCGAGCAACGGGCACTTCGACTCCTCGCTCGGAGGCGGCACGAAGCTGTCACGACTGCACAACCTGAACATGGCCGGTGTGGTGTGCGATGGACGGCTCCGCGATTTCGAGGAACTCGCCGACTATTCGTTCAGCGCGTACTGCACGGGCGAAACGGTCAAAGCCGGCGGCAAGGAAGTATTGCCCTACCTGTGGAACGTGCCCGTAGTACTCGGTGGGGTAGTCACGGTGAACCCCGGCGACATGATCTACGCCGATGATTCTGGCGTTGCCGTGGTGCCTCCCGAGCACGCCGAGGAAATATTCGCCGACGCCCGAGTGCGCAGACAACGAGATCGCGACATGCTCCCGATGATCGCCGCAGAAAACCCGGCCGATGTCCTTGCCCAAGGCGTAAAGGAGGTCTGAACATGAACGTCTCTCAATTGCTCGTCCAAGCCCTCGAACGCAACGGCGTGAAGTACGCCTTTGGCTACCCCGGTGACGAATCCCTCCCGTTCATGGAAGCGGTTCGACAAAGCGACCAAATGGACTTTGTCCTTACCCGTCATGAGGCGGGTGCAGGTTTTATGGCCGGGGTGTATGGCCATCTGACCGGCGAACTCGCCGTTGCCATGAGCACGCTGGGTGCGGGCGCGACCAATTTGGCTACCCCTGTTGCATCGGCATGGTTGGCCGAATACCCAATGCTGGTGATCACCGGTCAAAAGCCCATCCTCGACAATCGCCAAGGGCGTTACCAACTCATCGACGTCGTCGACGTCATGGGTCCGATTACCAAGTTCAGCGCCACGGTGAATTCACCCGAGGCGCTGCCCCACATCGTGGCCGACGCCATCCATCAAGCGCTCGAGTTTCCACAAGGTCCGGTCCACATCGAACTTCCCCTCGATGTCGCCCAGCTCGACGTCGCCGAGACAGCTCTGCTTCCCCCGACCGTTGCTCATACTCCCGGACCGTCGCCGAGTGCCGTCGAGGCCGTCGTTGAGCGGCTGAAGTCAGCAAAGCGCCCGCTCGTACTCCTGGGTGCTGGCGCGAACTCACGACACACACTTCCCGATGCGCTGCGCCGGTTTATCGATCACACGGGCATCTTCGCCATCTCCACCATGATGGGCAAGGGCGTGATCGATGAGCGCTCCGAGCAGTATGTGGGAACGGCCGGCATGCCAGGCATGGGTATCCCGAACTGTGCGGTGCAACACGCCGATGTGATCGTGAGCATCGGGCACAACATGGTCGAGAAGTCGCCGTTCATCATGTCGCCCGATGGCCCCGAGGTCATCCACGTACATGAGCGGTCTGCAACGCCCGACACCATTTGGTTTCCGCAGCTACAACTCCTCGGCGACATGGCACTCAGCATGGATGCGCTCACCGCGGCGCTCGATCCGCTGCCGGGCTGGGACCTCGACGGTTTCTCAAAACTGTCGTCGGCGTTCCGCATGGCCATCGATGCACCTCCCGCGTTGGAAGCGCTCGACGGGGTCCTTAAACCCCAAGCTGTTGCGTCGGTGATTCGCGGAGCCCTCGAGCCCGACGATGTGCTGGCGCTCGACAACGGCATTCATAAGCTGTGGCTCACACGTAATTACTTCGCGTCGCAGCCGCGCGGCGTGATCGTCGACTCGGCGCTCGGCTCAATGGGCACTGGGGTGCCCTCGGCGGTCGCTGCAAAGCTGGTGCACCCCGATCAGCATGTGCTCGCCGTTGTGGGCGATGGCGGCTTCATGATGACCGGCGGCGAAATCGACACCGCGGTCAGGCTGCAACTCGACTTGGTCGTCGTGGTGTTTAACGACGGTGGCCTCGGGATGATCCGGCTGAAGCAATCCATGATGGGGCTCGACAACTATGGGGTCGATTTCCCGAGCCCGGACATCGTTGGGTACGCGAAGGCGCACGGTGCCCATGGCAGCCGTGTCGAAACCACCGAAGAGCTCGAAGCCACGCTGTCGAACGCGTTCGCCTCCGGCGGCGTACATGTAATCGACGTACCCGTCGACTACCGCGAAAACGGTCCGCTCATGCAGTCGATGAAGATGATCGACTGTTCCACGATTCTCGGCTCGTGATCCTCTCCGACGGAATCATCGGCTCGATCTTCATCAGCGATGAAGTACACCATCACTATGAAACGTCCCTTTGGGTCGAGCTCATCTTGAAGGTCGAGTCGGCCTTGGCTCGCGCCCAGGCCGAGCTCGACATCATCCCCCAAGAAGCGGCGACGGCGATTGGGTCACTCGAACCGCCACAGTTCGATTTTGGTCGCTTGAAGAATCGAACAGCCGAGGTTGGATTCCCGATCGTGGCGATCGTCGAGCAGATCGCCGAGGTGCTCGACGACGGGTTGGGTCAGTACGTCCACTGGGGGGCGACGACTCAAGATGTGATCGACACGGTGCAAGCGCTGCAAGTGTCATCGTCGATGGATCGACTGGAGCAGACGTTGTTAGCCGTCGGTGACCGGCTCGCCGGCCTCGCCGACGCAGAGCGTGCCACGCTGATGCTGGCAAGAAGCCAAGGCCAGGCTGCCTTGCCGACCACGTTTGGGTTGCGTGCTGCGGGTTGGCTCTCGGGCATCAGCCGCCATCTCGAACGGCTCGACGAGACGCGCAGCCGGGTGCTCCTTCTCCAGCTTTCCGGTGCTGTCGGAACCGCCGCATCTTTTGGACCACACGCCGAGGAAGTGCACGCGAAGGTCGCCTCGCTGTTGGGCCTCAAGCCCGCGCCCGTGAATTGGCACACACAGCGCGACAAGCTGGCCGAAGTGGGATCGGTGTATGCCGGTATTGCTGGCTCGCTTGGCAAGATCGGCCTCGACGTGGCGTCGGCCTCTCAATCAGGAATCGGTGAGTTGAGCGAGGTTCCTCGAGGAACCAGCAGTGGAACAAGTTCGACCATGCCTCAAAAGCAGAACCCGATTCTTTCCCAGCAATTGATGCAGAACGCACGAATCGTGCGAGCACTCTCACCACTGTTGGTCGAAGCTCTCGTCACCGATCACGATCGAGGAATGGGCATCTGGCCGGTGGAGTGGTTCGCGCTCCCGCAGGTCATGGCGCTGACCGAGACCTCGGCCTTGAAGACCCAACAGCTACTCACGACGCTCACGCTCGACCGGGATGCCTTGGCAGCGAACCTGGCCCAGGAGTCGGGGATAATGGCCGAGGCTGTCATGATGTCGCTCGCGGGCGATCTGGGTCGTCAAGAAGCCCACGATCGACTCATCGACATCATTCGCTCACACCCGGATCTCTCGCTGCGAGATGCGCTCGCTGCCGAGGAGGTCGACGTCGACCCCGAAGTCCTCGACCCGAGTTCGTATCTGGGCACTACCGGACGCCAGATCGACGAAGCGATCGCCGGGTTCGAGCGGGTGGCAGCTGGTCGAAGGAACTAGGCGCTCAGGGCCTCACGAGGGCGAGTTGAACTAGTTTTTCTTGAGTTTTCGAAATCGCTCGAAGATATTGTGGGATTACCAAACTAGAAGGCTCTACCATGCGTCAAGCACACCTCGGCATCGCCGACAACCCCGCACCGGAGTGGAACGTTCCAACCTGGTTCAACCTGCCCGACGGCAAGACCTCGCTCACGGTCTCTGACATCAGCGAGTCGGTCATTTATCTGTACTGCTTTCAATCGTGGTGCCCGGGCTGTCATAGCCACGGCTTCCCGACGATGGCGGCGACACGTGAGAAGTTCAAAGACTCCGATGTTGCCTTCGTCGCGGTGCAGACCGTATTCGAAGGCCACCACGTGAACACCGAACAACGAGCAGTCGCCGCAGCGGCCGAGCATGGCCTGTCGGATATACCGCTGGGCCACGATCCCGGCGTTAACGGTGGCCAGCCCGACTTGATGCGGTCATACCGCACCGGTGGCACGCCATGGACGGTCATCATCGGGCCTGAGCGCCGGGTGTGTTTCGACGGATTCCAGATCGACCCGGGAACGGCCAGCGCCATCGTCGGCCAGCTTCTCACCTAGTCCGAAGGGGCCTTGACATGAGCAACGAGCTACTGACTTCCCAGAAATACTCGATCCCGAGCTACATGGTCGAAGGTGTGGAGCGCGCACGCAGGCACATCATTTCGTCCGGCGCTCGGTGGTCCGGACCGGAACGCGCCGACATCGCCCGCGTTGCCCGCGCCGCGAAAGCTGGCGATGATCGCCCGACGAGCGACCTTCCCGAACACGTCGCCAAGATGTCCGAGATGCTGGCGGCGAACGCCCATGTGATCGACCAGAGCGCGGTCGATGCATTCGTCTCCCAGGTCGGTCGCGGCGCAGAGGCCTACGTCGAGATGATTGGTGTGGTAGCTCGCATCGTTGCCATCGACACCTTCGCCACCGGAATCGACGCAACCCTGGTCGACCTGACCGCGGTGGACGATCAGCCACCTAGCGGCATTACCCGTGAAGCTGCGCGCAGGCGTTCGGCCTTTGTCCCCACTGTCGGTCCGGCCGGTGCCACTACCGCGCTGTCCTCGATCCAGAGCGAAGATGACGCCCAAGAGGACCTGCACGGATCGCTGTACCTGAGCTACCGAGAAATGGGCGACCTGTTTATCGAAAAGGGCTTGCCGCGTTGGCAACTCGAACTAATCGCCTCGCGCACGTCGCTGATCAACGAATGCTTCTTTTGACTCTTTGCCCACTCCGGCATGCTCCGTGCGAGCGCCGACGCAGCTTCGGTATCGATCGATCTCCGGTCGATCGGTGATCCGGCAGCGAACCCAGGTAGAGCAGACGCGGAAGCACTTCTCCGCTTCACCGACGCACTAGTTAAACGAACGCCAGACCTCCCTGCCGCCCGTGACCATCTCATCGATGTCCTCGGGATCGATGCGGTTGTTCCCGCGTCGGGATCGGCCGGCAACTTCGAAATGATGAATCGCATCCTCGATGGCGCAGGAATCCCCGTGCCCGCATCGACGCGTGCATCGGTTGCAGCCTTGGTCGGGTTGGACGCGTGAGTGCACCTAACGCAGGTGCTGCCGACTACATCGAACTCACGGACTACCGAGCCAAGGTCTCATCGCTCTACGCGGATATTCGATCGAGTAGCGC
>CAZMYN010000225.1:0-5243 GCA_964570495.1 uncultured Acidimicrobiales bacterium | reverse complement strand
CGTCAGGAAAGTTCCGCCGACCCAGACGTTCGGGCCGTCGCTGATGATCGTCGAGACCGCAGCGCTTGGGTCAGGGTCGAAGTTCGTGTCGACCTCGCCGGTAATCGCGTCGAGCTTCGCGAGGCGAAGCGTGAAGGAGTTGTTGATCTTTGAGAACCTGCCGCCAACGTAGAGCGACGAACCATCGGGGCTGATCGCAAGCGACAGAACCTCGCCGTTCACCTCAGGACGGAACGAGTGGTCGAGGCGGCCGGTAGCGACTTCGATCGCTGCCAAGTACGGCTGTGGCTCACCGGCAGCGTTCTGGAAGTTGCCGCCGATGTAGTAGCGGCCGTTGGCTTCGACGATGTCCCACACCGGCGTTGGGCCGATAAGAGGGTCGTCGTTCGGGTCGACCGAGCCTGTCGGGAGTGGCGTGGTGTTCGCCACTGCGGCTTCGGCTGCACTCCAGTTGCCGAGCATGGCAACGCCGAGGGCGCCAAGCGCCAATAGGGAGGCGATTGCGAGGTGTCGCCATCGGAGTATTGCCATGAATAACCAGCCCGTCGTGTGCTCGCAGCGAGTCGGTTCGCTGCGAGAAGCCAATAAATGAACTAACAAGACGGTATGTGTTGACGCAGGGCTGTTTCCTGAGGCGTAGATCTCACACAGTGTCGAAGTTTGTGGTTCGTTTAACCCATGCGTACAATCGCGTGCGTAGCCTAAGGTGGCGTATCGGCCTCGCAGAGTGACGAGGCGAGGGTGAAATGTCCGTGGAGATGCAACGCAGTGAGTGAAAGCGGTTCGATAACCGACAACGTCACGGTCTCCTACTCCGACGATCTCCGGATTGTTCGTGACCGATCCGTCTATGAACGGCACTTCAAGCGCCCCATCGACGTTGTCTTTGGGTCATTTGCATTGTTGGCGGCGCTACCGCTCATGGCCCTGATCGCCATTGCTGTTCGCGTTGGGCTCGGCAAGGGAGTGCTCTACAGCCAACAACGCATCGGCGTTGGTGGAGCACCCTTCACGATTTACAAGTTCCGCACCATGCGCCCCGACCGTCGTCAACGCGAGCTCGAGTTCCCGAACGCTGAGGACCGTCGCGGCGTACACAAAGACGAAAACGACCCGCGCCACACCGGCCTCGGTCGTACTCTTCGACGCCTCAGCGTCGACGAGCTCCCGCAACTCCTCAACGTTCTGCGCGGCGAGATGAGCCTTGTTGGGCCTCGACCAGAAATTGCTGGCGTTGCGCGCCAGCGCGGCTATCTCAACCACCCTCGCCACGATGTGAAGCCGGGCATGACCGGGCCCTACCAAGTCTCGGACTTGCGGCTCAACGGCGATCTTCGTGACGGGCTCGAGCTCGACAGCGAATACGTCAACAACCTGACGTTTCGCAATGATATGGGCTATCTCGTGAAGACATTTACCGTCTTCTTTGGAGACTCGACGGGGTCTTAGCGTCTCGCGGTGGCATCATAAAGGGATGCCGATGCGCCAGGATTGCAAGTATTTCGAGAGTCGCACGTACCCAACCGGCGACACCGTGCGAAAGTGCGACCTCGACATCGCGCCCGAGGCACCGTGGCGTTGCCCTGCGGACTGCCCGAAGTACGAACGCCGTATGGCCGACGTCGCGTGGAGCCACGGAACCCTCATCACCCCGGCTACGCCCGAAGAGCCGGCAGGCTTGGGCGAAGACCCAAGTATCGCTGCTCTCCTCGATTCGGCCGAAGACATCGTCAATGCCGCGGGTCCACAGATCAAGGCCGAGGTAGAGGCTGAGCGCGCTGCTGAGCGTGACGGCAAGGGCAAATTTCGCCGCTTTCTCGACCGTCGTAAGCGTCGCGACTAGTCGCTCCACGCACGCCTCGTCGCAGAGGTTGTTTGGCCAGGCCTAGTCGCGTGGTTCGCCGGTAGCCTTGGCAGCTATGCCAGAAGCGCAATCGCCCGCCCCGTGGCTCGAAAAAGTGAATGCTGAAGGTGCTGCGTCCTTCGCAGCTGCCGATCTTCCGACCGGTCGTGAAGAGGTATGGCGCTACACCCGAATCGCCGACGTCGACTTCGATCGATACGAAGTCCCCGGTAGCGACGCTGGAGGCTCCGTCGACCCCGAGACGATCGACGGTTCTGCAGCCATGGTGGTTGTGCGCAACGGCAACATCGTGAGCATCGAACGCTCCGAGTCGCTGGGCAAGGCCACCGTCATGACCGTCAGCGAACATCCCGACGGCGAGGTGCTGTTCAACTCGGTTCGCGGCGAGGCGATCGATGCCATCTCTCATCTCCACGATGCGCACGCGTCGGGGGTAGTGGTCGTCGATGTTCCCGCCCGCACTCACGTCGAGCAACCGATCGTCATCGATGTGTTCTCCAATGTCGAGGGTGGCCTTACCTGCCCGCACACGATCGTTCGCGCCGGCCAAGGCGCATCGGTCACGGTCTTTGAACGTCGGCGCTCCGGTGAGGCCGACCAACTCGTCGTGCCCATCGTCGAACTCGACGCAGCGAACGACGCACGGATTGGCTACCTCGTTGCTCAGCAACTCGGCGCAGCCACCACATCACTCGAACATCAAGTCGCCCGAGCCGACCAGCAGGCCAACGTGGTCTGCTCGACCGCTGCGTTCGGCGGCTCCTATGCGAGGGTCCGGGCCGATTTCCGACTCGTTGGCAGGGGAGCGAGCGGCGACCTTCTCTCGGCCTATTTCGGTGACGGCGACCAGATGCTCGACTTCCGTACCTTCCAAGATCACGACGCACCCGACACGACCTCGAACCTGTTGTTCAAGGGCGCGGTCACCGGTGCGGCCAAATCGGTCTACAGCGGGCTTATCCGAGTGTCCGAAGACGCGCCGAACACCAATGCGTTCCAGACCAATCGAAACCTAAAACTCTCCGACGACGCATGGGCCTACTCGGTACCCAACCTTGAAATCGAACAGAACCAGGTCGCCTGCTCGCACGCATCGACCGTCGGCGAAATTGACGAAGAGCAGCGCTACTACCTCGAAAGCCGCGGTGTGCCGTCAACGATCGCCGAGCAGCTTCTGGTATCGGGCTTTTTTGCCGAGGTCATTGCGCAGCTGCCGATCGACGCCGTCAAAGTCGAGCTTCAATCAATAATCGACGAGGCGCTCGCCGCCGATCGCGCAGCGCAGGAGGCAGCGTCATGAGTTCGGCCGAGAACGTCACCGTAAAGTTGTGCGACCTCACGTCGCTCGCCAGCGGTGAAATCACCACCACGCAGGTCGATGGCCGCGAAATCGCCTACGCCCGTATCGGCGACGACTGGTACGCGATCGACGACACCTGCACCCACCAAGCCGTGTCGCTCGCCGAGGGTTACCTCGAAGAAGACGACATCACCATCGAATGCCCGCTGCACGGAGCCCTGTTCTCGCTCGAGACCGGTGACGCGCTAACGCTTCCGGCAACCAAGGCCGTTGCACGCCACGAGGTCGAAGTCCGCGGCGACGAGGTTTACGTCACGATCCAAGGAGACGACGAATGAGCGAACTGATCGTCACCGACCTTCATGCCACCGTTGGCGACAAGCCCATCTTGAAGGGCGTGTCGCTCACCATCCGCAGCGGCGAAGTCCATGCGGTCATGGGCCCGAACGGGTCGGGCAAATCAACGCTGAGCCACGTGATTACCGGCAAGCCCGGCTACACGGTCACCAGCGGCTCGGTGACCCTCGATGGAGTCGAGCTGCTCGAACTTCCCGCCTGGCAACGCGCCAAGGCCGGGCTGTTTTTGGCCATGCAATACCCGACCGAGGTGCCAGGCGTTTCGCTCGAAGCCATGCTGCGAGCATCCGCAGTCGCTGCGGGCCGCGATCCCGAAGCCATCAGCGCTCAGATCGTCACCGAAGCCGACAGCATCGGCTTTGATCACGAACTGATCTCGCGCCCGCTCAACGTCGACTTGTCCGGTGGCGAAAAGAAGCGCAACGAAACCGTGCAGCTCGGTGTCCTCGAACCCAAGTTTGCAATCCTCGACGAGATCGATTCGGGTCTCGACGTCGACGCCATGAAGGCGGTCACCCGACGCATCGAAGGGGCCACCAACGCCGACGATCCAATCGGTGTCTTGGCAATCACCCACTACAAGCGTCTCTTCGAAGAACTCGAACCAGACCACGTGCACGTCTTCGCAGCCGGAGTCATCCAAAAGTCGGGCGGCAAGGAACTCGCCGCTGAACTCGAAGAGACCGGCTACGCCGAATGGGCCGACCTTGTCGACAACAGCGGTCCAACAGCGTTCGACAATCCGTTTGGCGAGAAGACCTTCGCCGACGAACTCAACCTGCACGAGGGCTGACGTACCCCTCGTTCGGCCCTAGCGTTCGACGGCTGCGCCCAGAACCGCTGATTGCTCGTCGGGCTCACCAACGCTTCGGCTGACACAGGTTGGCGAGCGTTCGCCCGAGATCACCACGGTTTGATTCGCGACCGAAATCGGAGGCTGGGCTATGCCGTCGGGCAGGCTGGCTGTCCATTGGGCTGTGCCGGCTATATGAGTCACCGTTCCCCGATCGGGACCAACCCGCTTGCTCGATGCAAACAGGGTGGCGGTGGCGGGTGCAGCGATCACGGCGCGGTCGAAACTCTCGGAGTCCGACGTTGTCCAGACAACCTCGCCGGTTGCCGAGTCGATCATGCGGACTCGTTGGGCATTGGTGATCGTTGGGTGGGGATCGATGGCGACGACTCTGCCCTGGCCCAGGCCAATAACCCCTTCAAAGGCTTGTGCGGCCGACGGCGTGCGCCACAGTTCCTCGCCCGAACGCCCGTCGCGCCCGACAAGCACGAACCGCTCGCCAGGTAGCGGTTCCTCATTCGCGGTCGAGGAGATCAGTTGATTTCCGTCGACCCACAACGGTTCACCAATAGCGGTTGCTCGCCAGAGCTCAATCCCGCTGACGCGGTCGAGTACCGCAACGCCACCGCCGGGCGCGGTGCCTCGGGCAAGGTCGTAGGCAATGGTCTCGTCGAACACCCAGATATCGCCCGCGCCTCGGCGGGCGGCGGTGTTGGTATCGAACAGGCGAGTGCGTTGCTCGGTGTCGACGCTCACCAGGCGGGTGCCTGCAGCAACAGCCAGCGTGGTGCCCGAGACAGCGACCGTGTCCGCCCGCTCAATCTCGAGTTCCCAGAGTTCGGCGCCAGTCTGGTAGTCGATGGCGTGGACGCCGACGCTGTCGAGCGTGAACGCGGCGTTCTCGCCAAGTGCGACGGCCCGAAAGTCGA
>CAZMYN010000224.1:0-5264 GCA_964570495.1 uncultured Acidimicrobiales bacterium | reverse complement strand
CCCTCTTCGGCAAAGGCGCTCTCGGAGTGCGTCGACAACAGTTCATTGCGCGCCGCGTGCCACGCGCTCCACGTCTGGCCTGCGCTGTCCGTGCTCCGGCGAACGTCGCTATATAGCTCGGCGATTCGGCCTCGATAGTTTCCGAGCCTCAGGTAGTAGGCGCTGTCGGGCTTCCGGACGCTCACTCGGCTGAGAGCCCAATCATGGGACCAACAGCGGCGCGCATCGATGTCGGGACGGGGATGCCAGCGGCATCCAGGATGCGATTCATCATCTCGAAATTGCCCGCCGACCCAGCAGCGGGCGCGACCGCCCGATCGCCGAGAACTTCTGCGAGCGATTCGCGGGCTTCGTCGAGTTTGTCGGTCCGGTGGATCAAGGCGTCGGTGAACTCGAGCAGCACCTCTGCGTCGCGTCGTCCGGGAGTTCGAGAGGGGTCACCAATAGCGGCGAGATCGAGGGTGACCGCTGCAGCGTCGGCGCTCGCACGGAGCATGCCGGAGTGAGCAAACAGTCAAAACAGGCAGTGGTTGATGAGCGACGTCCGCGCCGCAATAAGTTCGAGCTGCCAGCGGGGAAGCCCCTTCTCGATCCGAAGATCGCCCATTTCGGCGTAGGAGAGATACAGCGTGCCGTGGAGGTCTTCTTGGGCAAGATCCTCGGTGGCGACTGCCGATAGCGAGCTCGTTGCACCGGCTGGCCCGACGGTTGGTACAAACGCGGAGCGCCGCTTGGCTGCGCGGCTCGTTTGGCCCGTCGGGGAGCCTGGTTCGGCCGGAGCGAACGCCAAGTCGGCTGCGCCGACACCGCGCGTAAAGGTGTCGATAGCGGTCTGGCGAGAAACAACGCCCACGATTTCGACGAAGGACTCGACATCTCTGTCGACCGCAGCGACGTAGTTGTCGATCATGTCCGCGGTAACGGTGTGGGCCTCGGCGGCGACGGTCGCCGCGATCGTCGATGTTTCCGGCGACAAGTCCGACGCGAGCAGCTCATCCCCCGCGTTCGCGGCGCGGGCCACAGCAGCGATCGAGTTGCGTTGCGCTCCCGTCCAGCGCGCGCCGGGACTGGCGATGTGGTGACGTGCCCGGTTCACTCCGTCGAGCATTCGACCGGGAATCGGAAAGGGTGCAGAGATATCGAGTTCGTTCGTCATGGCAGGCGCCGTCCTATCAGTCCATACGTAACTTGTCCTACGAACCTGTGTAGCGGGTCGGGGCGCTGTGTTACAAGCGCTCAGCAAAGTTGGCAATCGCGGCGTCGATCTGCGCCTGCGTCGTACCGAGATAGGTCGACGGGTCGAACACCGACCGATCGACCATCACCCCCTCGGTGCCGAGTGCGTCCGACAGGGTCTTGTCGGGGTGGGAGCGGATTGCTTCCATAACCAGATCGTGGGCCTGTTGTCGTCCATGCTCAGAGGCGAGCGCCATCATCACAGCCTCGGCCATGGCACCGTCGATCGCGTCGAGATTCTCACGCATCGCCGTTGCATCCACTTCGAGGTGTTCGAGCAGCATGCGAGCCTTGCCCGCTGTGCTGACCGACAAGGCCATCAGGTGCGGGATCGCTACCCATTCGGTCGGCCATACGCCAGTACCGCGATCGTGATCGCTGACCATTGCCTCGATGACGATCGGAAGCAGGTTTCGGGTGAGTCGAGCGTTCTGTACGAGTTGTTGGGAGAGAACCGGGTTTCGTTTCTGAGGCATTGTCGAACTTGCCCCACTCCCCTCGCCGCGGTCCCCTTCGAGAAGCTCGGCAACGCCGGGCTGTGACGACATTGCAACGTCGATGCCGATCTTTCCGAGCGAGCCCGAAATGCTCGTGGCAAGCGCTGCGGCTTCGACGAATCCGTCACGCTGGGTGTGCCAGTTGACGTCGACGAGGTTGAGGCCGAGCAACTCGGCGCAACGCGCCTGGACGGCCCCAGCGTCGGGACCGAAAGCAGCCGCTGTCCCGACCGCGCCGGAGAGTTGCAGCGCCAGGACGCGCGGGCGACTTTCGCGCAGACGGTCGAGATGTCGCGTGAGCCCCGACAACCATCCAGCAACCCGAAGACCAAACGTGGTCGGCACGGCCGGCTGACCTTGGCTTCGGCCCAACATCAGCATCGAACGGCCTTCGTCGGCGAGCTCGCTCAGGCGTCGGCCAATCGCAATGAGTTCGGACTCGAGACGATCAAACCACCTCACCAGTTTCAGTGCTTGGGCGCTGTCGAGGATGTCTTGGGTCGTGGCACCCCAATGCGCATACTCGCCCATCGCGTCGGGGAGCAGTGCTGCGATCTGTTCGACCACGCCGACGATCGGGAATCCGACCGTCTCGCTACGTTCACCGAGAGCTTCGATGTCGAACAGGTCAGCGGTGAGCGCCGCAATCGCTTCGGCTGCTTCGGTGGGGATGATGCCATGTTCGCTTTGGGCCTGCGCGAGTGCCGATTCGACGCGCAGCACGTCGGTCAGCCACGTCTGGGCATCCAACTCACTCTTGGCGAGCGCGCTGACGAAGATTGGGGCTATTGCCTGGTTCCCGAACGGCGTATCGGTCACGGCGAAATGACTGCTTCGCAGTCGAGCATCTTCATCGACATCAACAAGCCCTTGTTCTCGCCGTAGTCGATCGGCACGTCGATCACGTGCACTCCCCCGTTGGTGTACGCCTCGTCGAGTATGCCCGCTAGCTCACTCGCATCGCCGAGATGGTGTCCGTGAGCTCCGAACGCAGCCGCGAGGGTCGCCATGTCCGGGTTCGCGAAGTCGACGCCGTGGTTTTCAAGCCCGAGCATGGTCTGCTTTTGTCGAATCATTCCAAGGCCCGAGTCGTTGAAGACAACGACGACCAGGTCGAGCCCGAGCCGCACGGCGGTCTCGAGTTCCTGGCCGGTCATCAAAAAGCCACCGTCGCCGACCACAGCGAGGACGCGCCGGTCGGGGTGGACGAGCTTGGTCGCGATAGCGGCCGGAAGCCCGGGACCCATCGAGCCAAGCGCCGAGTCGACCATGAGGGTGCGCGGTTCAGGTGTTGGGTAGTTGCGGGTCATCCAAAGTTTGTGGATGCCGTTGTCGAGGCTGACAATGTCGTTCGGTCCAAGCGCCGCACGAATCGTGGCGGCAACCGATTGCGGCTGAACGGGAACGCCAGCACGCTCGGGAGACGGAGCAGCGATAGCTGTTCGCATGGCCGCGGCGAGCCGGGTGAACCCGTCGAAGTCCCATGTGGGCAGCGGATCGAGTTGCGCGGTTAGGGCGTCAAAGGTCTGCGCCATGTTGCCAAGGACCTGTAGCTGCGGGAACCAGATCGTGTCGGGTGTTGCGACGTTCTCGTGAATGTGGATGACGTCGGGTCCGTCGGGCGTCATCGTGAACGGAGCCTTCTCCATCACGTTGTGACCCACGCTGAGCACCAGGTCCGAGTGGCCAATCGCGCAGCGCGCAAAGCCCATCTCGGGCATGGTCGCTGTGCCGAGGAAACGGTCGGAGGTTTCGTCGGCGACGCCCTTACCCATCATCGTCGAGAGATAGGGGATTTGGGTGTGCTCGAGAAAACGGCGGATCGCTGGCGGAAGGTCGTGACGCGTGTTGGCGCTCCCGCCGACCAACAAGACCGGACGTTCAGCGGCCCGCAGTCGCTCGATCGTGGCGTCGATCGCCTCGGTGCTCGGCCCTGGCTGCGCGGCAGCGGTTTCGGGCAGCAGCGTTACGCCTTCGGCATCGAGGGCCCCAATGTCGAGGGGCAGCTCGATGTGTGCTGGACCTTGGGGATACTCGAGCGCCTGGTGAATGGCCTCGGCAACAATGCCCGGCAGCGCTTCGGCAGAGGGAACGGTGGCGGTGTACTTCGTGATCGGCCCCATGATGTCGACCACGTCGATGAGTTGGTAGCGGCCTTGGCGATTGTCGAGAACTGGCTTTTGACCCGTGATAGCGATCATCGGCATTTCGCCGAGCCATGCGTGGGCGACCGGTGTGACGAGGTTGGTGGAACCAGCGCCCAGGGTGCTCATCGCAACGGCCAGGTCGCCGGTTTGGTAGCCGTGAGCCGCAGCCATAAACCCGGCGCCCGCTTCGTGGCGGGTCAATACGAATTGGATTTGCGACGAGGCGCGAACCGCTTCGACGAAAGGCAGGTTCTCGTCTCCGGGAAGACCAAAGACGAAGCGCACGTTCGCGCGTTCGAGTGCTGCTACGAGTAATTCCGAGACATTCATGACGATCAGACTTCCCCGCTGCCCTCGGCAAGAACGACGGCGGGATCCTCAGCAGCGATCATCTGGAGCATTCCGAGTTCGGCTGCCTTGTTCTCTATGGCCATCTCGAAGATCTTGTCGGCCTCAGCGGCCGGCACGACGGCCACACCGGTCGGGTCGGCAAAGATGATGTCGCCGGGGATCACCGTGACCCCACCCACCGCGACGGGAACATCGGAGAGAAACGGCAGGACTTCGGGGCCGCCGCGCATGATTGCCTCACCATGGCAATAGGCGCTGAACGAGTAGGCGCCGATCTCGTCAAAGTCGCGGAGCGAACCATCGCTGACGACACCGGCCATGCCGAAATTTTCTACGCGGGACAGTTTGGTCGATCCGCCCATTGAAGTGGTTGGATGCCCGTTGCTCGCCATCACCAGGACCGCTCCGCTTGGGTCGTGGTCGGCAACTGCTTGATAGAAGGCCGGTCCAAGGCCATGCAGCGCACGATCCATGACATCGTCACGGGTCGGCATGAACGAGATCGTGAGCGCAGGGCCGATGATCGTCTCGTTTCCCGGAGGACCGACAAGGCCACTGATGTGGGAGCGATGCGAGTGAAGCATCCATATCGCATCGACGACGTCCGCTGTCCCGACGCCGGTCGACTTCACACGTGCGAGCAAATCCTTGAAGTCCATACAACCTTCCCTTTCAGCTCCGACACGATACATCGCGACCGCAGCTAAACCCCCAATGGCTGTAACGAACCGGGGCCTCGGGCAACATAGAGCTATGCCATTGAACAACCCGCAAGAGTGCCCCGAAGTAGATGCCGAAGAATTGGCGTGGATTACCCAGACCGACATGATCGAAGTCGATCGCATCATGATCGAGGATCTGCGCATCGATCTCATCCAGATGATGGAGAACGCTGGGCGAGGGCTTGCCCGTGTCGTCAAGGAACAGTCGAGCGCGGAGCGCGTCGTCATCGGTGCTGGTTCGGGCGGCAACGGCGGAGGCGGCCTTGTCGCTGCACGTCACCTCGTCAATGCCTCGTTCGATGTCTCCGTCG
>CAZMYN010000223.1:0-5348 GCA_964570495.1 uncultured Acidimicrobiales bacterium | reverse complement strand
GACCACACAAAGAACATCGGGTACGTCATGGACCAGTCGGGCCGCTGGCGGCTCTCGCCCGCATTCGACATCACGTTCTCGTTCAACCCACAAGGGGCTTGGACGTCGCGGCACCAAATGACCTTGGCCGGCAAGGCAGATGATTGGGACCGCTCCGAGATCGTCGATGCGCTAGCGACATCGGCGGGCATGAGCGCAAACGACGTGTCCAAAGAAGTCGACGACATCGTGGCCGTTGCCAGCGAGTGGCTGTCGTTCTCCACAAGCGCCGGGGTCACACACGACGATGCACGCGCAATCCAACGGCACTTTCGCTTGTTTCCCTGATACGCCTCGTTCAGCCCATGTCCGCTCCAGAGGTCCGGCGATCTCGACCCCCACCGCCACAATCGCAACCAGCGCGGAGTTCTGGGTCCGAGGCGACGGGTAGCCGATACGTAGCGCACGTCAGTGATCCATCCCGGCGCGCCATTGGTGGTACGCGGCCCACACGATAAGCATCGGCGGGACGACCACGATCGATGCGATCAGTGCGTACAGGATCGTGATGCCGGTGACCAGACCGAACTGCTGGAACGGCAACAACGGGCTAGCCAACAACACGGCGAACGCGAGCGCTGTGGTGATCGCTGATCCGATAAGCGCCGAGCCGGTTGTCGACAACGTCGTCGTAGTCGCGTCGATCAGCGATTTGCCGTGTTCGAGCTCTTCGGTGAAACGATGGATGACATGGATGGTGTAGTCGACGCCGATACCGATTGACAGCGCGGTGATCAGTGCCGTCACGACGTTGTAGGGGATGTCGAGGAGTGTCATAGTCCCGAGCACCCACAGCAGAACAAGCAGAATGGGTGACACCGCAATGAAGCCAAGCATGGGTTTGAACTCGGTGACCCAGAAGAAGATCATCAACACGATGAGTGCGGCAAGCAGCGTGATGACAATCGAGGTTGTCTGACCATCGGTGATGGCGCCGGTTACTTCGAGGGCGGTGATGTCCCCCGATGTGGCGGTGATCTGGTCACGGTCGCCGAACCAGAGGCCTTCGATGTCGTCGACCATCTGTTCGGTGACTTCCTGGTCGCCGGTGAAGGCGTTGAACTGCACCAGGGTCAGGTCGTCGCCATCAGGGTTGTTCACCGCGACTTGTGCGAAACCACTCGGATCGACCTCCTCGAGACGATCGAGCAGAGCCTGCACACCTACCGGGTCGACCGTAAGGCCCTGGTCGATGCCTTGGGTGAGTTGTGCGAGTTCGGGGTCGAAGTTGTCGCCGGGCTGGCCACTGTCGTTGCG
Source organism: uncultured Acidimicrobiales bacterium (assembly GCA_964570495.1). Taxonomy (GTDB): domain Bacteria; phylum Actinomycetota; class Acidimicrobiia; order Acidimicrobiales; family SHLQ01; genus SHLQ01. Next base: position 4,052 of record CAZMYN010000223.1, on the reverse strand, counting down.
CCAATCGCTGAAGAGCGCGCCGAGTGAAAGTGTGATGTCACCCGCGGCACCAGTCGGCCGAGAAAGCTCATCACCGAAGGACTCCGACAAGGTCAACAGGTTGCGCAGCGTGCGGTCGTCGGTGAGCTCAGCCTCGATAAGGGTGGTGGCGATCTGAGTTTCACCGCCGAGGGCTTCGTTGATGGCCTCGATGTCTTCGATCGCCTGGCCATTCGAAGGCAGAAAGTCGTTTGAATTGAACTCGGTACTGATTTGGGTAGCGGCGCCACCAAGACCCAGGGTTGCCACGCCCGTGACGGCCAGAACGATCATCGGTTTGGATGCCACCACCCGACCAATGGCTTCCACGACCTTCTCAGCGCCTGGGATGGCATCGGTCATCAGCTTGGGTTCGCCAAGAGTGCCCTTAGCCTCGCGGCGGCGATCCAAGATGGCTCGTGCGGCCGGAATCAAGATCAGCATGGTGAACAGACCGAAGAACACGCCGAATGCCGCAACCACACCGAAGTCGGCGTTGGCAGGAATCGACGACGTCAAATTCGTGAGGAAGCTGATGATCGTCGTTCCCGCAGCGAGGCCCAACGGCAGCATGACACCGGCAAGCGCACCACGGGTGGCCTCAGCAACGGCCTGTCCGTCGTGGCGCAGCTCGCGGTATTTGGCGACCGTCTGTATCGAATAGTCGACGACGAGGCCGATCATCATGATCGGCACCATCGACGTAAGCGAGTTGGGAGCGCCGATCAGACCCAGCCCATCGGGCCCCGCCAGCCCTTGGAACCCCAATGTTCCGACAATGGTGATTGCCAGTCCCACCAGAGACAGCGCAACGTCGGATCCGCTGCGGAAGAACAGGAACAGCAACACCGCGATCACCAGCAAGGAAATAAGCATGAGAGACGCCATCGAGGGCGACGCCTCGTCTGAATCCAAGCTCCGAGTCGCGCTCGACATACTGCGCACTAAAAGCGGCCCGTCGACCGTCTCGACCGCGTCGGCGATGAGGAGTTCGACGTCGTTGCGCCCATCCACATCGTCGAGTGAGCGAAGCTTGACCGATGAGATGACCAGCGGCTCGCCATCGGCGGTTCCACTGAGGTTTCCGAGCAGCGCCGCCAGCTGCGGAGTGGCTGCCGCGGTGTCGATCTGTTCTTGGCTGACGCCAGTGAAGTCCGCGACGCCAAGGGCCTGTTTGAACGCTGCCGCAACCGATGCCACCGGGTTCGTGAGCGCCAGGCGCTCCTGCACCCCGGGATCGTCAACAGCGGCGGCAAGGACGTTGTCGATCTGGGTAAGGCCCTCGGAGGTCAGAAACTCACCCCGATGAATGATGGTGACGGCGCTCAGACCGGCTGTGTCGGGAAATGCGTCGGCCAACGTGTCAGATGCCGCGGCGACCTCGCTGTCGGCTGGCAAGAAAACCTCGTTTCCGGCCTGTGGCGCGAGCAAGCTCATACCGCCGAGCAGCACCGCGGTCACGACGGCCAACAAACCAAGTGATAGTGCAGGTCGGCGGGTAACAACGCCTGCGATTGATCCAAAGAGCTTGCTCATCGCGGTTCCCCTAGTTCTCTTTCTTGCGAGCGTCGACCAAGTGCTGGCCAATTTCGGTCACCAGAGCGACAAAGATCCCGATGCCCGCGAGTACGTAGAACATCGTGAAGACCTTGCCTGTGGAGGTGACCGGCGAGAAGTCGCCGTAGCCGACCGTCGTCAGGGTGATCACCGAGAAGTACAGGCTGTCGAGCCAAGCGAGGTCTTCAATGAAGCGGTAGAACACCGTTCCGGTACCGACCACCACCGATGCAACAGCCATCAGCGCTTGGCCATCGCTAGAGCCAAGAAATGCTCGAATTCCGCTCCAAAAGCTGCTCACTGCCGTGAACGTACGGCGCGAGCCTCAAGGGAAGCTGAGACACTTCTGGGAGTTTCCTGAGAGCACAAGTCCGGGCGGCGTTCGCGCTCTCAGCTGACAGGAAGCCGGATAGTGAAGGTTGCGCCCTCACCTTGTGTTGTGTCGAGTTCGATCGTTCCGTCGTGGGCCTTGACGATCCCCGCCGCTATCGACAGGCCAAGGCCGGTTGTGCGCGTGCCCGAATCGCTCGTGGGGCTACCCCGGTAGAAACGATCAAACGCATTGTCGGCAACGTGTGGGGGCATGCCGGGTCCGTTGTCGACGACCGTTACGACTGCGTCCCCGCCGGTTGCCTCGACGGTAACAGCGACGTCGGCGCCGGGAGCGTGTACCTGCGCGTTTGCGAGCAAGTTGGCGAACATTCGGTAGAGCGAGTCCTCCTCTCCGTTGACCATCACCGTTTCCGAACCGAATAGCTCCATCGATGGCTCAGCATCTGGAGATCCGTGGATGGCGTCCGCAATGGCAGCACGGGCCACCTCGGCCAGATCGACCGGTTCGGTTTCGAGGCTGACCTCGTTGTCGAGCCGAGTGATTGTCAACATCGACTCGACCAATCGACCGAGACGGGTGGCCTCGCCGTTGATTCTCGTCATCTGCTTCTCCACCGAAACGGGATCGGTGGACGCTCCGCTCAGGTACACCTCGGAGTAGCCGGCGATCGTGGCAAGCGGCGTGCGGAGCTCGTGCGAGGCTTCTGCGGCGAAGCGGGTCACCCGGGCCTCCGCCTCGGTCCGGGCGGCCAGCGATTCCTGATTCCGGTCGAGCATCCGATTGATGGAGCCGACCAGCCGTTTCACATCGGGGTCGGGTTGTTGCGAACTCACCCGCCGGTCGAGGTCGCCATCGACGATCGCGTCAGCGGTCTGGACAATGTCGTCATAGGGCTTCAACGAGAGGCGCGCTAGCCACGAAAACATCAGGCCGAGAACCGCCACGACACCCAACAACGTCGCCGCGAGCGTCCGGATGAGGGTTCTAAAGACATTTCTGAGCTCATCGAGTGGTTGCGCCAGTACGAGGTGCCCACCGTCGTCGAGAACGTGGACGAACACACGGAACGGGTCATCGCCGTCGACGGCATCCACCACAAATGTCTCGCCCGGTCGGGCCAGAACTTCCTCGACCGGGATGTCGGGTCGGCCCAGTTCGATGGTCTCGCGACTTGCAGCACGGTCGATCACGACCTCGCCGTTGGAGTCGACAACAATCACTGCTCGCTCGCCTTGGCTACCGGCAGCAAACTCTTCAAACTCTGGCGGGAACGTCGAATACAAGGTGCCGATGCTCTGCGCCGAACTGCGAAGCTCGTCGTCGATATCGCCGAGCAAGCTCGATCGAGTAGCGAACACGCCGATCACGGCACCGCCGATATAGACCACTATGAGGATGGTGAGTAAAAGCACGAAGGCTCTACGTCGGGTCATTACTTCCGGCTTCCCATTACTTTCTGCTGCGCAGTGTGTAACCCACGCCTCGGATCGTCTGGATCAATGGGTCTCTGCCGCTGTCGATTTTCTTGCGCAGATAGCTGATGTAGGTCTCGACCGAACCCACTTCCCCACCGAAGTCGTAACTCCATACGTAGCTAAGGATTTGCTGCTTCGAGAGCACCCGCTCGGCATTGACCATCAGGTAGCGCAGAAGCCTCCATTCCGTCGGCGAAAGGTCGATTTCCTTCCCACCTCGGGTAACGACGTGCGTCGCTTCGTTCATCAGTAGGTCGGCGTAGGTGAGAATCTCTTCATCCTCCCCACCCGTGCTCGACCGCTTGAGGACGGCCCGTATCCGAACCACCACCTCTTCGAGGCTGAACGGTTTAGTGATGTAGTCGTCTCCACCAATCGCGAAGCCCGACAACAAGTCAGCTTTCGTGTCTCGGGCGGTCAAGAAGATGACGGGCACCGAGTTCCCCTCGGTGCGGAGCCGACGGCACACCTCGATGCCGTCGATATCGGGCATTGTCACGTCCAGCAAAATCAGGTCGGGGGCAAACGAGGCAACCGCCGAAAGTGCATCGAAGCCACTCCAGGCACACAAGACCTCAAAGCCTTGGAATCGAAGCGACGTCGACAACAGGTCGGTCAGGTACTCCTCATCGTCAACGACGAGGATCCGAGGTTGCTCTTCAGTGGCA
>CAZMYN010000222.1:0-5410 GCA_964570495.1 uncultured Acidimicrobiales bacterium | reverse complement strand
GGATGCGCCACGCCATTGAATCCGGTAACTCCAGCGACATCGACCTGTCCACCGACAGCCTCGGACTCGCTCAGCCATGAACACACAGCGCCGTCTTCGATGGTTGGACTTGGCGATCGTCACCGTGTCAGCACCGCTGTGGATCCCCGCACTAGCTGGCATTTCAGCTGCGGTGCTCGTCTCCTCGGGCCGCCCGATCCTGTTTGTCCAAGAGCGCGTTGGCCTGGACGCAAAGACCTTTCCCATGCGTAAGTTCCGGTCGATGACCAACGGCGACAACCCCGTGATCCCGGACCCCGACACCATCACGCCGATCGGTAGCCGCCTGCGTCGCACCTCGCTCGACGAGCTCCCCCAAATTCTCAACGTCATCGACGGGTCGATGAGTCTCGTTGGTCCCCGCCCAATACTTCCCGCACAACTCGAACGACTCAGCACCGAACAGCGTCGCCGCCTCTCGGTGCTTCCCGGGCTCACCGGGCTTGCACAAGTCAACGGCCGCAACTCGCTGTCGTGGGATCAACGCTTCGAGTTCGACCTGAAATGGGCGCTCGGGCCAAGCGTGTTGGGCTATCTCTCCATTCTCTTTCGTACCGTGAAGACGGTTCTGACGGGCCAGGGTGTCGATGGCCACGATCCAGCGGATCGTCTGCTCATCACCTCGGTCACGTCGAAGAACTCTCCGGCAGATTCACCCGAGGACGGCTCGATCGATCTACGAGCACAGCCACGGCTCGAAGACGAGCGACGGGCCGCGTGACATGATCATCGATCGACCACAACGCCCGCACCCCGAAGGCTCCTCACCCTCCTCGACGATCGACATCCGCAACCAGGATCGACGACTCATCGAGGTCGTGGTGGTTGGCGCTGGTGGCCACGGACGTGAACTCGCCGACATCGTGCGCGCTGTCGGCGAACAGAACCACGCAATCTCGCTGTTGGGCGTCTGCGACGATGGCGATCCGGACCGACTCACCCTTGCCCGAGCGGGCCTTCGATTCTTGGGTAAGAGCTCGACCATCTCCTCTCGTGACGCCCACATTCACCTCGGCATTGGAATGCCGTTCGTTCGTCGCAACGTCGACGAAGCGCTCGGCCATCGCAAGGCCACTCCCATGGTTCACCCGAGCGCAACCATCGGCTCGGCCGCTTCGCTCGCCGACGGCGTCGTCATTGCACAAAACGCAACCGTCACCACGAACGTGCAACTTGGGCGCCACACGCACATCAACGTCGGCGCAAGCGTCTCACATGACTGCATCTTGGGCGACTACGTAACGGTTTGCCCACAGGTCGCTGTTACCGGTTCGGTTCGTATTGGTGATGACGTCTTTGTCGGTGCCGGGGCCACGATCTTGCCCGGTATCGAAATCGGTGACGGTGCAACGATCGGCGCTGGTTCGGTCGTGACCCGCAACGTCGAACCTGGCCAGACGGTCGCCGGCGTCCCCGCCTCGCAGCGCTAAGCCCCAACTGGTTCCCGATAGTTAGAGCCAGATATCGATGGGCTGGGAGTTCTGCTCGCACAGGTTCGCCAAGCTGGACTTGGCGCTGTCGTTGGTCGTTGGGTCAAAGCGCGCCAGTTCTGTGGGGCGCAGCGACGGAATGCTGACGTGGGAGATCAGTGGGTGCGCACGACGTATGTCGAGTTCACCCAGACTGATCAACTCTTCGTGGAGCTTTTCGCCCGTGCGAAGTCCGGTGAGCTCAATTTCGATCGGTATCGCTGCGGCTGCCGCAATACGTTCGGCTACGTCGAGGATCCGCACGGGCTCGCCCATGTCGAGGACGAGAGCCTCGCCTTGATGACCAACGGCTCCTGCCTGAATCACCAGCTGGCACGCCTCTTCGGGTGTCATGAAGTAGCGGGTTGCATCGGGGTGCGTGACGGTGATTGGGCCACCGCGTTCGACCTGAGCTCGGAACGTCGGGAGCATTGATCCGCGCGACCCAAGAACGTTGCCGAAGCGAACGCTGACCCAGTCACCACGACTTCGGTGGGCGTACCATGACGTCAGTTGTTCAGCGATTCGCTTGGTGTATCCGAGCACGCTTGTTGGGTTGGCGGCCTTGTCCGTCGACACGTTGACGAAATGCGTAACCCCTACTTGGGCCGCAGCTCGAAGCACGTTGTTGGTGCCGAGCACATTGGTCTTCCAGCCCTCTTCGGGGTACATCTCCAGCAGCGGTAGGTGCTTGAGCGCGGCTGCATGAAAGACCACGCTCGGGCGGTGTTCAGCAAACACCTCTCCGACCCGATCGATGTCGCGGAGATCGGCGACGACAAGGTTCCTCGAGTCGAGAAGAGCTCGGCCTTCGAGTGACATCTGAACCGCGTGCAGGGCCGATTCGTCGCGATCGAACATCACGAGTGCAGCGGGGTTGAAGCGTGCAATCTGACGGCAAAGCTCTGATCCGATCGAGCCGCCGGCACCGGTCACCAGAACGTTCTTTCCTTGGAGGTACGAGGCAATGGCGTCGAGGTCGGTGTCGATTGCACGGCGTCCCAGCAAGTCAGCCTCCGATACCTCCCGGATGTCGGACAGCGAGACAATTCCGTCGACGAGCTCCTGGGTTGGAGGAAGAACCCGAACGTCGAGGCCAGCGTCTTCGGCATGGCTCGCAACAGCATGGATGGTCTTGGCTCCCGCGCTCGGGATTGCTACAACAACCACCGATGCGCCGTGATTGCGGGCCACGTCGACAAGCTCGGAGCGAGTTCCACAAACCGGAATGCCACTAATCCGCAAGTTCTGCTTGCCAGCATCGTCGTCGACGATCGCCACAGGCTGATAGGTGCTCCGAGGGTTTCCGAGCATTGCCTTGATCAGTTGGGTTCCGCCGTCGCCCGCTCCAACGACCACCACGGGTTGTTTGCCAACGACCGAGGCGCTGGTCCTGCGTTGGCGTTCGAGCATGTGTCGGCGCAGACCGCGACAAGCAACCATCGCGGTAAACGCGAGGAATGGGGTCAGGACGCTGACGGCGATCGTCAGGCCAAGCTGCGCGGAGACGACGCGGATCGTCACCAAGACGATTGCCACGGCCGTGGTCACTCCGCTGAGGGCGATTGCTTCATCGAAGCTGGCTACTCGCCAACGCCCTCGGTACAAACCAGCAAACCCGCCCAGAACGAGCTGGATCGAGGCCGCCACCCCGCCAGCGATGAGACCGTGCGCCAACGAGGCGCCAAGCACGCCCGCACCGATCGTCGCCGAGAACACCCACGCGGTGAAGTCGGCAATTAGCCGAAGACTGATTGTTACGTCACTCAGCGCGGATGAGGACGTGGCCTCCGGGGTCCGAAGACCCCGGAGGAACCCAGGCCCGCTCCGCACGCGATCATGCATCTTGCTCATCGAAGACATGGTCGGAAAGTTCGCTCCGAAGATGAGGTGGTCCTAGGTAATTCCGCCCACGAAAATTCGGCGGATTCTCAACGTCTCACATCTCGGCGTCGCCAACCGATAGGCCAAATGACCCATGGATAATTTCCGGCAATGACCATCGATCTTCGAGCGCGAGAAACCGCTCCTTCGCAGGTAAGTCTGCTCGACGCGACCCCGCGCCATTCTCCGGCAAAGGCGCGTATCGACCACCGCCGGTGGGTGCTTGTCCTGATGGCGATCACCGCCCTTGCCTGCGCCTTTGTTTCGAACGCGTCACCTGCGGGAATTGAACTCGCCGATGCGCTCTACCGCGCTGGCTTCGGGGCCTCCGTCGTGTGGTTTGGCTCGCGAAGTCGCCGGTGGACCTGGGGCTTGCTCGCTGGTCTGGCCGCGCTCAGCACCGCCACCCTCCCCGGACAGATCGCAGCTGTCATTGCACTAGGTATTGCTGGGTGGTCGTTGACGATTGGGCGGCGCGCGCACCTCGCCGGAGCGGTCATCGCAGCGCTTGCGATGCCCGCACTTCTCACCCAAGGAGCGGGGCCACTGTGGCGCCTGAGCGGTGGACGAATCGAGGACCCGTTCGCGACGAGTGCAATCATCACCCTCATCGCAACCTGGCCGGTGCTGCGCAGCGGCTGGAGAACGTTGTCTCGCCGTCGGAGACGACGGATCAAAGGCAGGTTCCGCTATGTCGGCATTGGCGTTCTGGTGGTCCTCCTTGGAACAACAGCAATCGCGGCCATTGCCGTGCCGTCGATGCTGCGCGGCCTGAACAACACACGACTCGCGGCGGACTACGCCCAGTCCGGAAATCTCGAACAAGCAACGCTCAGCTTCGAACAGGCCACCCAATCGTGGGACCGATCCAACACCATCCTCTCGGGGCCGTGGATGGTGCCATCACGCCTTGTCCCCGTCGTTGGCCAGCACGTGCGCGCCGCTCAAATCGCGAGCGGACAAGCAAGCGCGATCACCAACTCGGCCGGATTGGCGACCGAGCGGGTCGATCCTGATTCCCTGATCGTCGATGGGGCTGTCGATCTCGACGAAGTCGATCGCATTACCCCAGCGGTCGACGCCTTCGCAGCGACCATCGACCGAGCAGCCGTTCGAATCGAAGAAGCCAAATCGCCATGGCTAATCCCACCTGTCGGCGACCGAATTGGACGCTCTCTCGAGATTCTCACCCCGGCCGCTGGCGTTGCCGGAGTCGCCGCAGAAGCGCTGCACATCGGCAGCGACCTTCTTGGAGCGAACAACCAATCACGAATACTGATTATGTTCTCGACGCCCGCTGAAGCCCGGGGTGCGGGCGGCTTTGTGGGCAACTGGGCCGTGGCATCAGCCCAGGACGGCCGTCTCTCCATCGAAAGCCAGTTCCGAACGAGGGAACTCAACGCCCTGCTCGCCGAACGCAACGCCACCTTGGTAGCGGACTCCGACTACGTCGCGCGGTACGAGCGATTCGCGATCGAACGCCATATCCAAGACGTGGCGATCAGCCCGGACTTTCCGTCGGTCGCCCCCGTCGCTGCGAATCTGTTCACCCAGGCAACCGGTACCGAGGTCGACGCGGTGCTCTCGGTCGACCCCTTCGTGATCCAGCAGTTGTTGGCCTTCACCGGTCCGCTGGAGCGATCCTCAGATACGCCGCTCACCGGCTCAAACGCCGCGCAAGAACTGCTCGTCGAGCAGTACGTCGACTTCGGCACCGACGAAGCAAACCGTGAAGCTGAACTTGCAGAGTTGACGACGACCCTCGTGTCAACGCTTCTCGATTCGCCCCCCGACCCAATCGCATTCGCCACCGAGCTAGCCCCGCTCGCTCAACAGCAGCGAATCTCCCTGTGGATCGCTGCAGACTTTGATGGGTCGATCGCCGAACGACTCGGTCTCGACGGCGCCTTCCCGCGTACCGACCACGATTTGTTCTCCGTCGTGCACCAAAACGCTGGCCAAAACAAGATCGACGCATTTCTCGAACGAACCGTTGCGGTGTCGACGGAGTTGTACCC
>CAZMYN010000221.1:0-5452 GCA_964570495.1 uncultured Acidimicrobiales bacterium | reverse complement strand
GTGTCAGCCGCAGCCAGCACCAGTTCAGTACCGGTCGTGGCTCGCCTAGGTCCTGTTTCACCCCGACGAGAACACCGGTGGGGCAGATCACGCGCTGAGCCACGGCCGGCAACGAACCGGTTGGCGTGCCGGTGGCATCGGTGAAGTCGATTCCACGCACCTCGCTGTCGGTGAAGTTCGCGCCGTCGATCTCGGAGTTCACGAAGTGAACTCGCAAAAGGGTGGCCTCGGTGAAGTCGGCCCGGCCAACCATGTTCGCCGACAGATCGACGTCGGTGAGGGTGGCCTGCTCGAACCTCGCGCCGGTGAAGTTGGCGCCGGCGAACATGCCCCCCTCGATGGTCGTGTTGCTGAGGTTGGCATTGGTCAAATCTGCACCGGTCAGGTCGACGTCTGTCAGGGTGAGTCCACTTAGATCGCACTCGCTCAGGTCCGCTCCGGCGAGATGGCGCGTGCCGAGCCGTACCCTGTTGCATGGAGAGACGATCGGCCGGGGTGTCGACGAGGTGACCACGGTGCTGGGGGGCGCTTGCGTGGTTGGCACAGTTGTGGCAGGCGCGGTCGTGGAAGGTGCCGTAGTCGGGGGAGCGGCGGTCGACGGTGCACTCGTAGAGGACGCAATGGTAGACGGGGGCACGAAGTCCGGGCGGGTGGAACTCGGGGCAGCCGAGGTCGCTGGAGCTTCGGTGGTCGTAGGCGCGGCGGGCAGCGAGGTCGTCGGGGAGTTGCTCGTAGACGTCGCTGCAGTTGTTGTCACTGCAATGGTCGATGTTGACGTCGTCGAGGTGTCTGCCCCCTCCTGACTACCGGGGTCACTTGTTGGAACGGTCGGGTCCTCAACCTCGACGAGAACCCGCGCGTCCTCTTGGACCATGGCGATGGCCTCGGGCACGACAAACGCGTCGAACCCGTCGGTGGCGGCGGTGACTCCAGTGACGCTAGCGAGGGTCACGGCAGCTGTGGCGACTGTTGTCGCGACCGGTGCCGTGACGGCAGTTCCGATGAACGGAAGCTGTGCGGCCCAAGAAAGTGGCCACATAGCGTTTCGCAATCGGCCAATGCCTATCCCGAGAAATGCTCGAACGACCTCGGGATCGAATTGGGTGCCCGCGTTGTCCGCGAGTTCTTGGCGCGCGAATTCGGGTGAGCGGGCCTTCTTATACGAGCGTGCCGCGGTGATGACGTCGTAGGTGTCGGCGACCGCAACGATTCGTCCGGCCAAGCTAATTTCAGTACCGGCCAGTCCGTTGGGATAGCCGCCACCGTCGAAACGCTCGTGGTGTTCGCCAACCGCGCCGATCCACTCGCCGAGATACTCGCGCAGCGGTTCGGCAATCTTCATTCCCTGCTCTGGGTGGGTCTTGATGATTTCGAATTCTTCGTCGGTGAGACGTCCGGGTTTGGTGAGGATGCCCTGGTCGACTCGTAGCTTGCCGACATCGTGGACGAGCGCCGCCCATTGAAGCTTGTTGCTGTCTTCGGCGCTGAGCTGCATTTCTTCGGCGATCAAATTGGTAAAGGCGCGAACCCGTTCAGAGTGGCCTCGCGTGAGCCGGTCGTGTTCGCCGAGTGCGGCCGCCAACTCGACAATTAGTGATGCCGCATCGGCTTGCGATCCAGTGAATCCGCCGGCTTCGACCTCTTCGAGTCGGGCCTTGATTCGCCTCGTGTTGCCGGCCTGAAGTGCAACCGCGAATCGAATTGGAGCTTCTTCACCGGGAAAGACCAAGGACAGGCGGTAGAGCGCAGCGAGCGGCAGCAGTCGCCGAGCTCCGCGTTCACCTATCGCTGCGACGCCAACCGCAACGAGACCGAGCGTTCCGAATCGGACCATCGCGCCGGTGATGCTTGCTGGAGCGCCCCAGCGACTGGCGACGAGCCAGGTTATGCCAAGGCTCAGAAGCAGTGGAACGATGACGACAGCGCTCTTGATGGCGAACGCGACCAATGGTTTGTCGTCCCAGTCCGCGCCGCTAGGGGTACCGGTTTCGGGAGCCTTTTCTCGAGTTGCAGACCCGCTCATGGCCCAATTTTCGACAGTCTCGCTCGGCAGCAAAATGAGCCGATCGACCCCCGTCGTGCGCGTCTGGCTCAATCGCGACGCCGAAATTAGCGAAGCGGTATTGACGAACGCGGTAGTAACTAGGTGGAAGGACCGAGTTCGGAGAGCTTGTCGAGGCCGAGGGTCGCTCGAATCTCTTCGGCCGACGCTCTGGCCTGGTCGGCAATTGCGTCGATGCGCTCTGGGCTCATCCGAACCGTGGGCCCTTGGACTGCTATCGCTGCTACGGCAAAGCCTTCGGAGTTGAGTATCGGTGCGGCCACGCAGCTCACGCCGGGGATGCTCTCCTGGTTGTCGATCGAGAAGCCTCGTTCTCGGGTTGCCGCTAGTTCCTTTTCGAAGTCGACCTCGGTGACGATCGTCGTCGGGGTGATTCGTTCGTAGCTGAGCTCGGGTAGGGGGTCGTCGGAAAAGGCAAGAAGCGCCTTGCCCATCGACGAGCCGTGCATCGCGAGACGCGATCCGGCTGGCTGATCGAAACGCAGGGGTTGCACCGACTCCACTCGGAGGATGACAACCACCTCATTGCCATCGGGGATGCCCATGTTTACCGACTCGCCGGTGATGCTTCCGATCCGCTCAAGGATGGGTAGCGCCCGGTCAAAGCCCCAGGAATCTCGAGCGCTCTGGCCCAGCACGTAGGCGACGTGGCCAAGGTGATAGCGGTCGGTCTCGGCGCTCTGTTCGAGGTAGCCGTTCTGGACGAGCGCCTGCACGATTCGATGGACGGTGCTCGGGCTTAGGTCAGCGTTCCCAGCCATCTCTTTGATGCCCTGTTCGGGTGCGTCGACGAAGCTGGAGAGCACCGATAGTGCTCGATCGATCGCCTTTGTGCCCGCGACGACCTTCGAGGACTTGTCCGTGTTGAGTGAGTTCTGCGCCATAGAGACTTCCTGCGATGCCTGTGCGTGTCTGCACTCAAAGCATGCATCACTCGTCCGTTGAGTGCTATTTCACCAACGGGTTAGAACCTTCATTCCATGATGTGGAACGGTGCCGATCGAGCAAGTATGGTTCGCCCAGCAACGCTTCGAACAGTACGGAGAAGGACACATGACACGGATGACGCCAAGCGAGGCCTTTGTCGAGACACTCGCTGCAAATAACGTTGACACCACGTTCGGAATCATGGGGTCGGCGTTCATGGACGCCATGGATATTTTCGCGCCGGCTGGCATTCGCTTGGTGCCGGTTGTGCACGAGCAAGGCGCAGCGCACATGGCCGACGGCTATGCCCGAGTCTCGGGACGCCACGGCGTGGTCATTGGCCAGAACGGTCCTGGCATCTCGAACTGTGTCACCGCGGTTGCCGCTGCCTTCTGGGCTCACTCGCCGGTCGTCATCGTTACCCCGCAGACCGGTTCGGGTGGCATTGGCCTCGGCGGTTTCCAGGAAGCCAACCAGCTTCCGATGTTTGAAGAGTTCACCAAGTACCAAGGTCAGGTCGACAACCAGAGCCGCATGGCCGAGATCACCGCTCGTGCGTTCGACCGTGCTATCTCCGACATGGGCCCGACCCAGATCAACATTCCTCGTGACCGCTTCTACGGCGACATCGATGTCGACGTACCGCAGCCAACCCGTCTCGATCGTGGCCCGGGCGGAAACGCAACGCTCGACGCGGCTGCCGACCTCCTTGCCGAGGCGAAGTTCCCCGTCATGGTCAGCGGCGGCGGTGTGGTGATGGGTGACGCCATGGATGAGGCGGTCGCAATCGCCGAGCGTCTTGGCTGCCCGGTCGTCAACAGCTACCTGCACAATGATTCGTTTCCAGCAAGCCACCCGCAGTGGACCGGCCCGCTTGGATATCAGGGGTCCAAGGCCGCCATGAAGCTGATCACTCAAGCCGATGTCGTGCTCGCCCTCGGCACCCGGCTCGGCCCGTTCGGCACGCTGCCCCAGCACGACATGGACTACTGGCCAAAGGACGCGAAGATTATTCAGGTCGACGCCGACCACAAGATGCTCGGCCTTGTGAAGCCGGTCGACGTTGCCATCCACGGCGACGCCGGCCAGGCCGCAACGGCACTGCTCGAACGCCTCGCCGACCGCACCCTTGCCTGCGACGCAACCAAAGACGAGCGTGCTGCCACCACCCAAGCCGAGAAGGACGCGTGGGAAACCGAGCTCGACGAGTGGATCCATGAGAAGGACGACTTCTCGATGTCGATGATCGAGGAAGCTAAGAACGAGCCTGGCAACTGGCTCCATCCACGCCAGGTTCTCCGTGAGCTCGAAAAGGCGATGCCGGCTCGCGTCATGGTTTCGACCGACATCGGCAACATCAACTCGGTTGCGAACAGCTACCTGCGCTTCGAAGAGCCACGCAGCTTCTTCGCCGCGATGAGCTGGGGCAACTGCGGCTATGCACTGCCGACCATCATTGGCGCAAAGGCCGCTGCGCCCGACCGCCCTGCGGTGTCGTATGCGGGCGACGGCGCTTGGGCAATGAGCATGGTCGAGGTTATGACCGCCGTGCGTCACGACATCCCGGTTACCGCAGTGGTGTTCCACAACCGCCAATGGGGTGCAGAGAAGAAGAACCAGGTCGACTTCTATGGCCACCGCTTCGTTGCGGGCGAACTCGACGGTGGCGAGAACTACGCCGAGATCGCCGAGTCCATGGGCGCTGTTGGCGTGCGAGTCGACGACATCGACCAGGTCGGTCCGGCTCTCCAGGCTGCGATCGAGGCACAGATGAACGACGGCAAGACGACCGTGCTCGAGATCATGTGCACCAAGGAACTGGGCGATCCGTTCCGAAAAGACGCACTTTCGACGCCCGTCCGTCACCTGCCCAAGTACAAGGACTACGTCTAGCGTCAGTCATCCCGCAATCGCACCTTCGCTTCGCTCTGGGTGCTCTGCGGCTGCGCCGGAGGCGCCCGTCACGTCGCTCGTCCCTCGCTCCTAGGGTGAAAACTAATGGCTTCTGATTCTCCAAAGATCGATGTGAACGTTGAAGAGGTCTTCGGGTTTTCGAGCGACCTCAAGGTTCATGGGTTCGCCGAACCGACGGAGTGGACTCCTGAGATCGATCCGGCGTACATGTTCGACCCCGACGTCACGCTCGCGATCCTCGCGGGGTTCGCGCACAACCGGCGCGTTCTGGTCCAGGGAGCGCACGGCACCGGCAAGTCAACCCACATCGAACAGGTCGCTGCCCGGCTCAACTGGCCTGCGGTGCGCATCAACCTCGACGGCCACATCAGCCGCATGGACCTCGTTGGCCGCGACGCCATCGTGTTGCGTGACGGGGCTCAGGTCACCGAATTTGTCGAGGGCATGTTGCCGTGGGCACTACAAAACCCCGTCGCCCTGATCTTTGACGAGTTCGACGCCGGGCGCCCCGACGTCATGTTCGTCATCCAGCGAGTCCTCGAAAAGGAC
>CAZMYN010000220.1:0-5486 GCA_964570495.1 uncultured Acidimicrobiales bacterium | reverse complement strand
GCAGGAGTCGGTCCCGAGCGCTCACGGCGTGCGCGGTCCTCGCGAACCACTTGCTCGAACCTTCCGGGGAGTCACGCAGTTGCTTGGCTCGCTCCACACGCTCCTCCTCGGCGCGAAGCCGTGAACTCGCGGTGTTTCGTCGGTGAATAGTCGGTGCCACCAACAACACCACGAATCCAATCGCCAGAAGTCCGGCGATGACCATCCACGGCTCCATACCCCGCCGCCCTGTTTAGGTAGTGGAGGTGTGGTCGTCGGCGCGCACCATACGGGCGGCGTCGTTCGCCTGCCACAGTGCACTCCGAAGAATTTCACGATCACGAAGTTGCTCGTCGGTGATGAAGATCCGAATCACCTCGGGTCCAATTCGCGACTCGTGCTCAAGGTAAATGTCGTGGAGGGCTTGCTTCTGGTCCGCTGCAAGAAGATGAACTGGCAACCGAACAGCAGCTGAGCCAGCAGTTTCGGGATACGAGCACAGCTCGATCAAGGTGTCGCGGGCCAAAGTGCCAGAGGGATGAATTGGGTCGCTCGCGAGGTGGGCGAGCAGATCGAGGGTGCGCGGCAAGGCCATACCTCTGCTCTTGTCTTCGCTTGCCAGGCGGCCCGGGCTCGTGGGCCGCACGGCGGCATCGAGCGCAGCTACGACCTTGAACTCGTAGGCGAGGGCGAGGATGTCGCGTTCGGAATCGACCGCAGAGAACATTGCCTGATGGGTCTCGTACCCGTTCCTGCAGGTATCGACGAGCTCGATCTTGGCTAACCCATCGCCTTCGAGGAGCCGAGCGCGCAACGAGCGAACAGTGTGCACCAGGTTGTGGCCATCGGCTTGCTGTTCAAGAATCCACCGCAGCTGGTTCTCGAGTCGTTGGGGCAGCACTCGATCAGCAAACAGTGTTGGCTCGCACACCTCGGTTGCCACGAGAACGCAGTAGTCGACGAGGCTTACGATGTTGTCCCGCGGATCCTCATCGATGAGGTAGTCGTAAAAGGCGTCGGTTACTTGGTGAGCGAACTCGTCCGCTGTGAGCTGCTGGTCATGACAGCGCTCACGGATCGCGTCAACCGCTGCAATTGTCTCGACGTATCGTGGGGAACCCATCCACCTCATTCTTGTCGCCGACACTGACATAGTCGTGGACCTTGCCCGGGGATTCGACAAAGCGAGCTGTCCGTGGGCGGATTCCCGGAAATTTTCGGGACTCATTGAGCCAGCGAAAACTCCTCAACTTTTTTCGGTCGCAGAACCCGACATCGAAAATCTCACTGTGTTATGGTTGTCCTCATCACGTCGTCGCTTCGGGTTCGCCCGAAGCGATTTCTCGTTTTCGACTGATCTCCTCGATTTGGGGGATCTACGTTCGCTGCCACCGACTGCAGTACCGTTGTCTTTTGTGAACCCTGAAACGTTCTATGCGTTGGTCGACGGCCAAATGGTCAACCTTCAACAGCAGCGCGAGGTCCCGCAAGATGTTTTGCGCGCGCTCGGTCATCAGCTCAACGTGTTCGACCAACCAACACTCACCATCGGCGGCTGGGACGACGCGAAGGACGGCCCTCTACTACTTGCGCTCTCTCGAACTGGTCAGCTCGTCTCGCTGATCGCAGTCAACCCAGCCCAACAAGCCTCGCTGGTCAAGACAATCACATCGATCGATCAATGGCTCGCAGAACTCGATCTACGTACCCTGAGCGAACTGTCAGGCAATAGCGTTGTCTTCTACGAGGGCCTTATCGAACTCAGCCCCGAATCGAGCATTGTCCTTTCTCCTCGCCGTCACTACGTGTTGGTCACCGCGCTCGAGCACATCGACACCGACGCGCTTGCCGAGGTGCTGCCTCGTGCAGACATCGACGTGCGCTATCTCGATGTCCTTCAGGCGCCCGGTAGTCCGGAGATCATTCGTCTCCGCACCAGCTCCACACACACCTCCTACGACCATCTCCCACCGCCGCCCGTTGCCAAGGTCACGAACTTTGCACCCGTTGACCTTCCTCGAATGTCGGTCAGTCCTAGCCCCGAGATTCCCAATGAGATAGAGCCGCTCGAAGGCGTTGCCCCGCCAGCTCCGCGAGAAGCTCCTACGTCCGATGAACTCGAAGATTCGACACTGAACGGCGTGGCCGAAGTCAGCAGCACCGAAGCGACTCCGGAGCCCGAGCAACGGGCCCAACAGATCGAAGAGACAACGGATCGGGTGGACTCGTTCAGTGTTGCACCCACGCCGCTCCCCACTTTGTCTGAGTCGAACGAGACAATCGACCTGACCGAACCTGCTCCGATCGACGAGATCGATCTGAATGCTTCGGAAACCACTTCGTTCGCCCCCGTTGAAATCGATGGCGATATCGAACCCGGTAAGACCTATGATCTCGCCGTTCTGCCGCTGCTCTTTGACCCAACAGGTGAAAGTCTCGAATCGATCAGCAATGAAATGTTCGCTGTTCGCGACGCGATCGTTGTCGTCGTTGCCCTGCCGGAGCGGCGACGCGATACCCCCTTTGAGGAGCGCCGACGCTTTCGATGGGACACATCGCTCGATCGAATTCAGCTGCTGAACGACAACGGGCGCGCTGCCGACGGGCACCGCCGCGAAGTCCACCTCTTCGTAGAGTCAGCCCGACAGCCCAACTATGCGGTGTACGTCGGACAGCTGAACCGGACAGCGTTCCAGACTCAAACGGACATCAAGGCCGAGACCGCGTGGTTCTCCATAACACCAACGCTTAGCCACGACCTGTTCCGATTGCTGCGCAGGGGTCGCCTCCCCCAGCACATTCCTGCTGACCTCGAAACCCAGACGTAACCAGCAGGGAGATTTGTCCCCCGTTTGGAACCTATGCGGTTCCAAAGGAGGGACAGAAGTTACGAGCGGCCAAAGAAGCTATCGAACCCGTGGACGATCGGGTGCGGGGACGAGGACGGTAGCTGTGCCCCCTGCGGTACAAACATGGCGGTCGACATGTTGAGCGATCGTGCCATGTCGAGGTCGTCGATCTGATCGTCGATCAGCAAGCTGTCGGAGTACTCGACTCCGGTCATGCGGCGAAGTGCTTCAAAGAACGCTGCATCGGGCTTCCGGCAACCAATCTCTCCGGAAACAACCCAAGTATCTACTCGTTCATCGAGATCGAAGCGTTTGCGAAGCGTCGTCGACCAGCCGATCACATTGTTCGTGATGACCGCGACGCGCAATCCACGATCGTGCAGGCGATCGATGAATTCAAGAACATCGGGTCGGAGACGAAATTCGTTGGTGTACGCAGCGTCGAGCTCGGCGGCGTCATCGGCCAGTCCAAGTTCGGCCCACAGCTCTGCGGTGGCCAACCTGCCCAAGCTCGCCGCGCGGAACGCGTCGTTGATTTCCTGTAGCGATGCCTTACTGCCACGTTCGCGAACAAACGGGACGAGTCGTGCACCGATGTCGTTGGCTTCGTCGTAGAGCACGCCACGAGCGTCGAGCACGACAAGTTCGAGCCGCGGTGGGCGTTCTCGGGGAGTGGTAACCGGTGCGGTCTCGCTCGGGGCTTTGTCCGGGCGGCGCATCTGCACGACATCTTCGTCTCGGTCGTCGCTGCGGCGACCACCGATTCGAGCCAGGATGCGGAAGATAAGAAGCGTTGCGAGCAGGGCCAAAGCAACGAGGGCAACAGCCGCCCAAATGCGTGGAAGCCGATCCTCGATGCTGGTCGAAACCGCAATGTCGGTCGGTAGAGGGTCGAGCGGACTCAGCTGCCAGCGGGCAAGGGTGCCATCGACATCGACCGTGTTGGCCTCGACGTTGTCGGGAAGAGTGATCGAGAATTCGAGGCTGACGGTCTCTTCCAATGGGCGTCCCGCCACGGCTTCAAGCTCGGCGAGCGATAGTCCTAGTGGATTGCCAACCAGCCCGGTGATTCCCTCATCTCCAAAGATGGCGAGGCTGATTCGTGGGTCGATTTCGCCCGTCACTTCATAGGTTGTCCGAGCGAACGATCGGGTCCGCTCGACACGGAAATCTCCGAAGATCGTGTTCGGCCCGGCAATTTCGTCGAGGACTCCCGCAAGATCGTCGGGTGATACGAATTCCTTCGTCGCGGCGACAACGACTGCAGACCCGGACTCGGAGCGCTGTGGCCCGTCGATTTCCCAGCCCGCCGGCAAAAGATCGCCGGTTCGCAGGCCATCTTCGAGCTCGGGTACAGCTTCGACGATGGCCTCGTTGAACGCCGTCGTCAGCGTGACCGTGCCCGAGCCGTCGTCATTGACTTCGACGTCGACAACCGCATCAACTTGGCAGGCACTAAGGATGAGCGCGACCCCAAAGATGAGCAGCAAACGCAGATACTTCACGGCGTCCCACGCTAGGCGTTACAAGGCCAAAACCATAAACGCAGCCAGCTACTATTACCGCGTTCTCCAACTGTGCTGCGCGACTCGAAACCTTGCGCGCCAAACTGCGACGGAGTCGCTAGCGGTTAAGCGATGGGCGCTTTCTCGGAGTCTTCGAGTTCTTCGACCGGTGGGGGCTCAAAGCCCTCGATGGCACGGAACACGATCTTTTTCTCACCTGGGTACTCGGCGTCGTCTTCGACGTCGACGATGACGATCTCGCCCGCACGGAACTCCTTGTACAGGAGCTTCTCCGAGAGCGGATCTTCCACCAGGCGCTGCAGGGCACGACGCAATGGTCGAGCACCGAGCGTTGGGTCGTAACCCTTGACCGAGACGTAATCCTTGGCTGCGTCGGTGAGTTCGAGACCCATACCGAGACCACCCATTTGGACACCGACACGCTTGATCATCATGTCGATGATCTGGCGGACCTCAGGCTGGCTGAGCTCGTGGAACACGATGGTGTCGTCGATGCGGTTCAAGAATTCAGGGCGGAAGTGCTCCTTGAGCGCCTCGTGTGCCTTTTCCTTCATCCGCTCGTAGCTGATAGCTGAATCGACCTTGGTGAAGCCGAGGTTGGCCTTACGCAGGTCTCGGGTACCGAGGTTCGAGGTCATGATCAGCACGGTGTTGCGGAAGTCGACCGAACGACCTTGGCTGTCGGTAAGACGACCTTCCTCCAGGATCTGAAGGAGTGTGTTGAACACGTCCGGGTGGCCCTTTTCGATCTCGTCGAAGAGCACTACGGAGAATGGCTTGCGGCGGACTGCTTCGGTGAGCTGGCCACCTTCGTCATAGCCGACGTAGCCGGGAGGTGAACCAACAAGGCGGCTCACGGTGTGCTTCTCCATGTATTCACTCATGTCGAGGCTGATCAGTGAATCTTCTTCGCCGAAGAGGAACTCGGCGAGCGTCTTTGCAAGCTCGGTCTTACCAACGCCCGATGGGCCTAGGAAGATGAACGAGCCAGATGGACGCTTCGGGTCCTTCAGGCCAGCACGGGTACGACGGATGGCCTGGCTGACAGCCTTGATGGCCTCTTCTTGGCCAATGACCCGCTTGTGCAGTTCGGCTTCCATGTTGAGAAGCTTCTCGGTCTCTTCTTCGGTGA
>CAZMYN010000219.1:3364-5509 GCA_964570495.1 uncultured Acidimicrobiales bacterium | reverse complement strand
GAACAACAACGCGTTCTTGATGGCCATGGGCCAAGGCAGCCGTATTGAACTACATGCTGTTGATGTTGAGAAGGAGAGCTGGACCCAGCTCGCCTCTACCGCTGCTGCTGGCGACACGCAGATCACCGTCCAAGAAACGACCGGTTGGGAAGCCGGCGACCGCATCGCCATAGCGTCAACATCTACCGACTGGCAACAGGCCGAAGAGTTCACGATCCGGTCGATCTCGGGCAACACGATCACTCTCGACTCTCCCCTCGAATTCAGCCATCGTGGCGAAACGGTCCGTTACGACAACGGCCAGACCGGCGCCGACGCCCGTCAATGGGACGTCGAGATCCGTGCCGAAGTGGCGTTGCTCAACCGCAACATCACCATCCAGGGTGACGCCGACAGTGTGAACGACGGTTTCGGGGCGCACACGATGGTGCATCCCGGCGGCGCTCAGCACATACAAGGCGTCGAGTACTTCCGAGCTGGCCAACGCGACCTGCTTGGCCGCTACCCAACTCATTGGCACCTCGGTGGCGAGGTCGAGGGTCAATATGTTGAAGGCGCCTCTATCCACAACAGCTTCCAGAAGGGCATCACCATTCACGGCACGTCCAACACCCGTGTTGAAGACAACGTCGTCTACGACCATGTTGGCCACGGTGTCTTCCTCGAAGACGGGGCCGAAAACGACAACCAGATCCTCGACAACCTCGTATTCAGCACCCAAGAATCCGAAACCGGGTTGCCAATTCCCACCGATGCCGATCACGCATCGAGCTTCTGGATCGAAAACCCGAACAACGTCATCATCGGCAACCACGCTGCTGGCTCGGAGAGCAACGGATTTTGGATCTACGAAGACCTGTTGCACGGGAGTTCCGAAGGGCTGGGCCTTGGTGAAGCGGGCGACCTCAGCGACCTCATCTTCATTGACAATGTCGGACACACGACCTCGGGCGACCCCGGTGCTGGCGGCACCGACAAGGTGCTCGGCATCGATGGAAGGCTCACCGATGATCTTGACTTCCGCCAATCCACCCGCACCGGCGAGTTTGGCATCATCGAGGGCTTCACGGCGTACTCCGGCCACACCTGGGCTCTCACGCACGAGTTGGTCTTCTCGAACAGCGCATTCATCAATGGCACGTTCTTTGCTCGCCACGAGAACATCATCGAAAACTCGGTGTTCGATGACGCCCGCACCGTTCTCTATCGCGACGGCGGCAACCAATACAACAATGTGTACGCCACTGGAAACACACGCTTTCTTACCATTGGCTCTGACCACGTCAACACTGCGCACGCACTGAACAATGTCGTGTTCAACGGGCGGGCTCGCACCGAAATTGCCGGCGGCGCAGCCAACCAGCAGAGCATCGTGGATATCGACGGGTCAGTAACCGGCGTCGCCGGCGGATTCATTACACCGGCCAATGACCGGTTCAAAGCAGCACCAGGCGCTGTTGGTGTCCCTGACGGCAACGGTCTCCTGAGCGAGTTCACCGTTGGTGCTACCGAAGTCACCGCACTCGGAATTGACGGCAACGTCCGAATCTTGCGCTCCGACGGCGAGTCGGTGAACGACCTGCCGACCTCTCACGACCTTCGGAGTCGGGGCGATGACGACCGTGACCGCTCCGATGCGAACTACGAGTTCTTCACCACCGTCGGCATGGAACGAGACCTTGCCTACCTGCTCGACTTCGACAACATGCCAGACGAGCTCACACTCAACCTCACCGACGTACGACCCGGCGATGCTGCCGTCTATGAGATTCCCGGCATCGTCGGAAACTACCGAGTCACAAGTGATGACGTCCGCGTAGACAGCTTCGATGAGCTCCTCTCGTCGAACGCCACCTCCTACTACCGAGACCTCGCCAGCGGCAGCGTATTCGTCCGTATCGTGGCCGTCGACAATGGCGTCGAGGACGGACGCCCGATCACCGACCTGCTTGCCAACTACCGGGCCAGCGAATCGATCACCATGGACATCACGGGCTTCGACGGGTCGAGCGGTGACCTCTCCGGCGGAATCATCGATGCCATTGCCCGCTCGGCACCAAACGGGCTTAACAACGACGCCCCGGAGATCTATGAGAGCGAACACTCCATCGCCGACTACCAGCTTCGTCGTTACGGCAGCACGTC
>CAZMYN010000219.1:0-3264 GCA_964570495.1 uncultured Acidimicrobiales bacterium | reverse complement strand
ATGAGAGCGAACACTCCATCGCCGACTACCAGCTTCGTCGTTACGGCAGCACGTCAGATACGACCGTCGTCACCAACGCAATGGCCCGCTGGTCGGAGAACATCTGGGACGGCGGAGCCCCTGGCCGCAACGACACCGTCGTTATCAACGCAGGCGAAACCGTAGTCCTCGACCAATCGACCACCGTAAAGGGCATCATCGTCAACGGTGGCGAGCTCATCATTGAAGACGGCGCGAACCTCGATATCGACCTCTACACCGATTACCTTCTCGTCATCAACGGAGGCCTCTTCCAGGCCGGAACCGAAACCAATCTCCTCGACACCGACTTCACGCTCACGCTCGAAGGCGACGACCCCGGTTTCGACCTCAACGTAACCGCTGCGCTACAGGGCCGAGCCGACAACGTTGTCATGCCCGGTGACGCCCCAACCCCTGCTCCAGCACCCGAACCAGAACCAGAACCTACGCCGGCTCCGGCTCCAGCACCGGGAGCGCTCACATGCAACGACCACGAAGTCACCGTCGACCTGGCTAACGGCGAACGGCCAACCAATGGCGACGACGTCATCCGAGGTACCGCTGGCGACGACATCATCGATGGCCTCGGCGGCAACGACATCATCTGTGCCCTCGGCGGCAACGACACCATCAACGCCGGAGACGGCTTCGATATGGTCTTTGCCGGCGCCGGAAACGACGACATCCTCGGAGGAGTCGGCAATGACCTCCTTATTGGAGGCCTCGGAGCAGACACCATCGAAGGCGGCAACGGCAACGACCGCATTCGCGGCGGAGACGGCGTCGACACGCTCTACGGCGATGGCGGGCTAGACCACATCACCGGTGGCAACGGCAACGACGTCATCTTTGGCGGCACTCACACCGACGATCTCTACGGCAACATCGGACGAGACCAAATCTTCGGCGAGAGCGGCAACGACACCCTGCGCGGTGGAGCATGGCAAGACACGTTGAACGGCGGCCTCGGCACCAACGACGGCTGCACCCTCACCGACCCCGGCGGAGTAACCGAAACACGCATCAACTGCGAAACCGGAGTCTTCGGGCGCTAGTTACCGATAGACGCTGAGAGTGCTGCGTAAGCAAGACCATTCTCATGTCAGGAACAGCCGAATTGGCAAGTCGGGTGGCCTGGCACCAAATGGGGTGTTTGGTGCCAGGCACCAAAAGTTCTATTCGGGCACTGCGAAGAGGTTGTTGTCGATGAGGTGACCGATTTCGGGGTGGGTGAGGCCGAGCTCGGCGAGGATTGCTTCGGTGTCGGCACCGAGAACGGGAGCGGGTTGAGGTTCGACGATCAGGTCGCCGCCGAACGCAACCGGAGAGCCGGGTGAGAGATAGGTACCGATGCTGGGTTGATCGACCTCACGGAACAACTCGCTATCGGTCGAACAGCGCGGATCCTCGCCGACAAGTTCGAGAAAGCTCTGGTACTTGCCCCAGCAGACGCCGAGATCATCGAAGCGTGCGGCCACCTCGCTGAAAGGCCGAGCCCCAATCCAGGCTTGCAGCACCTCGCCGATTTCGTCGCGTGCGACGAAGCGGTCGCCCTCGTCGGTGAAATCCAGTTCGAGTCGCACGCCCAAGCCCTCTACTTGTTCGGTTGCATTGCATGCTTCGAGCAACGATCGCCACTGGCGGCCCGTGATGCCGACCGCATACAAGCGCTCGCCATCGGCGGTCGAGAAAGTCGTTCCGAATGCACCATAGAGGTCGTTGCCGAAGCGTTGCCTTTCCGTCCCGAGGAGTTGGGCCTCGGCAACATGACCAAGCGCAGAGACCGCGGCCAAGGCAACGTCGAAGAGCGCCAGCGACATGTTTGAGCCCTCACCGGTTCGCAGCCGATGCCGATCCGCAGCCAAGACCCCCAGCGCAGCGGTCTGGCCGCAGATGAAGTCCCACGCAGCAAAGACGTGATTGACCGGATCGACGTGCCCGACCGGACCCGTCACATGGGGAAACCCGATCGCGGCGTTCACGGTGTAGTCGAGCGCGGTCGTACCGTCACGATTTCCTGTGATCGCCATCATGACGAGGTCGGACCGTCGAGCCGATAACTCCTCATAGGACAGCCAACCGCGCGCGGGAAAGTTGGTGATGAAGTTGCCCGCATCGACGATGAGCTGCCCGAGGATCTCGCGGGCCTCCTCGGAACGAAGATCGGCCGCAATCGACCGCTTGTTCTTGTTCAGCCCCGCCCAATACAGCGACTGCCCATCACCGGTAAGCGGCCACCGTTTGTAGTCGAGACCGCCGCCGATCTGATCGAAACGGATGACCTCAGCGCCCAGCTGAGCGAGCGTCATTGCGCCGCTGGGAGCAGCGACAAAAGCCGAACCCTCAATTACCCGCAGGCCGTCGAGTGGCGCAACGTCCACGTCTTCAACCCCTACGAAGAACGTTTGCGGCGAAAGATCCGTTGGAGCACAAAGGCAAGCAACGCGCCGCCGAGGATCTGAGCGCCGTACTGCTTGGCGATGCTGCTTCCCAGTCCAATGTCGCCGAGATCGAGAACGTTGTCGTCATCGTCATCGGTCTTCCCCGTAGGCGATGCCGGGGTCGTTGGAGTGGTCGAGGCCGGAGCCGGAGTGGACGACACCGGTGCTACAGCGTGTTGTGGACTTGGTGAACCGTTGGGCGAAATACTCGACTCAGGGATAATCGGCGGGCTGGGCAGCCCTGCGGGAATGCTCGGACTTGCCGGCGCAGAAGTGGGCTGAGTGACGGTGGTGGATGGAACGCTCGCCGCCACGGGCGCAGCGGCTGCCGCGGCGCTCGCACCGGCGATTCCATCGATGGTGGCCGGTTCGCTGATCTTTGCTTCGAGGCACTCTGCAAACTGGCCGAGGAGCTTGGTCGAAATGTCCTGCATGACTCCACGACCGAACTGAGCGACCTTTCCGGAGACCTTGAGGTCGGTAACGATGTCGACTTGGGTCTTGTCCCCCACCGGTACCATGTGGGCGGTGATCAGTGCCTGAGCATTTCCGGCGCCGCGAGTGTCTCGGCCCTTGCCATTGATGACGGCCTTGTGGGCAACCGGGTCCTTCTCGACGAACTCCGCCGAGCCCTTGTACTCCGCCGTGACGGGTCCGACTTTGATCTTGATTCCACCGGAGTACACGCCGTCGCTGTGATCGGTCAGTTTCGCTCCCGGTAGACACGGGGCGATCTCGGGAATATCGGTAAGCAGCTCCCACGCCTCGGCGATCGGCGCATCAACGGTAAACGAGTTTGTGA
>CAZMYN010000218.1:0-5592 GCA_964570495.1 uncultured Acidimicrobiales bacterium | reverse complement strand
GAAATTCGACCTCCCGATCATTCCGGTCAACATCAATTGCCAAGGCCCCCCACTCACGCCGTTGCATCGTGCGTGGGCCTTCGGCGAAGCGCTCCGGCGTGCAGCAGACTCGGTCGACGAACGCATCGCCGTGGTCGGTACGGGCGGAATCTCGCACTGGCCCGCCACTCCGGACTCTGGGAAGATCAACGAACCCTGGGATCGCGACTTCCTGGACCGCTGGTGCCGCAACGACCAAGCCGAGCTCGTCAACTACGACGACGCGACCGTCTACGCCGATGCAGGCCAGGGCGGCTTCGAGATCCGCACGTTCATCGCCGTCAGCGCGGCCGCCGGTGGCGCTCAGGGCACGGTCCACTTCTACGAACCAATCCCGATCTTCGCCGTGGGTTGCACGATCGCGAGCTACGACCTGGTCGTCTGAGCGAGCTTGGGCGGGCCCGTCCTAGCTATCCCAGGCGAGGTGCAACGCTTCGGGACCGCGAAAGGTGATGTTCGGGAAATAGGTGAATTCCTGATCGTCGACAAGCCGCAAGCTCGGCAACCGATCAGCGAGCAGTTCGAGAGCGATGCGCGCCTCCATGCGGGCCAGGCCAGCGCCAAGGCAGAAATGGATGCCTTTGCCAAAGCTGATGTTCTTGCTCGCGTCAGCACGACGAATGTCGAACTCGTCGGGGTTGTCGTAGCTCGCTTCGGAACGGTTGGCGGTCGCGAAGTTCAAAAAGAGTTTCGTGCCAGCGGGCAGGACGTGATCGCCGAGCGTCGTGTCTTGGGTGGTGACCCGTCGCCACGAGATCTGACTCGATTCGAAACGGCTGGTTTCGTGAACAGCGTTGAGGGCAAGCAATGGTTCATCGACGAGGGCCTGCCACTGGTCTCGCCGAGGGAGCAGCGTTAGGAGCGTGTTGCACAGCAGCGACGTAACGGGGTCGTGGCCAGCAAAGCTGATGCCGTAGACAACCGACTCGACCTCGCGATAGGAGATACCGGTCGTGGCTTCGGGGTCACGGTCAGGCCCAGAATCTTCTTCCCACGCGTCGAGCAGTTCGGAGGTGAAATCGTCGGCTCGGTTCTCGCGACGCTGCGCAACGAACTCTCGGCAATAGCGCCAGTAGTCGAGCATGCCTTGGGCAATCTCGACCTGTTCGGCTTCGGTTGGTTGACCCCACGAGAATGCCCGTCGGTTCACGCACCACTGTTTGATCATCGTGTCGTCGGACTCGGGGAAGCCGAGTAGCCGGAACACGATCTCCGCGGGCAGCGGAAAGGCCAGCGCGCTGACGTACTCCGCGGGTGAGCCGCTCTCGATCATGGCGTCGAGCAGGACCGATGCCCGAGAAACCATGTAGTCCTCGAGGGTCTTGAGTCGCCGGTTCGAAAAGCCTCGCCGGGTGTAGACGCGTATCCGTGCATGATCGGGTTCGGGCCGATTGGACATCACCGCCGTCGGGTTGAAGTCATCGGCGCCCAAGATGTCGGTCGCTGCCGGGCACAGCGGATAGATCGGATCTTGGACGTTGGTCGAGGCAAAGACATCAGGGTTGGTGAAGACGTGCTCGATATCGCCGGGGTCGGTGATGACCACATGACCGAGCGGCTCGGACCAAAACACCGAATGTTCCTCGGCGAGCGCGCGTGCGATTGGGTACGGGTCGGCCAGGTAATCGGCGTTGAGCGGCGACCACGTCTGATGAACCGGACAACCCGGAGGCGCGCTTGCGACGGCATCGGGCGCTTGGTGGTAGGCGTTGTCAGCGATGACCTGCACAGTAGCGGCTGGGTCGATTTCGAAAGAAGGCGACGACTAGCCTGCGGCGAAACGACAAGGACAAGAACATGACGCAAGCAGACTCACCATCGGTCGCCATCGAGCGCGCCTTCGCCGCACCGATCGAAACGGTTTGGGACATGTGGGCGACCAGCGAGGGATTCGCCTCGTGGTACGGGCCCCAAGGTGCTCAGATTCCGACAGCAAACATGGACGTCACCGCTGGCGGAAAGCGACACATCTGTATGGCGATGGAAGGTCCCCAGGGCGCAATGCAGATGTGGTTCGCTGGCGAATACCTCGAAATCGACTCGCCGAACAAGCTCGTCTACACCGAAGCAATGTCGAATGAGGAGGGTGACGAGACCTCACCGTCCACGACCGTAACGGTCAAACTGAGCGCTACTGACGGTGGCACACACATGGCAATGACCCATGAGGGAGTTCCCGCCGATTCGCCTGGTGGCATGGGCTGGGAGATGGCAATCGGCAAGCTGGAAGCCCTGTTGGCAGCCTAAAGACGCAAATTCGGGCAAATTTGCCTCGCGCTTCTTACAAGGTTGCGAACAAACCACGGAAGCGTCCGTTCATATCTTGTGTTCACATCTACCGTGACGGATGTGTCGAAGATTCTTGTGGTAGATGATGAACCAATGGTCCGTGAGGTGCTGACGCAGTACCTTGCCGCAGACGGCTTCAATGTCGTCGAAGCTGGCGATGGCGATGCAGCGGTGGCTGCGGTCACCGACGAATCGCCCGATCTCGTGCTGCTGGACCTCATGTTGCCAAAGCGCAACGGCCTTGATGTTTTGGGATTTATTCGCGGCACCTCGCAGCTCCCAGTAATATTGCTGACCGCTCGTGGCGACGAGTCGGATCGTGTTCGCGGCCTTGAGGCCGGTGCCGATGACTACGTGGTCAAACCCTTCTCTGCCCGTGAAGTCACGGCTCGAGTCAGGTCGGTTTTGCGCCGCACAACCGATGTGGTCGCCACCACCGACATCATGACCGAGTTCGGCGAAATCCAAGTCGACCCGGCGAAGTGGACCGTCACCAAATCCGGCGAGAATGTCGACCTTCCTCGCAAAGAATTCGAATTGCTGAACTGTTTCCTGGCCCACCCGGGCGAAGCGCTCACCCGCGAGGATCTCCTCCAGAAGGTGTGGAGTAGCTCGACGGAGTGGCAAGACCCCTCGACGGTAACTGTTCATGTTCGTCGCCTGCGTGGGCGTCTTGAAGAGAACCCCTCAAAACCCGCCCACTTCACAACCGTATTTGGCGTCGGCTACCGTTTCGATCCGTGAAGCGCTGGCCACAGCTCCTGATCGCTATTGCGGTCGTTGCCACCCTCGCGGGGCTTGCCTCCACCGTCGCGGGCGAAATCGCGATGTCCCCGAGCCAGGAGGAGCGCAACCAGCTGATCACGCTGCTGTTGGCCATCGGCCTCGCGTCGGTCGCTATTGCCGTCGTGTTCCGACTCTTCTCTCCCCGATCGCTCACCCTTCGAATGCTCGTCGCAGCCCTCTCTGCGCCGACGATCATCGCCGTCGCGATGACGGTCGGGTCTCGCTCGATGTTTCTCTCCGACAACGACTTACAGTTCTTGTTGATCCTTCTTGCGTTTGCAACCGTGCTTGGCATTGCCGTGATGTTCATGCTCGCCCGGCCCCTGACCGAAGATCTTGATGCCCTAGCCAAGGTCGCGATGCGCGTGGGCGATGGCGATCTCGAAGTTCGAGCCGATCTTGCACGGCTCGACGAGGTCGGCCACCTCTCGGCCGCCTTTGACTCGATGGTCGATCAAATCGCCACCTCGCGCGAAGAACGCGACGAAGCTGAAACCGAACGCTCGATGACGATGGCGTCGCTAAGCCACGACGCACGCACCCCGCTCACCTCGATGCGTTTGGCAACCGAGGCCTTGATCGACGGTGTCGCACCCGATCGCGAGCGCTACTTGAAGACGATCGCCTCCGATATCAGCGCCGTCGAAACGTTGATCGATGACCTCTTCACCATCGGTCAGCTCGAAGCGAACCGACTCGAACTCAGCGCCGGCCCGATGGACGCGATGACAACCGTGAGCGACGTGGTCGAGGTTCTGACCCCTATCGCCGATGACAAGGACGTCCAGCTCATCGTGAGTGGCCCGGGCAGGCTGGAAGTCACCGCCGACCCAACGCAGCTCAACCGAGTCATTTCGAATGTGGTGAGCAACGCGATTCGCCACTCCCCTCTCAACGAGGAAATTTGCATCGAGGTCGATCCAAAGATTCGACGCATCTCCGTGCTCGACAACGGTGACGGCTTTCCCGAGGAGTTCACCGTCGCAGCCTTCCAACCGTTCCGTCGCCACGATGAAGCTCGCGAGCGTGCGCAGGGCGGAGCAGGCCTTGGCCTTGCGGTTGCCAAAGGCATCGTCGAGGCACTCCACGGACGTATTTGGGCCGATCCGGGCCCCGGCGGATCCGTGCACATCGAACTGCCTGCTTAGAGTTTCACCCGTCCGAAGCGACCGAACTCCGCCCGACGGTCGGCATGGCTGAGAAACGCCTCGGCGGTGATCCGAGCGCGCCCAAAGATTCACTTGACAAGTTTGTATAGTTCTAATTCTAATAGAACTATGCTCATTTCAGTCGACCTGCAGTCGGCGCATCCGTTGCACGATCAGCTCGCTGGTCAACTCCGTAAAGCAATCGCGTCAGGCGACCCTGCACCCGGAGAAAAGCTGCCACCGGCCAAGGAGCTGGCGAAGAGCCTTGGTGTGAATATCCACACCATGCTTCGTGCCTATAAATCCCTACAAGAAGAAGGATTGCTCGAGGTTCGGCGAGGACGGGGAACCCTTGTCACCGACAAGGCCCCCGAACGGGTCGACGTCGTGACGTTCGCCAAGCAACTCGTTGACGAGGCTCGGCGCCACGGCCTCGCCGACGACGCAATCCGGCACCTGCTGGAGGCACAACTATGAAATTTGATGACGGAACGTGGATGCTGTACACGATCGGTGTCCTGCTCTTGGGGGCCGCGGCGATTGGCGGCTCCACGTTGTACAGCAAGCGCCACACACTCTCCGATATTGCGGACCGACGGTCGTGTCTTTGTGGTCACGATCGACAACCCAGAGACGCCGGTCGGTCTCATCAACGGAGAGCTCAGCCGGGCAACGGTCAGCGGATGAACACACGAGCCACTCGACGTCTGCTTCTCGTGCTCGTATCGCTGGCGCTCCTAGCCGCTGCGTGTTCGAGCTCTGACGGAGGCGACGACCAAGCCGTCGAACCAACAACCTCCACAGCCGAGTCGACAACGACAACGGCCGCCGACACCACGACCACGGCTGTCGAAACAACCACAACAACCAGTGAGCCCGAACCTGACCCGGTCGCTAGTGACATGCCCGCACGTACCCAGCTCGACTGGTTCGTCGAAATTCTCAATGCACCCGGCGAACCCGATACCGCCGCAATCGAAGAGCGCTTCAGCCCCGAGTTCTTGGAGCAAGTCTCGGTCGATCAGATCGTCGGGTTCTTTCCACAGTTGTTCACCCTCGCCGAGCCACCGTTTGTCGTCGAGGAGTTCGAAGAGGGTCCGACGAACCTGCAGGGCGAAGCAGTCCTGCTCGGAACCAACGGCGCACGCTTGACTGCTCAGATCTCCGTCACCGCCGATCCTCCCCACCTCATCGAGGGCCTTCTTCTGAATCCGGTCACCGCCGAGCTCCCCGCCACGGTCAGCATCGAAGCAATCGATGAACAACTCAACAATCGCGCAGCTCAGTCATCGCTTGGCGTCTACGACGTCACGGACGGCAGCTGCCAGGC
>CAZMYN010000217.1:0-5623 GCA_964570495.1 uncultured Acidimicrobiales bacterium | reverse complement strand
GGTTGCTGGCAAGCGTCAGATAGCAAACATGGTTTTGCCAAAGTCGAGCTCGGTCGGCGACCTCGACGCACAACAACTTCAAGTTGCGCTCGGCATCGACCCCGACCTGCTGCTCACCTCCGAGTCGACCCCCGACGAACCAGCCGCCGAGTCTTCCGATGTCGATGGCGAACCCGTAGGGGCTGCGTCATGAGTCGCAGTCGAGGTGGCGGAGGCAACAAGCGCAAGAAGCAGCCTCAAAAGAAGAAGAAGAGCAACAAGAAGGCAGACCCGGTCAAGTTCTGGGGCGACCCAAATAAGCTCCCGCAGCCCGATGGCTTCGAGACCTCGACACCCGATCCCGTCGCAGTCGTGAACTCACTTGGCCAGCCACCGCTTCCCGGTCATGGCGCCGCATCACCGCACTACTTCAAACTCGTTTACGGGCGCGCCACACAGTTGGCAGGAGCGCTCGCGATGGCTGGCGAGATCGACGAACTAACCCTCATCGAGCCACCCGAGCCAGAAGCTCCAGCCGAGCCGGGCAATGAAGCCGAAGACGATGTCGACGCTGAAGATGATCCGCTCGCCGAAGACGACGCGTTGGTCGAGGCCAGCTCAGACGACGAGTCACCAAGCGCTTCTAACGCCACCGCCAGCGATTCAGAGCCGAGCGAAGCCGACTCCGAAGAGGAGTAGGGGCTAGCCGACCGGCTCGATCGAGTCGACCAAGCCTGTCGCACGAGCTAGAGCATGCCCTCCCCTCCGGGGGCCGTTCACTCGCCACGGAGGCTGACCGCCAGCGACTCCGTCGACATTGACTCTGCGATAGTTATATAACGACTTCCTTATATTGTGATCTTCTGATACTCTGGCGAGATGGACCAACTAGTCGACGCCCTGAAAGCTGTTGGCGAACCCACTCGCCTGCGCATCGTCGTGGCGCTCGAATCGTGCGAACTCACCGTTTCGGAGATCTGTACCGTGCTCGGTCAGACCCAGCCACGAGTGAGCCGGCATCTTCGGCTCCTCACCGATGCAGGTCTGCTGCATCGCCATGCCGAGGGCACCAGCGCCTACTACGGCCTTCGCCCCTATCCCGAGAGCCGCAGCCTCTACGACGCCATCGCGCCGTTCATCGACCGCTCCACTCCAATACTCGAACGCGACCAGACCCGCCTCGAAACCGTCAGGGCGGCTCGGGCCGAACATGCAGCGAGCTACTTCTCCCAAGTCGCAGATGACTGGGACGAACTCCGCGAAATGCATGCGCCCACCGCAGAGGTAGAAGCCGCCATGCTCGCGGCGATCTCCGAGCCGACGGTCGACACGCTGCTCGACATTGGAACCGGCACGGGCCGGATTCTTGAACTCTTCGCCGATCGCACAAAGCAAGGACTCGGCATCGACTCGAGCCGTCAGATGCTCGGGGTTGCCCGGGCACGCATCGACGACGATCAGCTCAACCACCTCACCGTGCGCCACGGCGACATCTTCGATCTCGACGTCGAGCCCAACTCCCAGGACGTCGTGATCCTGCATCACGTGCTCCACTTTCTGATCGATCCGGCAAACGCCCTCGAGGTAGCCAGCCGCGTGCTCGCTCCCGGCGGAACGCTATTGATCGTCGACTTCGGCGAGCACGGACTCGAACGCCTTCGTACCGAGCACGCCCATTCGCATTTGGGCTTTGCCGAGCGAGACGTTCGCCGGTGGTGCACCTCGCTCGGCCTGAAGGCAGCGACCGCTCAGCACTTCCTCCCTCCAACCGACTCCGACGACGCCCTCACCGTCACGCTCTGGGCCGCGACCAAGCCACTTCAATCCACCAAGAAGCCAACTCCGATCAAGGCAACGACATGACGCAACCAACCGAACTCATCGACGCGGCCGCCAGTCGGCTCGACAAGCGCATTCCACCAGCAACGCCAATACGTCCTCAGCCGAAGGTCTCCTTCGAGTTCTTCCCTCCGGCAACCTCAGCTGGCTTTGCCTCACTCGAAACCAGCGCCGACGTTCTCGCGCCGTTCTCCCCCAGCTTCGTAAGCGTCACGTACGGCGCTGGCGGAAGTAGCCAGGAAAAGACATTCGCCGCGATCGAGTCGCTCGCTGCACGCCCCGAACTCGACGTCGCAGGCCACCTGACGTGTGTCGCGGCGAGCAAGCACACCGTGGATCGGGTCATCGATGCATACGCAGAAACTGGAGTTCGTCGGATCGTTGCGTTGCGCGGTGATGCCCCCGCCGAGGCCACCGGTTGTGCTCCTGACGGGTCGCATCCCGATGGCTACTGCGATGCAGCGGATCTTGTAGCTGGCATTCGCCAACGCCCCGACGGCGACCTCTTCGACATCTCGGTCGGTGCATATCCAGAAGTCCACCCCAA
This sequence comes from uncultured Acidimicrobiales bacterium, assembly GCA_964570495.1. Taxonomy (GTDB): domain Bacteria; phylum Actinomycetota; class Acidimicrobiia; order Acidimicrobiales; family SHLQ01; genus SHLQ01. The sequence continues at coordinate 3,258 of CAZMYN010000217.1, read as the reverse complement.
GGCCGCATCGGCCACTGCCGATATCGAGAGCCTGAAGGCCAAGCTCGACGCGGGTGCCGACCGTGCCATCACACAGTTCTTCTTCGAAGCCGACAGCTTCCTGCGGTTTCTCGAACGGGCACGGGCGGCGGGAATCACTGCGCCAATCGTTCCCGGCATCATGCCGATCACGAACTTCTCGGGCATCTGTCGCTTTGCTGAGCGGTGCGGCGCGAACGTCCCCGCGTGGATGCACGAACTCTTCGATGGTCTCGAAGATGCTCCGGAGATCGGCGAGCTCGTCGCAGCGACGCTCGCCGCCGAGCTCTGCAAGCAGCTGATGGAGCACGGCGTGTCCGACTTCCACTTCTACACAATGAACAAGCCGAACCTGACCGCTGCGACGTGTCGCATCCTCGGCCTTAAACCCGACCATTCGCTCGCTCAAGCATCCGCAACCACCGCTGGATCGGCCGTCTCATGAGTCGCGACGAACGAATTGCACAACTCCGAACTCACCTTGCGAACCGGGTACTCGTACTCGACGGTGCAATGGGAACGAGCATCCAGAACCTCGGCCTCACCGAAGCCGACTTTCGCAACGACGAACTGGCTAGCCACCACATTGAGCTGCGCGGCAACAACGACCTCTTGTCGATCACACGCGCCGACGCAATCGCCGAGATTCATCGGTCGTTCGCGCTCGCTGGCGCCGATCTGCTGTGCACCAACTCGTTCAACTCGACCACGGTCAGCCAGGCCGACTACGAGCTCGAGTCGTGGGCTCGCCGCCTCAATGTTGCGAGCGCATCGATTGCACGTCAGGTCGCCGACGAGATCAGCACCAAAGAACGCCCGCGCTGGGTCGTTGGCGTTCTGGGCCCGACGAGCAAGACCTGCAGCATCTCCCCTGACGTGAACGACCCTTCGCGCCGTGACGTCACCTTCGACGAGCTGCGCGACGCCTACACCGATGCACTCATTGGCCTGCTCGAGGGCGGTGCCGACATCATCATGATCGAGACGATCTTCGACACGCTCAACGCGAAGGCCGCGATCTACGCGTTGCTCGCCTACGCCGACGAACATGACGTCGACATTCCGATCATGATCTCGGGCACGATCACCGACCTGTCCGGTCGTACCTTGTCGGGTCAGACCGCCGAGGCCTTCTGGAACTCGGTCCGCCACGCGAACCCGATCGCGGTTGGGCTGAACTGTGCACTCGGCGCGCAAGATCTAAAGGGCCACATCGCCGAGCTCAGCCGCGTCGCCGACACCTACGTGAGCTGCCACCCCAATGCCGGGCTGCCGAACGATCTGGGCGAGTACGACGAGACGCCCGAGCAGATGGCGCCGGTCATGGGTTCAATGCTCGATGCAGGTTCGGTCAACATCGTCGGTGGCTGTTGTGGCACAACCCCCGCTCACATCGAAGCGCTCGCTGCATACGCCAACGCCGCAGAACCCCGGATCGTCCCCGAACAAGCGCAAGCAACGCGGCTCTCGGGCCTCGAACCCATGCTGATCGACGACACGTCGCTATTGGTCAACGTCGGCGAGCGGACCAACGTCACCGGCTCGGCCAAGTTCGCTCGACTCATCACCAGCGGTGAGTTCGACGAGGCGGTTGCCGTTGCGCGAGATCAGGTCGACAACGGTGCCCAGATCATCGACGTCAACATGGACGAGGGAATGCTCGACTCCGAGGAGGCAATGGTTCGCTACCTGAACCTCATCGCCACCGAGCCCGACATCACCCGCGTGCCAATCATGATCGACTCCTCGAAGTGGAGCGTGATCGAAGCTGGCGTCAAGTGTGTCCAGGGCAAGTCGATCATCAACTCGATTTCGCTCAAGGAAGGCGAAGCCCAGTTCATCGAGCAAGCCACCGAGGCACGCCGCTACGGCGCCGCGGTCGTGGTCATGGCCTTCGACGAAAAGGGCCAAGCCGAGACGTTCGAACAAAAGGTTGCGGTCTGCCAACGGGCCTACGACATTCTCGTCGACACGGTCCGAACGGCTCCCGAAGACATCATCTTCGACCCGAACATTTTCGCTGTCGCCACCGGCATCGAGGCGCACGCTCGTTACGGCATCGACTTCATCGACGCGGTGCGCGAGATCAAGACTCGGATGCCGCTGGTAAACGTGTCGGGCGGGCTGAGCAACCTGTCGTTTTCGTTCCGGGGCAACAACCCGCTGCGCGAAGCAATCCACACCGTGTTCTTGTTCCACGCCGTCAAGGCCGGGCTCACGATGGCAATCGTGAACGCGGGTCGACTGCCGGTTTATGAGGACATCCCCGAAGACCTGCGCGAGCGCATCGAAGACGTGCTGTTCAATCGTCGCGAGGACGCCACCGAACGGCTTATCGAAGTTGCCCAAGACGCCGAGTCGACCGCACGCGCCGCAGCGACCGACCTGTCGTGGCGCGAACTCCCAGTTCGCGATCGTCTCATCCACGCGCTCGTTCACGGCCTCGACGAATTCGTCGTCGACGACGCCGAGGAAGCACGGCTCGATTCCGAGCTAACTCTGCACGTGATCGAGGGTCCGCTGATGGACGGCATGAACGTCGTTGGCGACCTGTTTGGTTCGGGAAAGATGTTCCTCCCCCAGGTCGTGAAGTCGGCCCGGGTCATGAAGAAGGCCGTCGCGCACCTCGAACCGTTCATGGCCGACGAGGGAAGTTCGGCGGCGACTGCGGGCAAGGTACTGCTCGCGACGGCCAAGGGCGACGTTCACGACATTGGCAAGAACATCGTCGGTGTCGTGCTGGGCTGCAACAACTACGAAGTCGTCGACCTCGGCGTCATGGTTCCGCCCGAGAAGATCCTGCGGACCGCAATGGAGGAGAAGGTCGACATCATCGGCGTATCGGGCCTCATCACACCGAGCCTCGACGAGATGGTGCGGGTGGCCACAGAGATGGAGCGAGAGGGGTTCACCACACCGCTACTCATCGGCGGAGCCACCACCAGCCAGGTGCACACCGCGGTCAAGATCGAGCCTCAGTACTCCGGTGCGACCGTCTATGTGCCCGATGCATCCCGTGCAGTCGGCGTCGTGAGCGAACTTCTCGGCGAACGATCCAACACGTACAAGGCGTCGATCACGAGCGAGTACGAGACCGTTCGTGAGGCACGCTCGAAAGGCAATGGCCCGAAGGTTCTCGACCTTGAATCGGCACGAGAGAACCGAACCCCGATCGACTGGCGAACGTTCTCCCCTACCGAGCCCTCCTTTACGGGAGTGCGAGAGATCGACTACATCGCG
>CAZMYN010000216.1:0-5655 GCA_964570495.1 uncultured Acidimicrobiales bacterium | reverse complement strand
GCCGATAAGGCCAAGGGTGCTGCTGGCGGCGTGACCGGCAAGGCCAAGGGTGCCGCGTCCGGTGCTGCTGGCGCCGCAAAGGGTGCCGCATCGAGTGCTAGTGAAAAAGCGGCAACAGTCGCGGGCGGCGCAACAGCCGCTGCGGCAACGGTTTCGGGAGGCGGCGGATCAACGGTCTCACGTGGTGGAGGCGGTGGCTCCGGCGGTAGCTCTAGTTCGGGTAGCTCCGGTGGCTCTGGAAGTTCCGGCGGAGGCGACGACGACGAAGGCGGGTTCTTTGCTGAACTTCCCTTCGGCGAATGGCAAGTCATTGGTCTTGGCCTTTTGGTTGCCGCATTCTTCTTCTTCGGTTCGTCGATCACCGGCTTCTTTGGCTTTGGTGGCGAGGATGAGCTTCTCGAGTCGGTCGACAACATTGCCGATTCCGAATCCGAAGGTTGCGAGGCCGTCTTCGACGAACTCAGGGGAGACGCAGATCTCGAACCCGAAGATTTCGCCGACCTGACCTGTCAAGAGAGCGATGGCGAAGTCATCGTCCGCGGCGAGGTTGCCAACGACGCGACCCTCGCTGCAGTCGCTGGCGTAATCGCTGCGACCAGCTTCGATGGCGACCTCGAGTCTGACTCGTTCCTGACCGTGCCAGAAGTCGAGGAAGTAGCAGCCGCTCCGACCACGACGGCTGCGCCTGCTCCGACCACGACGGCTGCACCTGCTCCGACCACGACAGCTGCACCCGAGACGACCACAACAGCTGCGCCGGAAACAACAACGACGACCACAGCTGCTCCTGAGCCAACCAACATGTGGCAGGCGCTCAACAACTCCGGCCAGGCCGGCCAGTTCGCCATCATCGGCGGTGCGCTCGGTCTCCAAGAAAACCTTGAGTCGACCGACATTGCTCAGCGGACGCTATTTGCGCCCAACGACGAGGCTCTCGGCAAGCTCGATCCCAGCGTGATCCCCGCCCTGCAGGCCGATGCCGATGCAGCGGGAACTCTTGTTGGCTATCACTTCCTAGGTGATGCGTTCACCGCCGAAGAGCTCGCTGCGCTCGATGGAGAGCAGCTCGATTCGCTTATCCAGCTTCCGATCGACATCACCGTCGTCGATGGCGAAGTGATCCTCAACGGTGTGTCACGAGTTGTCGCAACCGACTTTGACTCCGACAACGGAATCGTGCACATCATCGACACCGTTCTGACCCCGCCGACCGTGAACCAAATCGCTGGCATCGAGAACATCGAGTTCGAAGTGAACTCCGACGTCATCACCGCTGCGGGCCAGACCGAGCTTCAAAAGGCAATCGACTTCTTCACGGCGAATCCAACAGTCAACGCCACCATCGAAGGTCACACCGACACCGACGGCTCCGACGTCGACAACCTCGATCTCTCGGAGCGCCGAGCCGAGTCGGTACGCCAGTTCCTCATCACTGCGGGAATCGAAGAGGGTCGCCTGACCGCCCAGGGCTTCGGCGAAACCAACCCGATCCTCGTTGACGGAGTCGAAGACAAGCCAGCTTCTCGCCGCATCGAATTCCGGGTGCGCTAGTAGCTAGCTTTCAACACGTTTGATTGAACACAGCGTCGCTGCGAAGTGCAGCGGCGCTGTGCTCGTTTTGTCCCAGTACGTGCACGACCGGCGAGAACAAGACGCGGAACACTAACCTCGGGTCATGGTCTTTCGCCGCGGTCGCCGACGCCGTCCTCCCAGGTTTACGTACTCGGCATGGGACGGCACGCAGTCCGACTATGAGATGTCTGCCGACGATCTGTTTCAACAGATGACCGAAGACTTGGCCTACCACGGCGATCCCAACGCGGCGCTACGAAATCTGCTGCGCGATGGCTTCGATATGGACGGCGAACGGATGCAGGGCATCCGAGAGATGCTCGAACGGCTCCGCGAGAGCCGACAAGCTCGTCTCGAGTCGGGCGATCTCGGCGGAGTGTTTGCCGATATTGCCGAGAAGCTGAGCGACATCGTGGAAAGCGAGCGGGACAACTTGGCTGCCCAGGCCGAGTACTCCGCCGGTGGCGACGACCCCGCCCAGGCCGAGCGCGACGCCCAAACCCAGGCCCAGCGAAACCTTCAACTCGACATGTTGCCGCCCGATCTACCCGGTCAGATTCGGACGCTACAGGAGTACGACTTCACCTCGAAGAAGGCTCAGCAAGCCTTCGACGACCTCATTGAAGAGATGCGTAGTCAACTGATGCAACAGGTGGTCGATTCGATGAGCGACGAGATGTCGAACATGACCCCCGAGGACATGGCAGCAATGGCCGAGATGATGTCCGATCTCAATGACATGATCGAACAGCGTGCCCAAGGCCAAGAACCTGACTTCGACGGGTTCATGGACAAGCACGGCGACTTCTTTCCCGAAAACCCCGAGACGCTCGATGAATTGCTCGAGAACCTCGCAGCGCGGATGGCTGCCGCGCAGGCGATGTTCAATTCAATGTCACCCGAGCAGCGAGCTCAGCTCCAGGAACTGTCGAACCAACTCCTCGGCGACCAGGACGTACAGTCCCAGATGAGCCAGCTCGGAAACAACCTTCGCCAGATGTTCCCCGATCTCCACTGGGGCCAGAGTTACGACACCCAAGGGGTGGACCCGCTGAACTTTGGCCAGGCCATGGACCTGATGAGCGAGCTTGGCGATCTCGATCAGATCGAACAGATGCTGACGGGCACGACGAACCCCGGCGCGTTGGCCGAGCTCGACTTTGAGCGCGCTGGCGAGCTTCTGGGTGAAGAAACCGCCCGCTCGATGGAGCAGATGGCGCAGTTCACCAAGATGCTCGAGGACGCCGGCCTGATCAACAACAAAGAGGGTGTGCTTGAGCTGACGCCGCGGGCGCTTCGCAAAGTCGGTCAAAACGTCCTCGAAGATCTGTACTCCAAGCTCACTGCCGATCGTCTTGGACGCCACAACGTTGCCGTCTCGGGCGTTGGGCACGAGCGGAACTTCGAGACCAAGCAGTACGAGTTCGGGGATCCGTTCACGCTCAACATCGAGCGCACGGTTCGCAACGCGATCAGGCGAACCGGTGGAGGAACACCGGTCCGGCTGACCCCCGACGACTTCGAAGTCGAGCGCACCGAACGAACCACCCGGACGTCGACGGTGCTGATGCTCGACCTCAGCCTCTCGATGCCAATGCGCGACAACTTCGTCCCGGCAAAAAAGGTCGCCCTTGCGCTCGAAGCGCTGATCTCGGGTCAGTATCCGCAGGACTACCTCGGCATCGTGACCTTCAGCGAGGTGGCTCGAGAGGTACCGGCCAGCGATCTTGCCGAACTGTCATGGGACTATGTGTATGGCACCAACATGCAGCACGGGCTTCAGATTGCTCGCAGGCTGTTGTCGAAAGAGTCGGGCACCAAACAGATCCTTATGGTCACCGACGGCGAGCCAACAGCGCACATCAACGACTTTGGTCGCCCCGAATTCAACTATCCGCCGACGCATCAAACCATCGACCTCACGCTCAAAGAGGTCAACAAGTGCACTCGTGACAACATCCGCATCAACGTCTTCATGCTCGATGCCACGCCCTACCTCACGTCCTTTATCGAACAGATCACCAAGATGAACGGTGGCCGCGCGTTCTTTACCGACAACCAAAACGTCGGCGACTTCGTGCTGGTGGACTTTGTAGAACAAAAACGAAAGATGATCCGCCGCGCCGGCTGAAGTCCATGACGACCACTCCCTACGACGAGTTTGGCTACTTCAGCGACAACGCCTCTGAGCATGGCATTGCCTACGAGGCGCCACCGGTCGTTCGCCGGGAGATGGTGAACCTGCCCGATGGGCGAGAAATGAGCGCACTGGTGTGGGGTACTGAGCCCCCTGAGCTCATGTTGATTCACGGTGGAGCGCAGAACGCTCACACCTGGGACACTGTCGCGCTTGCACTCGGGAGGCCGCTGGTTGCCGTGGATATGCCGGGCCACGGCCATTCGGGTCCACCCGAAAGCGGAGCGACCAACGTCGAACGAAACGCCCAAGACATCGCGCACGTTTTTCGAGCCTTGGCCCCGCAAGCGGACCTGGTCGTTGGCATGAGCTTGGGAGGTTTGGTCTCGATCTCGATGGCCGAGCAGGACCCCGGACTGTTCGGCACCCTCATGTTGGTCGACATGACGCCCGGCGTGACCCGAGACAAGGCCAAGGCCATCCACAACTTCGTCAATGGCCCCGAGAGTTTCGAAAGCTTTGACGACTTGCTGGCACGAACCATGGAGTTCAACCCAACGCGTACCGAGAGTTCGCTGCGGCGCGGGATTCTCCACAATGCGCTCCAGCGCGAGGACGGCACGTGGGTGTGGCGTCATGCCCGGCACCGCGTCTTTGAACACCCAACGCCCGACAGCGCCGACTACGACGAGCGCTATCGGAGCCTCTGGGATGCACTCGAACATCACGACGGACCCATTTGCCTCGCGCGGGGTATGCGCGAGCAATCGGTGGTCGACGATTCAGACGAGACCGAACTTCTCCGGCGTCGTCCCGATGCCCGGGTCGAACACTTCGCCGACGCGGGGCATAGCATTCAAGGCGATATGCCAATAGAACTCGCAGCCTTCATCTCGGCGGTCCTCGACGGCGGCGCCTAATGCGCGTCGTGTTTCTCATCGAGGACTCCCTCCCGAACCGTTTTGTCGGCCCGGAACTGACCCCAACGCTCTGCTCGCTCATCGAGTCGGGCGGCTGGCACCCCGATGGGGGCGTGTCGGTACTGGCGAGTTCGACGTTCCCGAACCATGCGACCTTCGCAACCGGTCGAGATGTCGAGAGCCACCGGATCTTCGCCAACGACATTTGGGACGGTTCCTCGTTCGTTGCTTCGCCAACGGTAGGGCCGGTCGGCGACACGGTGTTCAAAGCCGCACGCCGTGCCGGCTACTCGACCGCAGCGATCCTCGGCGACACGACGATGATTGGATGCATGGGCGCTGCTGAGGCAGACATCTCCTGGCCGCCTCCCGGCGATCCTCCACCGGGGTTGAGCCGCGATCTTCTTGGCTATCCAGCCAACCGGTCGGTGATCGAGGCTCTGGGGAACTCCCACGCTGAGGCGTTGGACACGGACCTGCTGTACATCCACCTCAACGAGCCCGACTCGACACTGCACCGCTACGGGCCCGATGCTCCCGAGGCTCGCCGACGAATCCGCGAGGTCGACGATGACCTGGCGACGATCGTGGAGATACTGCGGCCCCGTTGGGACGAAACAGTGCTCTTCGTCGTGAGCGACCACGATCAAGAAGTTGTCGACCATGAACTCGAACCAATCGACCTCCCACACGAGCTCGCCACAGCAGGCTTGAGTGGAATTGCGCACAACGAGGGCATGATCGGCATCGTCTATGACTCGCCAGGCGCCCGGCGCCTCAAGCGGCTCCCGATGATCCAAGGAGCCTCCGATGTCGCCCCCGGAGTCACGATTGCGTGGTCTGAGCGTGGCCGAGTCTTCGCAAGCGGCTCCGACGAGAGCGCTGCTGCCCGCAAGACAATCGCTGGTCAGCATGGCTCGCCCCGCACCCGGACACAGGTCGCGAGCGTCACGGGGGGTCATCGCGCTGTTGGCTTGGTCGCCCAACAGATCTCACAACACCGCCCGTATGCAACCGACTACGCCC
>CAZMYN010000215.1:0-5660 GCA_964570495.1 uncultured Acidimicrobiales bacterium | reverse complement strand
AGGCCACACCCACCACGCCACGGACAAAAGCTCTCCCGGCTGCTCGAAGCTGCCGATCAGTGTTCGGTTGAACCAACGCGGCAGCCACGCCACTACATCCAAGACAGTGCCTTGCTCCTGGTCGATCCAAAAGACCAGCCGCTGGAACCACTCGCCAAATTCTTCGCCCATGGGCCGAGGCTAAGTCACCCAAAACGGCCAGTGGCTGACCCCGAAGAGTCAGCCACTGAGTTAGTGCAGCGAGTCCGACGCCGCTAGGCGACGGATTGCGACGTCAGGAAAGATCCGTCTAGTCGCGCTGGAGGAAGATGCGCAGTACGTACCAGAACATGGTCATCAGCGAGCTGAACAAGCTGACGGCTGCAGCGACGTGCGACCCGATGGGGTAGCGCTTCACGATGTTCTGTGTCTGGAAGAGGATTGCGGCGCCTGAGAGGCCAACCATTGCAATCGAGAACCAGAGGCCAAGGTTGAATCCGAAGATCAGCCCACCGACGATGGCGACAATTGCGAGGCCAAAGCCCCACATGACGATCGGGCGCAGGAACGACAGGTCCTTGCGGGTGAACATGCCAATGCCGGTAAGTACGGCAAAGCCGACCAAGGTCACGATTGCGGCTTGACCAACGGTCGCTCCGCCGCCTGGCTGGTCGAACACGAAGCTGAGGAACGGCGCAAAGATCAGCGAGTAACCAAAGGCGGTTCCGAACAGTCCGAAGTATTGCCTGGAAGGATTGAGTAGGTCAGCAGCAGCGTTGCCAGCAAACCACTGGAATGCCATGAACAGGCCAAGGAGCAGGAACCAGCGTCCGCCGCCTCCGAGGAAGAATTCTTGCATTGCCTCGGCAATGCCGGTGACGAACAGGATCGTCTCGAACCCAATGAACGCAGCGAGCGCTGCAGCAACGTGCTGGTAGACCAGGCCAACAAAGGTGGCTCGGTCCGTTTCCGGTGCGTTGATTACGGGTGTTGTTCGGAGCGTGTCTTGGGGTGATTCGTAGGAGCTCATGGGTCCTTTCAGGTGCCGCCGAGGTTCAAATCACAAGGATATCGGACTTCGAGAGGCGGTGTCTTCCCCAGATTGAACACCGAACGTGTCCGTTTTCATCCAGAATTGAGCAGTGAACCATGATTCGACCCCAATTCGGGTCCAAATCAGCCGAGAATCCGTGGAAAGTGAACACCTCGTCGATGCCTGCGTTGTGGGTGTTTCTGGCCTTGTAGAGGCCTGGGGAGAGCCAAAGCGCGCAATAATTCCGCGCTCGGCAATCAAGCCAATCCAGGTTTTGCCACTCGTTGCCTCGGGAGCGGCTGACGCCTTTTCGGTGACGGACGAAGAACTAGCGCTCGGTGCAGCTAGCCATTCGGGCGGGGCCCAACACGTCGAAGCGGTCGATCGCTGGCTCGAACGCATCGGCCTTGACCGTAACGCTCTCGAATGTGGTGCGAGTCGGCCGCTCGGCGTACCAGAAGCAGATCAGCTCTTAGGTAGCGGTGGAACCTTCGAGGCAATTCACAACTGTTGTTCGGGCAAGCACGCTGGCTTTCTCACAGTTGCTCAGCATCTTGGCGTTGATCCTGCGGGCTACATCGATCGTGAGCACCCCGTACAGCAGCTGGTGAGCACGTCGATTGGCGAGTACACCGGGGTCGACGTGCACGAGCGGTCGTCGGGCATCGACGGCTGCGGGATTCCGACCTTCGCCCTTCCACTCGAAGTACTCGCTGGCGCCATGTCGCGTTTGGTCACCATCGATGATCCTGCTGCGAAGAGGGTCGTGACGGCGCTAGCAGAGAATCCGTTCTGGCTTTCGGGTTCGCAACGGACCGAAGTTCGCCTCACCGACGCGTCGAAGGAGCCGCTCGTGATCAAAACGGGTGCCGAAGGAGTGTTTATGGCTGCGCTTCCCAACCGTGGGGTCGGCATTGCGCTCAAGGCACGAGATGGCGCAACACGGGCCGGCGACGCCGCAATTGCTGGCGTGCTGGGTGCGCTCGGGATCGTCGACGCATCGCTAGCTGTCACCGAAATCACGAACCGGGCAGGTACGGTCGTGGGGTTGATGGAGGTGCGTCTTTCGTGACCGCAACCGAGCACAATCCAACCGAGAGTGACGCGAACAACGACGCTGTGGACCTCCCGCAGATCGGTCGACACGACGACGTCACGGTCTTTGCGTCGAATTCGGCGAGCACCTCGGTCTTTGGTTCGGTCCGTGAGGCCTGGAAGTTCCGGAGCTTCATCTCCTACATGACCCGCCGCGAGCTGCGCACCACCTACCTGCGCAGCTACCTGGGTTGGATCTGGTCACTGCTGAACCCAATCGCCGAGGTCGCGATCTACAGCCTCGTGTTCGGTGTGCTGCTCGGCATCGACCGTGGCATCCCCGATGCCCCGAACGACTTTCGGTCGTTCCCGCACTTCTTGATGTCGGGCATTGCGGTCTGGGGCTTCTTCCGCATGATCAGCTCGAAGGTGCTGTCGAACTTCATGGGGACTGTTCGTCTGCGCCGCAAGCTCTACTTCCCGCCTGTTGCCGCAGCGCTATCAACCGCGCTGAGCACCATGGTCGAGGCGGGCATCTTGCTCGTCGTGGTCGGGGTGTTCTTCGCGCTCTGGGGTCACCTATCGATCCACGCCATCGTCATGATCCCCGCAGCGTTGTTCGCTGCCACATCGGGACTCGGTGTTGGCCTTGCGCTATCGGTCGCCAACAGCAAGTACCGCGATATCAGCTACCTCTACACGATCTTCTTGCGGTTGGCCTTCTACCTGTTGCCGATCATCTGGCCGATCCAAACCGCCCAAGCCCGCTTCCAAGACACCGCTGGCTTTCTCGAACCGTTTGTCGTCCATAACCCGTTCGCGACGATGATCGAGTTCGGACGGGCCGGCATCTTGTACCAGCGTTGGCCTGGCCTTGGCGAGTGGATTTATCTCGGTACCTTCTCGGCCGCCACGCTGTTCATTGGATGGATGATCTTTGCTCGCTCGTCCTCAGACGTTGCTGAGGGTCTTGGATGATGAACGACCTTCCCAACACGGAATTGGCCCCGGACCTGGCTATCGAGGCGCGAAACATCTCCAAGAAGTTTCTCCTCGGGCGCCGTTCGACGAGCCTCAAGGACCGGCTCACCGGTTTCTCGAGCGCACAGAAGGATGAGTTCTGGGCGTTCTCCGATGTGTCGGTGAAAGTCCCGAAGGGATCGATGCTTGGAGTCATTGGTCGCAACGGGTCGGGCAAGTCCACCTTTCTTCGCACCTTGTGTGGTGTGTATCGGCCAACGACCGGCGATGTGCGGGTGCGGGGCCGCGTGACGGCGCTGCTCGAACTCGGTGCCGGCTTCCACCCCGAACTGACCGGCAAAGAGAACGTCTACATGAACGGCTCGGTCGTCGGGCTCGATCGGGACTACATGGATTCGGTCATGGGCGAGATTGTCGAGATGGCCGACATTGGTTCGTTTATCGACGCGCCGATCGAGACGTATTCGAGCGGCATGCGTGCCCGCTTGGGGTTTGCGGTGTCGGTGCAGATGCAGCCCGAGATCCTGTTGGCCGACGAGATCACCGCTGTGGGCGACATTGCCTTCAAGGAGCACGGCATCCGCCGCATGAACGAGCTCCGCGACTCGGGCGCGACGATCGTGCAGGTCAGCCACAACCTCCAGATGATGCAAAAGAGCTGTGACCAGGTGCTGTGGCTGCACCACGGCGAAGTTCGCCGCCTCGGCGACCCCAAAGAAGTGGTTGAGGAATACCGTGCGCTCGCGGGCGTCGATCGTTCCGGGCGCATGATCGGCGGCGACGGGGGCAACCCGAAGGCTGCGGCGCGTCGACGCAAGCAGGCAGCTGTTACTGAAACTCTCGCTGCCACCGATACGAATTCGGGCTGGTTTGAGACGCTCACGTTCACCGGTTCCGACGGCGGCGATCTGGTCGCAGGCGCCCCGGCGTTGCTCACCGTAGGAATTCGCGCCGATGAACCAGTCGCCGATCCGTCGGTCGATATTCGCGTGCTTGCCGCAGGCGGCACCCCGACCGGGTTTGGCTACAGCACCGGCCCTCTTGACGCGGGCGCCCTCGACGATGGCGTTTCTGGTTCGCTCCAGGCGATTGTCAACCTGCTGACGCTGGCCGCGGGTCGCTACAACCTAAAGGCCGATCTGAAGTCGGCGGGCGAGGTCGTGGCATCACGGACGATGAGCCTCCAGGTAGCGCCCACGCTCACCGACGGCGACGCCTACATTCCGCTCCCCGCAACCTGGCACTCGGTGGAGCGAAGCTCTTAGCTGCCTTCGTATTGGTCAAGGAGCGGCTGGAGCGATTCGGGGCAACGCGATGCAGTAGCGAAACCCAAGAACTCTGCAAAGTCCTCGTCGCCAGAAAAGATTCCAGCGGGTTCGAGCGCAGGGGAAGCGGCAGCGAGTTCGTCGAGAGAATCGATTGTCTCAATTTCGGTGCACAGCCCTTCGGCGAACTCGGGAACGTCGATTCCCTGACTCTCGAAGTTGGCGGCGGCTTGGGGAAATTCCTGCTGCACCAGTTGTTCAAAGTTCTGGTCGAGGAAGTCGCTGTCGTATGTGGCGCCAGGCCCCCACGTGCCGAGGGAGCCCGCTGGCAATCCGCAAAAGGCAAGCATCTCTTCGATGTCGGCTTGGTAGTTGCCGAACACCGACATCTCGAGTTCGTTCGTCGGGTCGACCTGGTTGGGGTCGACTGCTTCGGCTGGGTATCGGGTGATCCGGGGGCTGGCCAGTCCAGCTGCAACACAGCCAGCAGCGTCGTCTGGGTTGCCGTACCGGGCGCGATCCTCAGGGGACATGGTGTCGAATTGGCCACGCCAATAGCTGAGCTGGATCTCGCTAACCTCGCCGAGGTCGTCAGAACCAAACGGAGTCCGCTCAAGCGACATCATGGACCCAATGGCCGTCCGGAGCACTTCTTCGGGCGCGGCGTTCTCGTAAGCGACCACCAAGAGGACGGCACGATTGGTGTCCTGGACGAGGAATTGAATAGCCGTCACGTCCGCGGTGACAACTTGGCTGACAACGGCGCGTTCGTCGTCTACGTACAGCGGAGTGCCTTGGAAACCAGCAACAGATTCTGCAAGTGGGACGCCGTTGGTGGGCAGGCTGGTAATCCGCATCCCAAGCTCGCCAAAGCGCCACTCGGTTATCGGCGCCTGCTCAATCCCGCCGCTCCCGATCAATTCCCATTCGGGCCCGATCGACAACCGGTAGTGGCCGCCGGGATCAACGAACCCGTCGGCGAACGCAAGGGCCTCGGGAGCGAGGTCGTTTGCTGCCACGTCGATCGGCAACGCTTCGACCCATGCAGGGAGCGGGGCAGGCGCCTCGGTCGTCGTGGTGGGTGCCACCGTTGTCGTGGTTGGCGCCTGTGTGGTTGTTGACGGAGCGGCCGTTGTTGACGTGGTTGCTTCAGCCACCGCAGATTCGCTCGCGCTCTGATCCCCGTCGCCACCGCTGCATGCTGAAAGGAGGAGTGCGAGCGCAATGCCTCCGGCACGAATCGCATGAGAAGTCATGTATTGGTTGTCGTTCGCGAAACGCGGGCACCTTAGTAACTCTTGTTCGCGCCATTTTGATTCGCGGCTAGGGCTTGTACGACAAGAGGTCGCCAGGCTGGCAGCCGAGTT
>CAZMYN010000214.1:0-5686 GCA_964570495.1 uncultured Acidimicrobiales bacterium | reverse complement strand
GAAGCAGGTTCGTGCCGAGAGCCTGGATTCGATCATCGAGCGCAGCGCTGCCCGCCTGACTCAGGCCCAGCACGGCGACCATTGCACCGATGCCGATCGTGATTCCGAGCGCGGACAAAACCGTCCGGAGCTTGCGAGCGGTTAGACCCTGGGTTGCGGTACCGAACACGTCGGCAACGCGAAACGAACTCGGCGGCAGCTTGGTCGTGTCTGGCGCCGAACTCATGACGGCACCGCTGCTGAGTCGTGATCGACCTTGCCGTCTCGAAAGTGAACCTGGCGCGGCAGCGAGTTGGCGAGCTCGCGGTCGTGGGTGACGACGATGATCGTTGCTCCCTCGCGGTGCAGCTCGTGGAGCAGGTCCTGGATCGATTCGCTCGTCTTTGAATCCAAATTTCCGGTCGGCTCATCGGCGAGGACCAGAGCCGGTCGAGCAACGAGCGCACGAGCGATGGCCACGCGCTGGCGCTCGCCACCGGAAAGCTCGTTTGGCCGGTGATGGATGCGCGAACCCAAACCAACTCGTTCGAGTGTTTCGGCCGCGGCGCGTCTGCGTTTCCGTGAGGACTCGCCGCTGTAGAGCAAGCCGGTCGCGACGTTGTCGAGCGCGCTCTCGCCGTCGAGAAGGAAGAACTGCTGAAACACGAAGCCAACAAGTGCGCTGCGCACCGCAGAGAGGCGACGGTCGGAAAGTTCGGACACTTCGTGGCCAGCGATTCGCACCGTGCCGGTCGTCGGTCGGTCGAGGGTGCCCATCACGTGGAGCATCGTCGATTTGCCCGAGCCCGATGGCCCGACAATCGCGGCGAGTTCGCCATCCTCGATGCGCAGAGTCACCGAATCGAGGGCTCGGACCGGGGGCGTGCCCGGGTACTCCTTGACGACGTCGATGAGTTCGAGGGCTGCCGGTGGCGTAGGCGCCACACCGTGGCTACTCATGCCGGTGCAACGATGGAATCGCCCGGCTCTAGGGCGCCGTTCGTAATCTCGACCCACCCCTCGTCGAAGGCACCGAGTTCGACCCCGACGAGCCCGCCGTCTTCACGCTCGACGGCATGTCCACCATCGGCGAGGGCAACGAGTGCACGGATCGGGATGACGGTCGCTCCGAGTCGGGGATTGTCTTCGGCGAGGATCGTGACGGGGCCAGCGGAGAATGCACTCTCGATTGGCTCGTTTGGCTCAACGGTCACATCGAGCACGGTGACCTGGTTCTGACCGTCTTGAACTTGGCGGGCAACGTCGCTGATCTCGGCAACGGTCGCAGCGATTGTTTCACCGTCGGGCAATTCGACGTCGACGGCCTGACCGACCGGAAGTAGGCCCGTGTCGCCGACATCGATCTCGAGGGTGATCCGACTCTGCGAAAGTTCCCATAGGCCCGTCGGACGCCCGGTTTCGACAGAGACCGACTCGTCGGCGATGGCGAGAGACGTTGAGCCGGTGGGCGCCGCGTCACCGTCGACCACGGTGAACCCGCTTTCGGCCTGAGTGACGATCGAAAGCAGAGGCTGGCCCTGCGCGATCTGAGATCCGACAGCCGTTCGACTGGTCACTTCACTGGGACCTGAAATGAATGCGATCTGACCGGCATCGACGGTCCCGTCGGGCAGTTCGAATCCGAGATCGATTTCCCACCGTTCGACCATGAACGCCGTTTCAGAGGTGAAGTCATCATCGACGGTCACAAGCCCGTCGGGGTCATAGCCCAGCGCAACGAGGTTGCGTTCGAGCTGTGCAATGTCGGCCCCGTTCTCGGCATTGATGTCGATGACTCGGAATTGCGGTACCGATCCGTAGAGGGCAATAACGGGGGTCCCGTCGATTTCGGCGATGGCTTGGCCGAGCTCGATCGGGTCTCCGACCGAGGAGTTCCGCGTCACAGTTCCACGGGCCGAGGCACTCACGCTCGACGCCGTACCCGATTCGAGAACACCGCTCCATTCAAGGAAGGAGAGCAGGTCTCGCTCTTCAGCTTCGACCAACGTGGTCGCTACTTCGACGACTTCGGTCTCGGCCGAGTCAGAGTCACGGGATTGGTCGATGAACCAGAACGCGGCCGCACCGACTATGAGGCCGAGCACGAGCATCGCAAGGCCAAGGGGCCAGCGAGCACGTTCGATTGATTCCACCTGAAAGGACCGTTCGCTTAGGCGGGCTGAGGGCCACCGAGTTGGGCGAATGCGTTTTCAAGGCTCGACTCACAAGCCGACATTGCTGCTTGGGTGACCGGGTCGTCAGCATCGACGCCGAGTGCCTGAGCGATTCGAGCGTTGCGAGCATCAGGGTCTTGCGCTCCACGCTGGCCAGCCGCACCTCGTCCGCCGCCGCCGTTTCCATTGCCGTCTCCGTTACCTGCGTTTGCTCCGTTGCCGCCAGCACCGTTGCCGCCCGCACCATTGTTTCCACCGGCGCCATTGTTGCCGCCAGGGCCATTGCCGAAATCGAGGTCGCCTACGTCGAGGCCCTCGTCACGCAGACACTGTGTGTAGACGAGGAGTCCCTCTTCGACCTGTTCGCGAGCATCGTTTTGAGCGCCAGCGCCGAACTGCGCTGCACCAGCGTCGTCACGGCAGATACCGGATTGTTCCTGGAATTCTGGCGACTGGACGTCGACGCCGCTATCGACGATCGCGGCACGGAGGTTTGGAGCGCCGTTGTCCCCAATCACGGGGTCGGGGAAGTCGGGAAAGCCGTTGTCACGCATGCACGCCGAAAAGGCGAGCGCTGCCTCCTCGGGTGTTGCGTCTGCGGCGAGCGCAGTGCCGGCATCGGCGGCGGGAGCGTCAGCATCGGCGGCGCCAGCGGTATCAACGCCAGCATCGTCACCTGCGGCGTCGTCCTCGGGGGCCTGTTCCAGGTCGGCGGCGCTGGCAACGCCACCGGTCTCGGTTTCGACAGCGCCGCCGCAGGCTGCGAGAACAAGGCCAGCGGCCAGCAAGAAGATGCGAAGAGACATGGATCTATTCATAGAGAACATTGTGGCCTTTTTCGGTGCCCAGAGCGATGAAATGAGACTGAAGACTAGGTAAGACGTTTTCGTCACTATGTTGACGCCATGGACGTCATCAACTTGTTGCAAAGTCATCGGTCGATCCGAAAGTTCACCGAGGAACCGCTGACCGACGAAATGGCCGAGTCCATCATTGCCGCGGGGTTGGCGTCTGCGACCTCGTCGAACCTGCAAGGAGCGACGGTGATCCGAGTTCGCAATCCCGAGTCGCGGGCCGCAATCGCCGAGCTTGCCGGAGGGCAGACCTACGTGGAAACGGCGGCTGGCTTCTTCGTGTGGTGCGCGGACCTTCATCGGTCGTCGGTCGCGTGCGAAATGGCCGGCGGCGATTTCCACTCCGGAATGACCGAGCACTTCATCATCGCCACGACCGATTGCGCCATTGCCGCCCAAAGTTCAGTCGTGGCCGCCGAATCGGTTGGTCTCGGTATTTGCTACATCGGCGGCATCCGCAACGACCCCGCGACCATGACCGAGATACTCGACCTTCCCGAACAGGTCGTTCCGCTCTTTGGTATGTGCCTCGGGTGGCCCGACCAGGACCCGCAACTCAAACCACGGCTGCCGCTGTCGGTCACGCTGAAAGAGGAGACCTACGACCAGTCGGGCGACCGCGCCGGGATCGAGACCTACGACCAGCAGATGCGCGACTACTACCTCGAACGCACCAAAGGAAAAGTCGATCGGACGTGGAGTTCGGATATGTCGGCACTGCTCGGCAAAGAGAGTCGTCCACACATGCGCGGCTATCTCGACGGACAGGGTCTCAACCAGCGTTAGGCCTCAGTGATCGAAGGGTTCCGCGCCAGGAGTCTCGCTCGTCAAGCCAGCGTCGCCATGGCTCCCGGCTCCCTCGAATCCGTCTTGGCGCCACGCCTCGTACACGACCACCGCAACGGCATTGGCCAGGTTGAGGCTGCGGTTGTTCGGGCGCATGGGAATTGTCAGGCGCTGGTCGTCGGGCACGAGTTCGATCACCGTGCTCGCCAAGCCTGCTCGCTCGGCACCAAACACCACCACGTCGTTCGTAGCGAACTCGACTTCGGTGTAGGGCCGGGAGTTTCGCGACGCGAATACGAACAGTCGTCGACCCGCGAAGTGCTCGATCATGGCGTCGACATCGGGATGGACCATGAGTGACGTCAGCTCGTGATAGTCGAGTCCGCCTCTGCGCAGCAGCTTGTCGTCGAGCGAGAATCCAAGCGGCTCGACCAGGTGCAGCGACGCCCCGGCATTGGCGCAGAGCCGGATGAGATTGCCCGTGTTGGGAGCGATCTCGGGGTGAACGAGCACAACATCCATCGAGCCGGGACAATAGCCCGTGGGATCGTGGTCTAGTAGAACGACCTGATGGACGATTCTCTCGACCACGACCGTGCCTTCATTGGAATGGTCCCCGACGATCGCTGGACCAATACTCCGGGGCTCGACGATCAGCACGCGTCGGTCGTCGACGCCACCTATGGGCGGGTCGACAACATCATGGCGATCCATTCGCTGAACCCGGCCGGCCTCGCGGCGCACAATGCGCTGTACACCTCGGCTATGTCGGGGACCGCGACATTGCGCAAGGTTGAGCGCGAATTGATCGCCTTCGTGGTCTCGCTCGAGAACCACTGTCACTATTGAATCGTGCATCACGGTCGCGGTCTGCGCCGGTTGCTGAAAGACGATTCTCTCTTCGCTGCGATCGAGGCCGATTGGCGTAGCGCATCTGTGTCCTCGAAGCGACGGGTGATGCTCGACTACTCAGCAAAGCTGACCCACACTCCTGGCGAGATGGATGCCACCGACGTCGAGGCACTACGGGCCGAGGGATTCACCGACCGGGACATTTTGGATATCACCGAAGTCATTGGTTACTACGCCTACGTAAACCGAATCGCCGATGGGCTTGGCGTTCAAACCGAGTCATGGATCCCGACCGATGAGTGAATCATTCGACGGCCGCGTCGTTGCGGTCACCGGCGCCGCGTCGGGCATGGGGAAGGCCACCGCCGAGCTGTTCCGCGAACGGGGCGCGGCCGTGGAGTTGATCGACGTCGCCGAAGGGGTGCGTGAGGTTGCAGCCTCGCTCGGGGTCGACCACGCGTACGTCGGCGACATCCGCGATGCGGCCTTTTGCGCGAGCACCATCGATTCGATCGTCGAGCGCCAGACCCGTCTCGACGTGCTCGTGAATGCGGCGGGCACCATTCACCGAGCGGATGCTCTCGGCACCAGCGACGACGACTGGGCTCGGGTCATGGACGTGAACGTGAGTGGCATGTTCTATCTGTCGCGGGCTGCGGTGAAGCACATGGTCAAGGCTGGGTCCGGATCGATCGTCAACTTCGGGTCGATCTGGGGTGACGTCGGTTCGGCGGGAGCGACGGCGTATTGCGCGTCGAAGGGCGCCGTGCACCAGCTGACCAGAGCAATGGCACTCGACCACGTCGAACAAGGCATTCGAATCAACGCTGTCGCGCCAGGCGAGGTGCGCACGCCGATGCTCTCCTCGCAGCGACCAACGACGCCCACCGAGGACGAGCTCCAGGCAATGGCCGACGCGACGATTCCAATGAAGCGTCTGGCTGAGCCGATCGAGATCGCACGCGTGGTTGCGTTCCTTGCGTCCGATGAGGCGAGCTACATGACCGGCGAAATCGTCCACGTCGATGCGGGCTACACCGC
>CAZMYN010000213.1:0-5705 GCA_964570495.1 uncultured Acidimicrobiales bacterium | reverse complement strand
GTCGATGGCGTGGACGCCGGCGCTGTCGAGCGTGAACGCGGCGTTCTCGCCAAGTGCGACGGCCCGAAAGTCGAATTCGGGGTCGCGGACCCAGATGTCGTTACCGGTTTCGGGGTCGATGGCGCGCAGGTCATCGGAGGTGACCACGACGAGCGCTCCGCCAACGCTGGTCATTTGCTCGACCTCATTGGCGAGGAAGCGTTGCCACAGTGGCGCTCGAGTTCGCAGGTCGAGGGCGACTACTCCAGGGTGCTGACCTCGATCCCATCGAAACGAGATGAAGGCGCTGGATGAATCGATGACCGATGCAGCCCCCGGGCGCGGAATCGCAAAGGACCAATCGCGTTCGCCGCTCGTCGAATCGAACACGGCGATCTGTGAGTTGTCGCCCGCAGCGCACGGCCCATCGGGAGGCTCGACCTGGACAAAGCTTGCGTCGGCAAGCGACTCGGGGAATGTCACCGGCGAGGTAGGAGCAACCGTTGGCGAATCGACACTGGTGGTGGTCGGACCTTCGGAGTTCGGTACTACTTGTGGATCTGTCGCAGCGCAGGCGGCGACGATCAGGGCGAACGTCGCCCCCAACGCTGCCAAACGGCAACGCTCACCCATAGCCCGACAGCTTAGAACTCTTCGCCGGAAAATTGTTGGACAGCTACACTCACCGGGTGCCCAAAGCCCTTATCACCGGAGTCACTGGCCAAGACGGGTCGTATCTCGCCGAGTTCCTTCTCGAAAAGGGCTACGACGTGGTGGGCATGCTCCGCCGCTCGAGCACGGTCAACTTCGAACGAATCGAACACATTCAAAACGACATCGAAATTGCCCACGCCGACCTGATCGACGGGGCGTCGATGGTCAACGTGCTGCGCGACCATCAGCCCGACGAGATCTACAACCTGGCGGCCCAGTCGTTCGTGCAGACCTCGTTCGGCCAGCCCGTGCTGACCGGTGAGATCACCGCACTCGGGGTAACCCGACTGCTCGAAGCAGTGCGCATGGTTAATCCAGATGCCCGCTTCTACCAGGCCTCATCGAGTGAGATGTTCGGCAAGGCCGCCGAGGTTCCCCAAAACGAACAGACCCCGTTCCATCCTCGAAGTCCCTATGGCGTTGCCAAGCTGTACGGCCACTGGATCACGGTCAACTACCGGGAGAGCTACGACATGTTTGCCTCTTCGGGGATCCTGTTTAACCACGAGAGTCCTCGCCGAGGCACCGAGTTCGTCACCCGCAAAGTGACCGACGCGGTCGCTCGCATCAAGCTTGGAATGGCGAACGAGGTGCGTCTTGGGAACCTCGACGCCCAACGCGACTGGGGTCACGCTCGTGACTATGTCGATGCCATGTGGCGGATGCTGCAACAAGATTCGCCGTCGGACTACGTGATCTCGACCGACGTGACGCACTCGGTTCGCGACCTGTGCCGCACTGCTTTCGGGGTCGCCGATCTCGACTGGGAGCAGTATGTCAAGGTCGACGAGAAGTACTACCGGCCCGCCGAAGTCGATCTACTCATTGGCGATTCGAGCCGGGCTCGCGCAGAGCTCGGCTGGGAACCCAAGATCTCCTTCGAAGAGCTAATCACCGAGATGGTCGAAACCGACCTCAACCGCCTCTCCTAAAGATTTGTCCCCCGTTTAGTACCGCATAGGTTCCAAACGGGGGACAGAACTTAGCCGCCGAGGGCTGCGAAGAAGGCGTCCTCGCCGGCGGTGTTCAAGGTGATGTCGATTCCCTCGTCACCGCACGGGTTGTCGTATGGCATGCGGCCCGAGTTCGATGGGCGGCACCACTTCCAGCGGTTCCAGTCGCCGTAGGCGACAGCGAAGACTCCGCCTTCGAGCGCTGCTTCGACGTCATCGGTGATGTCTTGGGCGTCGACCCGGTTGGTCGATGACTGCGTGGCGCACCACTGGTCCGAACCTGATTCGAAGTATCGGGATTCTGACAAGAACACGGGCTTGCCGAAGTCTTCGTGCAGCTGGAGGATCAGGTCGGTGATGTATTGGCCGCCCTGGCAGTGTCCGGTTTGTGGGAACAAGAAGTCGACCCATGGCTCGTCGGCGAACATGGTGACCCGCTCGTACTTACCGTTGCTCTCGGTGTTGCCAGCGACGGGGTGGAAGGTGGTCTGTGCCGTAACGCCTTCGGCCCGCAGCGATCCAACGAGGTTGCGCCACACAGCAACGTCTTCGACGTGGCCCATTGGATGGCACAGGTTGTCGCCGCCCATGATCCAGAACTCGATGGCTGGGTGGTTGCCGATCTCGGCGCCGAGCTGGCTGCCAAGTGCAGCGGCAGAGTCGGGGTTGAGTGGGCCGTCGAGGCATCGGCCTTCAAACCATGCGGTGTTGAGGTAGGCAGCGGCCCAGATCGGCACGAAGCCAACGCGCAGGCCACGAGCGTGAGCGAGGTCGAGCATGTCGTTGGTGTGGGCGAGATGTTCGTCGCTCACCACGATGTCTCCATCGATGACTCGGGCCATACGGTCGCCATTGGCGTTCGTAGCGTAGATGCTGCCGCTCGTGTGGTTGAGCAGCGACAAGAACACACCGGTGAAGCCGCGCTGTTGGAGGTGAGCGAAGTAGTCGTCGGCCTCAGCAAGCGTCGCGAACGTGGGCGCTTCCCAGGAGGTATCCCAGGCTTCAGCGAGCAGCGTTCCCGGCGCAGGCGCAGGCGCAGGCGCAGGCGCAGGAGCTGGTGCTGGTGCTGGTGCTGGTGCTGGCGCAGGTGCTGGTGCTGGCGCAGGGGCCGGTGCAGGTGCAGGTGCTGGTGCGGGGGCCGGAGCTGGAGCTGGAGCCGGTGCTGGTGCAGGTGCTGGCGCAGGGGCCGGTGCTGGTGCGGGGGCTGGAGCTGGCGCAGGTGTGACCGTAAGGCCGCTTTCGCAAAGGATTGCCCGTCCGCCGCCGCAGCGGTCGGTTCCACGGCTGCCGCCAAGAATGTCTTGTCCGTTGCCACCGCGAAGCTCGTCGTCGCCCCAGCCGCCGCGTAGTTCGTCGTTGCCGTCGCCGCCACCGAGTACATCGGCGAAGAGGCCGCCGTAAAGGACGTCGTTACCCGCTCCGCCGGTCAGGGTGTCATTGCCCCGCTCGCCGTAGGCAGTGTCGTTGCCAAGGCCACCGATTGCGGTGTCGTTGCCGTCGCCGCCCCACATCGTGTCGTTGCCACGATCCCCAACAAGGTGATCTGGGCCAACTCCGCCGAGCAGTACGTCGTCGCCCCAGCCGCCGAGCAGTCGGTCACCACCGGCATTGCCGACCAGGCGGTCGTTTCCGGCGCCGCCGCAGATGATGTCGGCACCGCCCGCGCCAGTGAGTACGTCGTTACCGCCGAGACCGACGATCACGTCGACTCCGGGTGTGCCGACAAGTCGGTCGGGTCCTGGCGTTCCAACGATCGTGGCTTCCAGGCCACCGCAGAGCGGTCCGGCCGCTTGGCCCGCCACTGGCGCTTGGCCAGCGACCAACAGGCTCGCTACGAGGGTGAACACAAATCCGGTCGCGAGTCGCCGCCGCGCGCGATCTTTTCCTAGTGATGACATAGGACAATAGTAGTACCGCGTCTTCTAGGTCTTTTTACCCACGGGCACGCCAGAGTCGGCTAGTCAGTCGGCCGCGCTCGCCCGCTGATCGGCGTCGTTTAGCGCCTCGATTAGCGTGTTCCAGGAGAGCACCGCGCACTTGATTCGAACCGGAAACTTCACGACTCCACGCAGTGCCGAGAGGTCGCCGAGCGACAGGTCGGGTTTTTCTGCAGCCCCTGCGACCGCTCCGGCGTCACTCGAGCCAGCTGCTGCTTTGGCGGCCGCAATTGCGTCGGCATCGTCATCAGCGTCGTCCTCGGCGCCAGCGTTGATACCCATCATGTCTTTGAAGGTCTCGGTCAGTTCTCGGGCTTCGGTAACCGTCTTGCCCTTCACCGCCGACGACATCATCGACGCGGACGACTGACTGATCGAACAGCCCTGGCCACCCGTAGCAATGTCGGTGATGACCCCGTGCTCGTCGATGTCGACGTAGAGCACGATCTCGTCGCCGCAGAGCGGGTTGAAACCCTCGGCCTTGCAGGCAGGAGGGGGGAGCTCGCCACGGTTCCGCGGGTTGCGGTAGTGGTCCATGATGATCTCTTTGTAGAGGTCTTGAAGGCCAGCCATCAGATCACGGTACCTAAATGTCGAAGCCGAAGATGTCGTCGGCGCTTTCGAGCGAATCGGCGAACATGTCGATGTCGGCTTCGTCGTTGTAGATGTGGACCGACGCACGAGCCGTTGCGTTCAGGCCCATGACCTGCATCAGCGGCTTGGCGCAATGATGTCCGGCACGGACGTACACGTTGTTTTGATCGAGCACCTGGCTCAGATCGTGGGGGTGGACGCCCTTGTATTCGATCGACAGGACGCCGCCGCGGCTCGCAGGTTCGGCCGGGCCGTGAACGGTGATGTCGTCACCGAACCGTTCCTTCAGCGAGCGCAGTGCATAGGCGGTGAGCGACACCTCGTGCTCGCGCACATTCTCCATGCCGATGGCTTCGAGGTACTCGACGGCTGCGCCCAGCCCGATGACCTCGGCGATGTTCGGGGTGCCGGCTTCGAACTTGTGCGGCAGAACGTTGGTCGTGAAGCCTTCTTTGGTGACCTGCATGATCATGTCGCCGCCACCGAGAAACGGCGGCATGGCTTCGAGCAGTTCGGTCTTTCCCCACAGCACGCCAACGCCGGTCGGGCCGAGCATCTTGTGGCCGGTGAAGATCATGGCGTCGACGCCGAGCTCGGTGACGTCGGTCGGTAGGTGAGGTACGTATTGACTGGCGTCGGCCATCATGATCGCTCCCGCGTCGTGAGCGGCGTCGGCGATTCGGCGGATGGGGTTCAAGGTGCCCAACACGTTCGACATGGCGGTCACCGATACGAGCCTTGCGCCGTCGAGCAACACGTCGAGCTCGGAAAGGTCGAGATCGCCCTCTTCGGTAATCGGGATCCAGCGAATCTCGATACCACGCTCATTGCGCAGCATCTGCCACGGAACAATGTTGGCGTGGTGCTCCATCTCGGTGATGACGACGACGTCGCCTTCGCTGAGGTTTGCTCGCCCCCAACTGTTCGCGAACAAGTTCATGGCCTCGGTCGCGTTTTTCGTGAAGATGACCTCGTGGGGCTTCGGCGCACCGATGAAGCGGGCGACGGCTGAACGGGCGGCTTCGAACAGATCGGTTGCCTCGGCAGCGATCTGGTAGGCGCCACGGTTCACGCTTGCGTACGCGTTGCGGTAGTAGTCATCCATCGCGTCGATGACGGCTGCTGGCTTCTGCGAAGTGGCCGCCGAGTCGAGATAGACGATGCGCTTGCCGTTGACTTCGCGGGCGAGCATTGGGAAATCGGCCTTGATGGTGCCGACGTCGAAGCTCACCCGGCTGCTCCGACGATTGCGTCGAACCCGTCGGCTTCGATCGTTTCGACCAGTTCCATGCCGCCGCTTCGGATGATTTTTCCGTCGGCCATGATGTGGACGTGATCGGGGTGCAGATGGTCGAGGAGACGCTGGTAGTGGGTGATCACCAGGACGCCGAGGTCGGGCTTCTTCTCGCGTACGGCCTGGACGCCTTCGGCAACGATTCGCAGCGCGTCGATGTCGAGGCCCGAGTCGGTTTCGTCGAGGATCGCAACGTCGGGTTCGAGCACGGCGAGTTGGAGGATCTCGTTGCGC
>CAZMYN010000212.1:0-5806 GCA_964570495.1 uncultured Acidimicrobiales bacterium | reverse complement strand
CACCGGTCTTCCCAAAGGCGTTCCAATCACCCACCAGGGCCTGTCGGAGTACCTCGGCTTTGCGCTGTCCTTTGTCGACACTTCCGGTCGACATCGCAATAGTACCGACACTTCGCAACAGCTCGTGATGCCGCTGTTCACGTCGCTGTCGTTCGACCTGACGATCACGACACTGTTCTTGCCGTTGCTCGTTGGCGGCACGATGACGATCCACCCCGAAGGCGGTTTGACTGCGTTGCGCGAGATCGTCGATCAACGAGACGCGACGATGCTGAAAGCAACGCCGTCGCACCTCGAACTCTTAGCTCGCATGATCGATCCGTCGCACCCGCTGTCGACCCTCATCGTCGGCGGTGAAGCGTTCACCGTCGACCTCGCCGATCGGCTTCGTGAACGCCTTGCTCCTGGCGCTCGCCTCTTCAATGAGTACGGGCCGACCGAGGCTGTGGTTGGTTGCATGGAACACCTCTATGACCCAAGCCAAGACCGTGGTCCAGAGGTTCCAATAGGTACGGGAGCGCCCGGCGTTGGGCTGCACATTCTCGACCCGTTCGGTCACACCGTGCCTATTGGCGTGGCTGGTGAACTGTACGTCTCTCGTCCGGGAATGACCTCTGGCTATCTGGGCCGACCAGATCTCAATACCGACAAGTTCGTCCCATACGAAGACGCGGGCACGGCAAGGCGGCTATATCGAACTGGTGACTTGGTTCGCTTGCTCGACGCCGACGCCATGGTCTATCTCGGACGGATCGACGAACAGATCAAAGTCGGCGGAATCCGTCTCGAACCGGGAGAGATCGAACACGTTGCCCAGTCGCTGCCGGGTGTGCGTCGCGCTGTTGCCCGCTTGTGGTCACCCGATTCGCAAGGGCGAATAGCGCACTGTGTTAATTGCGGGTTGGGGTCGAACGTTCCGGACGTAACGATCGATGGCGACGGCGTGTGCTCGAGCTGTCACCACTACCATCTCGTCGCCCCACAGGCGCAGGCCTGGTTCAAAACAGAGGCCGATCTCGCCGCGACTCTCGCGAGCGCCCGCGAACGCTCCAACGGCTACTACGACGTCGTCCATTTGATCTCGGGCGGCAAAGACAGCACCTATGCGCTGTACAAGCTGGTCGAGATGGGAGCGCGCGTCTACGCGATCACGCTCGACAACGGGTTCCTCGCAGAAGTCGCAAAGGCAAACATTCGCCGAGCAACGCACGCGCTTGGCGTCGACCACGAATTCGTGACGATCGACGGGATGAACGAGATCTTCAAAGACAGCCTCGAACGCTTCTCCAACGTGTGTCAGGGCTGCTACAAGGCGATCTATACCATCGCTCTCGCCAAGGCCGAAGAGCTCGGAATCGGCGCGATCGTTACCGGTCTGAGCCGCGGACAGTTCTTCGAAACCCGGCTAGTCCCCGGAATGTTCGAGAGCGACCGCTTCGATCCCGACGCGATCGACGAGATGGTCAAAGAGGCCCGACACGTCTACCACTCGACTCCCGATGCCGTGTCCGAGCAGATGGAGGTCGGGTTCCTCGCCGACGAAACAATCTTCGAACGCATCGAGTTCATCGATCTCTACCGCTATGTCGATGTCGAGCTGAGTGAGATGTACGCGACGCTCGAAGGCAGCGGCACCTGGCAGCGCCCGCCAGACTCTGGGCGCTCGACGAACTGTCTGATCAACGCCGCGGGAATCTACGTTCACACGCTCGAGCAGGGCCATCACAACTACGCCGAGCCCTATAGCTGGGACGTTCGCCTCGGACACAAGACCCGAGCCGAAGTTCGCCACGAGCTCGACGACCCAATGAACGAAGCCGAGATGGCGGCGATTACTTCGATGCTCGCCCAAGTCGGCTACGAGCCTCGCAAGCCCGAGGTCCTCACACTGTGGCTTGAGGCCGAAGATGACCTCGACGTCGATGCGTTGAAGGCGGAGCTATCGACCCGGTTGCCCTCCGCGGTCGTGCCCCAGGCAATCGAGGTCATCGACCGAATCCCACTCACCACCAATGGCAAGGTCGACGTCGAGGCGCTTCCCGCGCCGCGGGCGAGGCGGCGAGACGACGCGGACAACGGTCGAGATCCCGCCACGTCAGGCGAATCTGACATCGCGGCGATCTGGGCAAACGTGCTTGGCGTTTCAGAGGTGTCGGCCACGGCCGACTTCTTCGCCCTCGGAGGCACCTCGCTTCACGCGTTGGAGATGATCGTGCGGGTCAGCGACCACTTCGGACTCGTCATTCCCGAGTCGATGGCGTTCACCCGGCGCACGGTCGAGGAATTGGCTCGGTACGTCGATGAGAAGGCCAACGATGCGGCACAAAACGGGCAAACGGACAGCGACGCCAACGTTGCTTCACCCTTTGACATCCCCGCACTCCCGGCCGACGAACTACTTCCGCTCAGCTCGGGTGAGCAATCAATGCTCTATGAGTGGCGGCGCGACCCCACCGATCTTCGTTACAACGTGGCCCGCCTCTATACGCTGCCCGACGACGTCGATATCGAGCGCTTCAACGACGCTGTTCGCCTGGTCGTCGCGCACCAGCAAACGCTCCACACCTCCTACGGCCCGCGCCGTCAGAGCCTCGATGTCAACGCCGCGCTGTGGATTTCCTCGGCCAGCTCCGAAGTCGCGTCGATCGAGCGGCTTGCCACCCACCTCAACGCCACCCAGTTCGATCTCGTCAGCGGACGACTCGTCAGCGTCTATCACCTGACGAGTGACCATGCCGAGGATCGAGGGCGACGCGCCGTGCTTGTTCGAGCCCACCACATCGTGAGCGACGCCGGGTCGCTCGACGTGTTCTGGAACCAGATCGACCTGGCCTATCAGGGCCTTGACCTGCCACCGATCGAGGCAACCTACGCCGAACATGGAGCCTGGCAAAAGGGTCGTGCTCTGGATCCCGCCGAGGCCTGGTCGCCCGAGGGCGACGTCGCGGCGATGACCGCACTGGGCCAACGCGTCGAAGACGACGGCTACGTCCACCGGTTATCGCCAATCACGATGTCGCAGCTGCGAAACGCCTCAGCTACGACGCCATTCGCCGGCGCATTGACAGCGCTCGGCGCGGCCCTTCGCCCGTACCACGACGGCGACCTGATGGAGGTTTCGGTTACCTCTTCGGTCCGGGATCACCCGGCGGTCGCCGAGGTCGTTGGCTACTTCCTGAACCCACTGCCATTGCTGTTGTCGGTGCCCGAGACGACGAGCGTGGGTGGCCTTTCGGTCTCGGTGGCTGACACCTTGGCGCAGGGCCTTGCGTACCGTTCGGTTCCCTTTGCCGACATCGTGCGTTCGGCTCGCGAGCGCGGCGTTGTCCAACCGAGTGGGCGAGTGATGCTGGCCGTCGAGGACCTTGCTCCTGCTGAACTCGACGGCGCGCTCGTCGAGCACAAAATTTTGTCATCGGGAACGGCGGTCAACGACCTCACCTTCTTCGTGCAGATCCGCGGCGAGCGAGTCGAGCTGGGTTGTGAATACCGCGGTCAAACAATCGGTCGTGCCTTGGCAACACGATTGCTGGACGATTTTGCCGATGCGCTAGATGCGCTCGCACGGACACCGCACCACACGGTGGACGCACTGGCCAAGCGGCCGAACGAACTCGTCGGACCTGTTCTCGACGACCGCGGAGAGTTGGCGCCGACCCAGATCGCTGCGATCTCGTCGACTGTTCCGAGTGCGCCGGCAGTCCGTTGTGGTCACGTTCAACTCACCTACGGCGAACTCGATGATGCTGCTCGAAAGTTGGCAGCTCGACTTCGAGGAGTCGGTGTGGGCGAGGGAGATCGGGTCGCAGTCGTGTTGCCGCGATCGGTCGACCTCGTGGTGGCGATCAACGCGGCGTGGATGATCGGAGCAAGCTACGTCCCGATCGACATTTCTCACCCGCCAGCGCGTGTCACCGAGTTGATCTCGGCCGCTGGTGTGCGAGCAGCGGTAACGATCGGGGGTGGCCATCGCGGACTCAGCGAGGTCACGACCGTCTATGCGGATCGTTCCGACGCTGCGATCTTGCCTTTGGCGCGATCGGTCGTGCCTCGCGAAAGTTCCGAGGCCTACCTGATCTTCACCTCCGGCTCAGAAGGGAGGCCCAAGGGCGTCCCGATTTCCCACGGCAACCTACGGGCGTCGGTAACGGCCAGGCTTGCCTACTACCGCGAACCGGTCGAGCGATATCTGGTCATGTCGAGCGCCGGATTCGACTCGTCGGTCGCTGGCATCTTCTGGGCACTGGCGACGGGGGGAGAGCTGGTCTTTCCGACCGAGGAGCAAGTTCACGACCTCGACGCGATTGCCGAGCTCATCACGTCGGGCGAAATCACTCACACGCTCATGGTGCCGCTGCTCTACCGCGCCCTTCTCACTCGATCGCGGCCCGGTGCGTTGGATGGCCTCTGCACGGTCGTGGTGGCAGGCGAGGCCTGCCCACCAGCGCTCGTGAGCAAACACTTCAGTGGCGAGCACTTCGGTCGGGAGCACAGCACCGAACTGGTGAACGAATACGGCCCGACCGAAGCGACTGTTTGGGCAACAGCGCATCGATGCAGCCCCGAGGACGCAACAAAGCCACGGGTCCCGATTGGTTCTCCTATCGCCGCAATGTCGGCGACGGTCGTCGATGAGAACGGCAAGGCAGTGCCGATCGACGTTGTCGGCGAGCTGTGGCTTACCGGCCCATCGGTAGCTAGCGGCTACCTCGGTGAGATCGAAGACGGTCAGGGCGATCGTTTCATCACGCCGATCGATCGTGATGGGACCTATCGCACGGGCGACCTCGTTGTTCGCCGCGCTGATGGATCACTCGAGTTCCTCGGGCGCATCGATAGCCAGCTCTCGGTCGGTGGTGTCCGAATCGAACCGACCGAAGTCGAGCGAGCGCTCATGAGTGTCGGTGGGGTAAAAGCAAGCCTCGTTGAGCAAAGAGAGGGGCAGCTGATTGGTTGGGTCGAAGCTCCGAGCGTCACGGCTGGAGAGGTCGCCTCAGCGCTCAGCGCACTGCTTCCGGCAACTCACCTGCCGTCGCGCATCGTCGTCATCGAGTCACTGCCACGAAACCACAACGGCAAGCTCGACCGCTCGCAGTTGAGCGACATTGCGCTCGAGTCGGTCGCCTCGCCCACACCCGCCCATGTCGTCGAGGGCAGTGCCGATCCGGTGCTACGCATCGTGACCGGGGCGTTCGAGACCGTCTTTGAGGATCCGTCCATCGATGCTGGAACCGACTTCTTCGAGCGGGGCGGCGATTCGCTCCAGGCAGTGGCCCTGGTGTCGATGCTCGAGGCCGAGTTCGGTCGCCGCGTGGCCATTGGTGAACTGATCGCTGCGCCGACGCCAGCGTTGCTCACCGAACGTCTCGCCGCCGACCTGAACCCCGATCGGTTCGAGACGCCAGAGGCACCCGAGACCGAGTCGCAAGGCCCGCTCTACAACCTTTCGCGCCACGACGACCTCGTCGAGGTGCTTCGTGAGACGGGCGCCCAACGCCCCTTGATCGTCTTGCCCCCCGGCGGCGGCAACCTCTTGCGATACGCGCCGCTCGTACGATCGCTCGACCCCGACATTCCCGTTGTCGGAGTTCGCCTTCCCGGCGCCGATGCGCGCAGCGAAATCGTCGACACGATCGCTAGCCAAGCTCAGGTCATGCTCGACGCTGTCGACTCGGCGATTCGCCCTGGCCCCTATCGGCTTCTCGGTTGGTCGACGGGCGGTCTGCTCGCATGGGAGATTGCCCGACTCTTGACCGCTCGTGGTGATGAGGTCGAACTGGTCGTGCTGGTCGACACGGTCATGGCA
>CAZMYN010000211.1:3960-5877 GCA_964570495.1 uncultured Acidimicrobiales bacterium | reverse complement strand
AGATCAGGGTCATCTCAGGGTCAGCCCCGATGGCCGAAACCGTGCTGAGCTGCGATCATTGACAAATGGAGACGTCGGTCCCACTGCCGAGATGGCAGCTCCCGAGACTCGATCCCAATTCCCGTTGGCTCGGTGGTGTTGCTTCGGCAATCGCCCGTGAGATCGGGGTGCAACCGACCGTCATTCGCGTCGCCTTTGCACTCTCGCTGGTCGTTGGATGGGGCCTGGTGCTCTACGCGTTGATCTGGGCCGTCCTCGTCTTCTTCGCGCCGTCCCAGCTCAGCCCATATCACCCACAGCTAAAGGGTGCGACGCCATTCCTTCGCCATCTCGCCGTCGCGCTGATCACCATCGGGTTCATGTTCTTGTTCGGCCAACTGTTCCCGTCCGAGGCCACTGCCATCACCTGGCCGGTCGGGTTCGTGTTGGCTGGCTCGCTGATCGCCTGGTCTCGCGGCGCAAGCGACGAGGGTATTTCCTTCGTTGTGCGGATCGTGGCGGGTTTGGCCGTAGCGATTGGCGGGGTCATCGCATTCGCGGTGCTCGTCCAGGTATCGCTAACGATCTTCATTGTTTCACTTGCCTTCGGGCTTGCGATCGTCGCCGGCGTCACCATCGTGGCGGCTCCTTCGGTTGTTCACCTCGCTCGCACACTCGACTCCGAGCGAATGGAACGGATCCGAAACGACGAGCGAGCGCGCATATCGGCCCACCTTCATGACTCGGTCCTCCAAACCCTCAGTCTCATTCAACGCAACGCAGACGACCCGGCACAAACAGCACACCTCGCACGGCGCCAAGAGCGTGAGCTTCGAGGCTGGCTATACGGCCAATCCACGAACGCCCCCGACGGCATTCGGCTGGGGCCAGCGCTCGAACAGGCAGCAGACGAAGTCGAGAACGCGCACGACGTGCAGATCGACGTCGTGGCCGTTGGAGACACCGGCGCGGGCGTCCAGGCCGACGTCGGACGCTTGATAGCTGCCACCAAAGAGGCCATGACCAACGCAGCGATTCACTCGGGAGTGAATCGAATCGACGTTTTCGCCGAACGGCGTGTCGACGCGATCGAGATTTTCGTTCGTGACACCGGCAACGGCTTTAACGTCGGCTCAATCCCCGGCGATCGCCGTGGTGTCGCCGAGTCAATCATCGGACGCATGGAACGAGCAGGCGGCTCCGCGCAAATCGTTTCCGCACCCGGTGAAGGAACTGAAGTCGAGCTGCTACTACCTCTTGAGACGTCAGCGGAGAACACCGACCAGGAGACTGCGCCATGACCCGAATCGTCCTTGTCGATGATCACGCTCTTGTCCGCGCCGGCGTACGCGCCGAGCTCGAGGACGCCTTCACGATCGTGGGCGAAGCTGGCGATGTTCCCGATGCGATCGACATGATCGCCCGAGAAAAGCCCGACGTTGTCGTGTGCGACGTTCATCTGCCGAGCGGTACTGCGACCAACGTGATCGCGGGCTGTGTCGATCGTGGAATCACCACCGTGTTCTTGGCGCTCTCGGTTTCCGACGCCGCCGAAGATGTGATCGCCGTGATTCGTGCCGGGGCCCGCGGTTACATCACGAAGGCCACGAACGGCCCCGAGCTCATCGACGCGGTCACCAGAGTCGCCAGCGGCGACGCCGTGTTTTCGCCACGTCTCGCCGGGTTTGTTCTCGATGCGTTCTCGACCGAGCTTGAAACCCCGGCCGCAGATCCCGAGCTCGACCGGCTCACGAACCGCGAGCAAGAGGTCATGCGGCTGTTGGCCCGCGGCTACGCCTACAAAGAAATTGCTCGACGGCTGACGATCTCGATCAAGACCGTCGAATCACATGCCAGCTCGGTGCTGCGCAAACTGCAGCTCTCCAACCGCAACGAACTCACCCGCTGGGCCGCTGACCGCCGAATCCTCTGAAACCT
>CAZMYN010000211.1:0-3860 GCA_964570495.1 uncultured Acidimicrobiales bacterium | reverse complement strand
CGGCAGCGGCGACTCGGCTCAGCCTTGGCTGTTCCAGGCGTCGCGGCAGGCATCGGCAGTTGTGCGCGTGGTCTTCCAACCGAGGATCGTGTTTGCTCGCGTGGGGTCCGCAGTGCACTCGGCAATATCGCCTGTACGTCGGCCCGTAACCTCGTAGGGGATTTTCTTGCCAGTAGCTTCCTCGACGCCCGCAATGAGCTCGAGCACGCTGGTGCCGTTGCCTTGGCCAAGGTTGAAGACCTCATAGCTGTCTTGGGTGTCGAGGTGTTCGACAGCGGCAACGTGGCCTTCGACGAGATCCATGATGTGGATGTAATCACGCACGCCGGTGCCATCGGGCGTCGACCAGTCGTCTCCGAACACCATGACCTTCTCGCGCTTGCCGGTGGCGACCTCCATGATCATCGGCATGAGGTTGTTCGGCTTGCCGACGGGTGCTTCAGAAATGAGGCCGCTCTCGTGCGCTCCAACGGGGTTGAAGTAACGAAGCGAAGTGATCTTCCACCGATCATCGGACGCCGCGAGGTCACGAAGGATGACCTCGATCATTTCCTTGGTCATGCCGTAGGGGTTGGTGGCTCCAATGCCTGCGGTCTCGGGAATTGGGCACGACTCGGGATCGCCGTACACCGTGGCCGATGACGAGAACACGAACTTCCACACCTCGGCGTTACGCATTGCTTCGAGAGTGGCCATGCAGGATTCGAGGTTGTTGCGGTAGTACTCGAGCGGCATCTCGACCGACTCGCCAACTGCCTTGAGCGCAGCCATGTGAATGACCGCCGTGACGTTGTTGTCGCGCAGCACCTTCTCGACCATGTCGACGTCGCGGGCATCGCCTTCGACGAAGGTGACCGGAGTGCCAGTGATTTCGGCGACTACGTCGAGCGCTCCGGGCTTGGAGTTCACATAGTTGTCGAGCACGACAACGCTGTGACCAGCCTCGATCAATGCCAGTGCGGTGTGGCTACCGATGTATCCCGCGCCGCCCGTGACCAGAACTGTCTCGCCCATATCGCTTCTTTCTTTTCGACTCTTTCGACCTATCGGCACACGACCGGCCCGCCTGAACACCAGGTTCACAGACGCTCAATTTGGGTACCGTACGTGACCGTGACTCTCATTCTTGCCTCTGGTTCACCGCGTCGCCGGGTGCTCCTCGAAGAACTTGGTCTCACGCCGGTAGTGCGACCCGCAGACATCGATGAAACGCCGCTGCCCGACGAAGATCCTGCGACCTATGTCGAACGCCTGGCGATCGCGAAGGGACTATCGATCGAGGTCGCACAAGACGATCTCGTGATCTCCGCAGACACGATCGTGACGATCGACGGCCGTCTGCTCGGCAAACCGGTTGACGATGCTCAGGCCGCGTCGATGCTGCGCACACTTTCGGGACGCACCCATGAGGTCATGACCGGAGTCGCTGTTCGTAGAAGCGGCGAAACTTCGTCGTTCGTCGAGCGGACGATCGTGCATTTCGCCGAGCTGACCAAAGACGACATTGCCTGGTACGTGGGCACGGGTGAGCCTGCCGATAAGGCCGGCGCGTATGCCATTCAAGGACGCGGCGGCGCGTTCGTTACCTCGATCGAGGGAAGCTACGACAACGTGATTGGCCTCCCCCGCTACCGCCTCCGTCCGTTCCTTCAAATTTTGTTGGGCGAAGGAGGCACCTAACTTGGTCGAGCGGGGCCGAGCAACCAACGTTGCTTCGCATTTCGAGATCGATGACGCAATCGATCCCGCCGATACTCGTAGGTGGATACGGCTGCTCTTTGACTAAGTTGTCCAAGACGATTGTTGTGCCCACCGGCACTGCCGATCGAAACTACCGAAGAACGAATTCACATCCCGGTATCACCAACGACCGAAGGCCAGTTTCCTCACCATGGACATCAAAAACAACAAACCACTGCTCGCCGTGGGAGGAATCGTCGTCCTCGCAGCCCTCGCATGGGTCGCCTTTGGATTCTTCGGCATCCACACCGCCTTCATCGACAACGAGGTCTCCGACGCCGACCCGTTCGCCACCGAAGTTCGCGAATCCGAAGAATTCCAAGCTGCGATGGTCGAGGCCGACGCAAACGCCAACACCACCGCCGAAGGCGAACCGGAAATGGCTGGCGATATCGAGACGCTCTTCTCGGGCAACTTCGAAGACAACGTCATCAACGGATACGACGTAACCGGCACGGCCCAGGTCTTGACCGACGGCGACCAGCGTGTGCTGCGCCTCGAAGGGTTCAACTCACCAAACGGCCCTGACCTGAAGGTCTACCTCCGAGCCGACAACGGTGACTTCGTCAGCCTCGGCGACCTGAGGGGCAACATCGGCGACCAGAACTACGACGTCCCCGCCGACGTCGACCTCGAAGTATTCAACTCAGTCGACATCTGGTGCGAGCGCTTCAGCGTCGGGTTCGGTCTCGCTGGACTCTCGCCAAGCGTCTAATCCGGCACAATGGGGTAGTGCAAGGCACCGCTTCACTACCCCAGTCACTGCAGATCGGACCGATCACGGTCACCCCGCCCGTCGTGCTTGCACCGATGGCCGGGGTCACGACCGCGCCGTACCGCACACTGTGTCGTCGATTCGGCAACGAGATGGCCTACGACGATTCAACTCCCGCGCCCGGTAACGCGACCACGGCGGTGGGCGGGCTCTACGTCAACCAGATGATCACCGCTCGGGCGCTCATCGAGGGCCATAAGAAGATGCTGCACTCGGCGAAGTTCGCCGAAGGCGAGACGCCGCGCAGCATCCAGCTCTACGGCACCGACCCCTATTGGATTGGCGAGGCGGTCAAGAAGCTTGTCGACGAGGGCTCGGTCGATCACATCGATATGAACCTTGGTTGCCCGGTCGCGAAGATCACCCGCCATGGCGGTGGCAGCGCGCTCCCCTGGCGCCACCAGCTGCTGCGCGACATTGTGCGGGCCATGGTGTCGAACGCGGGCGACATCCCCGTCACGTTGAAGTTCCGAATCGGGATCGACGACGACCACATCACCATGCTCGACACCGGCAAGATCGCCGAAGACGAAGGCGCCGCCGCGATTGCGCTGCATGCCCGCACCGCCGAGCAGGCCTACTCCGGTACAGCCCGGTGGGACACGATCGCTGAACTCAAACAACACGTCACCTCGATTCCGGTGCTTGGCAACGGCGATATCTGGGAAGCCTCCGACGCGATTGCCATGATGCAAGAGACGGGCTGCGACGGTGTCGTGATCGGCCGCGGCTGTTTGGGGCGGCCATGGTTGTTCCGCGAACTCACCCAAGGCCTACAGGGCCGCGAGATTACGCCTGCGCCGAGCCTGCACGGAGTCGTCAAGATCATGACCACGCACCTCGACCTGCTCACCGAGTGGTTGGGCGAGGATCGCGGCACCCGCGATTTCCGCAAGCACACCAGTTGGTATTTGAAGGGTTTCCCCGTCGGTGGCCAACTACGCAAGCAGATATCGATGATGTCGAGCCGCGAGGAAATGCTCGACATCTTGGGCTCACTCGCCGACGAAGAGTTCCCGCCCGAAGCCGCCCGCCTCACTCGTGGGCACAGCCACGGGCCCAAGCGTGTCGCGCTGCCTCACGGCTGGCTCGACAACCGCGAAGACCCCACCCCTCCCGGTGTGCTCGCAAGCGCGTTCAGCTCCGGCGGCTGACATGGCCCCGAAAATGCCAGACCGTGTGATCGACCCGTTCTACGTGATGGAAGTCGTGGCCGCTGCCCAAGAACGCGAGCAGACGGGCGCTGCCGTCCATCACCTCGAAGTAGGGCAACCATCGACGGGCGCTCCAACAGGAGCGATTGCCCGCGCCCACGAACTGCTCGACGCCGAGCCGCTTGGCTACA
>CAZMYN010000210.1:0-5890 GCA_964570495.1 uncultured Acidimicrobiales bacterium | reverse complement strand
AGGCCTCGACCAGGGCATCTGCATCATCGGTGTTCATACGAACAATCGGCATGCATCGAAACATAACGAAAGTGCACGAACACGTCAAATCGAGTTTGGAGGCGCAACCGAGCTCACCCAAAGTTCGTTGTCACACCCCATCCGTACTGTCTCGGTTATGGAACTTCTTCCCCTCATCATCATCACTTCAATCGTCCTGCTGGCGTTCGCCATTGGCTTCTACGCCTTGTTCGTTCTGTTGCGCCGCGCTGGCGAACAACAGACACAGCTCGGCCAAGACCAAGCCGTCGCGGCTGCGGTCAAGGCTGCGCTCGTCGAGCGTGGCGCAACCGCCGATGCGCTGTCGCGTGAGCGACTCGCCACGATGGAAACCGCTGCGACCCGCGCCGCCGAGCTCGCCGATCAGAAACTCGACGCAAGAATGCGCGTGGGTAACGAAGCGCTCGCCAAGAACCTGGCAATCGGCAACGAGAAGCTTGAGAAGAACATGGCGCTCGGCCATCAGAAATACGACGCCAGCACCTCACTGGTCGAAAAGCAGACCGCCGAGCTGCGCTCGGAGATAAAGCGCATTGGAAAAATGATGACTGATATGGCCGAGAAGGCAGCTGGCCAGCATGGCAAGCTCGTCACCCAAATGCAGGAAGCGGCCAAAGCCACCGGCCATCTACAACAGACCACTGGTAGCTTGCGCGAAGCATTGGGAAACTCGAAGAAGCGCGGCAACTGGGGAGAGCGCATGGCCCAAGACGTGCTCAACTTTGCTGGGCTTAAGGAAGGCGTCAACTACCGGGCTCAAAAGGGCATCGACTCGGGCGGCCGCCCCGACTTCACGTTCCTTATGCCCCGAGACATGGTGCTCCACATGGACGTCAAGTTCCCGGCCGACAACTACCTGGCCTTCTTGGACGCCGACGGGGTCGACCCGACCTTGGCCGACAGGCACCGCAAGCAGTTCGCAAAGGACGCTCGGTCCCGCGTCAAGGAACTGGCCGATCGGCGCTACCAAGAGGAGGCCAATTCGGTCGATGCTGTTGTGCTGCTCATCCCGAACGAGAGCATCTTTGGATTCGTCCAAGAGAACGACCCCGAACTGATGGACATCGCCATGGCTTCGAAGGTCGTGCTGTGCGGCCCGAGCACGTTGATTGCAGTGCTTCAAATCATTCGTCAGTCGATGGACAACTTCATGCTCGAAAGGCGCAGCACCGAGATTTTGGATTGCCTCAACGGATTCAAGGCCGAGTTCGCCAAGTACACCGAGCAGCTCGAAAAGCATGGCAAGCACATGAACATGGCCATGAACTCGTTCGAGAAGCTGTCGGGAACTCGCACCAATGTTCTGCAACGCAATCTCGACAAGATCGAACGTTTGCAAAGCTCGAGCGATCAACGCGCTGTCGAGCCGGCATCGGCCGACAGCACGACGAGCATCGACGATGACGGCTCGGCATGGCCGCAGCTTCGTGAGGTTGCTTCGGCCTAGTGGTGGCGAACGCCTTTAGGCTCTAGGGCGTGAGCAAGTACTACATCACCACACCGATCTACTACGTCAACGACGCGCCCCACATTGGCCATGCGTACACCACGGTCATCGCCGATGCGTTTGCCCGTTGGCATCGTCTCTTAGGGGATGAAACAAAGATGCTCACGGGAACCGACGAGCACGGGTTGAAGATCCAGCGAGCCGCCGAGGAAAACGGCGTCACTCCCCAAGAACAGGTCGACGGCACGAGCGTGCTGTTTCGTGAAGTGGCCGAGCTCATGGACATCGCAAACGACGACTTCATTCGCACGACCGAACCGCGCCATCACACGGCGGTCCAGGCGCTCATGCAAAAGGTCTACGACAACGGTTACATCTACTCAGCCACCTACGAAGGTCTGTACTGCGTTGCCTGCGAGGCGTATTACACCGACGACGAACTCGACGACGGCAACTGCAAGGTCCACGAGCGCCCGGCCGAGCACATGGTTGAAGAGAACTACTTCTTCAAGCTCAGCGAATTTGCCGACCAGCTACTCGACTACTTCGAGAACACCGCCGGTGTCGTCAAGCCCGACGGCTACCGCAATGAGGTCCTCGGGCTGCTTCGCCAAGAACTGCGCGATGTCAGCATCTCGCGCTCGTCGATCGACTGGGGCATCCCGGTGCCATGGGACGACGACCACGTGTTCTACGTCTGGTACGACGCGCTCATCAACTATGCAACCGCTGTTGGCTATGGCACCGACGACGCAACCTTCGAGCAATGGTGGCCGAGCACAACGCATGTGATTGGTAAAGACATCATCCGCTTCCACTGCGTCTTTTGGCCAGCGATGCTGCTCGCAGCCGGAGTTACCGACCTTCCCAAGTACTACGTCCACGGCTGGCTCCTCATCGGCGGCAAGAAGATGAGCAAATCGAAACTCAACTCGATCACACCCCGCCAGCTGATCGAAGGCGACGACGAACAGGGCTTCGCGGCCTTCGGGGTCGACGGTTTCCGCTACCACTTCTTGCGCGACCCCGCCTTTGGTCCCGACAACGACTTCACCTACGAGCAGATGATCACCCGCTACAACAGCGATCTGGCCAACCAGTTCGGCAATCTGGTCCAGCGGGTCATCACGGTCACCGAAAAGAAGTGCGGTGACGTGTCGCCCGCACCATCGGGGGAATCGTCGCTCGGCCCCGAGGCCGTGACTGCGTTGGCCGACACGACTGCAGCGTGGGAGAAGGCTCAGCCCCCGGTAGCGCTCGACGCAACCTGGCGGCTGATCCGTGAAACCAACGAGTACCTTGCCGCGAACGAGCCCTGGAAAATGGAACCAGGCGCCGAGGTCGACACAGTTATGGGCGACGCGCTCGAAGCAATCCGAATCGTGTGCATTCTCGCCTCGCCCGCAATCCCCAACGCTGCTCAGGCTGCCTGGGAACGAATTGGCTTGCCCGGCCAGGTCGGAGATCAACGCCTG
Organism: uncultured Acidimicrobiales bacterium; assembly: GCA_964570495.1. Taxonomy (GTDB): domain Bacteria; phylum Actinomycetota; class Acidimicrobiia; order Acidimicrobiales; family SHLQ01; genus SHLQ01. The sequence continues at coordinate 2,929 of CAZMYN010000210.1, read as the reverse complement.
CCCGACGCCGCAACATGGGGTCAATATCCCGGTGGGCTTGCACTTACATCTGGCGACCCGCTGTTCCCTCGGCTGAAAGGCTGAGCCGTGACGACGTGGGTCGATAACCACTGCCACATTCCCCCTGGAGCCGATGGCGACGCGTGGGTTGAGGCTGCACGTGCCGCTGGCGTGGACGAAATGGTGACCGTCGGGGTCACCCACGAGCGGTCCGTCGAAGCAATTGCGGTGGCTGCACGCCATGAGCGGGTCTACGCAACGGTCGGTGTCCACCCCCACGACGCAAAGGACGGCATCGACGGGATTGCCGAACTCATTGGATCACCCGATGTCGTAGCCATTGGTGAGGCAGGCCTCGATTACCACTACGACCACTCGCCCCGAGACGTCCAACGCGAAGTCTTTGCCCAACACATCGCGCTCGCGAACGAACACGACCTACCACTTGTCATACATACCCGCGATGCCTGGCCCGACACCTTCGACATCCTCGATGCCGAAGGAACACCCCGGCGGACCGTGTTTCATTGCTTTACCGGCGGCCCCGACGAGGCCCGGTCCGGACTCGACCGCGGAATCGTGATCTCGGTGAGCGGGATAGTGACCTTCAACAACGCTGTCGACCTTCAGGCAGCGGTCGCCGCGAGCCCGCTCGACATGTTGATGGTCGAGACCGATTCGCCGTATCTCGCGCCAGTCCCACACCGGGGAAAGAAGAACCAGCCAGCAAATGTGGTGCACGTCGGTCATGCCGTCGCAGAACTGCTGGGTGAACCAATCGCGACGGTTGCAGCGGCCACTACAGAGCGCGCAAGAACGTTTTACGGCCTGAAAAGTCAATGAATTCGCGCCGTCAGCGCGATTGGCGCCCACAAGGGTTGCGCGCGACGAGGGTCTTTCCTAGCGTGATGGACTCGCGGATGGGGCTACCCATTTGCTTCTGTGTGCCTATAAGCAAGTGAAAGGGTCGGATCCTGAATCCACCAAAGGTCAACGAACGGTGGCGAGTGGCTCTCGCTGGACTCGTGGCGGCCATTGCTATCCCTTTCCTGGTTATTGATTCCCCTGCGCCCGCAGAAGGGGTCGAGACCGACGGTGTAGCGGCGCCAGCGAGCAGCGACGCGGCCGAGCCTGCAACGCTTACAACCATTGCTGTTGATCCAACCGATGCCCAAGCCAATCAATCGGCCGCGGTCGAGATCGTTGTCCTCGAAGAGCAGGTCAGCCCCGACATCACTCGACTTGCCGATCAAGCCGCAACCTGGGGTTTCGCACGCGAGCAAGCTATCGCCGACGGCCTGGTTGAAGCCTCCGAACTACTTCCACCCTCGGACACCAACCTGTCGTTGTTGCCCGTTGTCAATGTCGAACCAGTGCCAGTAGAAGAGCCTGAAGTGGCCGAGGAAGATCCCGCCGACGCGGAAACTCCCGCAGCTGACTCCGACGTAGAGGAACCTGCCGACGAAGCCCCGGCTCCGGAGGAAGATCCTGTCGAACCCGACCCGGTCGACGAGCCACTCCCGACCGACGTCGACGCGCCCGCCCAAATAGCAGCGCCCGCTCAGGTCGATGGTCGCGTGCCCCCGCCAGTGGGAGGCCCCACGGCTGCCCAATGGGATGCGCTTCGTAATTGCGAGTCGACCCACAATTACCAGGTCACCAACCCGTCGGGTCAGTATCGCGGGGCCTACCAGTTCTCACAGATCACGTGGGATTGGGTCGCAGGCATTCACTTCCCGCATCTCGTTGGGGTCGATCCCATCAACGCCGAGCCAGGTTGGCAAGACGTGATGGCCTACACCTTGTACGCCATGCGCGGCTGGGACCAGTGGCCCGTCTGCGGCAAGAACTTGCTGTAGTACCACTCCGGTGACCCACAGTCGGCCGACGATCCACGAACTCCTCGATCGCCACGGCCTGAGCGCCCGCCGCGAACTCGGCCAGAACTTCGTAGCCGACCCGAACACCGTGCGCCGCCTGGCGTTGCTCTCCGGTGTCGGCGAAGGCGACCTCGTCGTCGAGATCGGACCCGGCTTGGGTTCACTCACCCTGGCGCTGATCGAAACGGGAGCCACGGTTGTCGCCGTCGAGATCGACCGCGGTTTGGCCAAGGCGGTATCGGAGGTCGTTGGCGATCGAGCTCGCATCATCGAAGCCGACGCACAAGAGCTTGATTGGGCCGACGTCATCGGTGATCACACCGGGCCGGTGCACGTTGTTGCCAATTTGCCCTACAACATCGGCACGACGCTGATTCTCAGCATCTTGTCCGACGTCCCCCAGGTGAACGCGATTTCGGTCCTCGTCCAAACCGAAGTGGCCGAGCGGCTCGCCGCAGGTCCCGGCAACAAGACCTACGGCATCCCGAGCGTGCTCGCCGGCCTTCACGCCGACGCCGAGTTGTTGGCAAAAGTGCCCCCAACGGTCTTTGTGCCGCGCCCCAAGGTCGAATCAGCGTTCGTCATGCTCACTCGACGCGACGAGGAGCCTGCAGTCGAATCTGAAGTCTTGGCCGAAGTCGTCAAAGCCGGATTCGGGCAACGTCGCAAAATGTTGCGCCGCTCACTCGCCGGTGTCCTCAACGAAGAAGAGATCGCTGCGGCTGGAGTCGACCCAACCCATCGGGCCGAACAGGTCGATCTTGCCGGATGGATCCGCCTGGCGGTTTCTCGCCGAGACTTGCTCGGATCTCGAGAAGCATGACTGTCGTGCCAGTCCTCGACCGAGACTCCAATCCCAGGGAAGCGTGAGCGACCTGGCGGACAATCGCCCAGCGCGAACAGCGTTGGCTGCGGTGACGCTGGTGGTGTCTGTCGTCTTGGCTATTCCAGTGGTGACAGGTTCTGACGGCTTTCCCGTTTCCTCACAGCCAATGTTCGCAGTCCCGCGGGACAACCTTGCCGAGTTCGTCACCGCCCGCGCCGTCACC
>CAZMYN010000209.1:0-5955 GCA_964570495.1 uncultured Acidimicrobiales bacterium | reverse complement strand
CGGTAACGGCGGTCGAGGTGAAGGTCATCTGCGGATTAGCCTCAACTCCGAAGAAGTCGGTGCTTTGCAAGTGTCCGTCACGGTCGGGGTTGTTGGTATCGATCGACGAAAGTTCAACCGTTGCCGCGACCGAACTCGCCGTCTGGTCTTCAGCGATCTCAAGCGAGCCACTAAAGGCGTTGAACTGACCGCGAACCTTGCTGAGGCCAAGGTGGCGAACCGTGAAGCCAACCGAACTGTGTGACGGTTCGATGTTCCAGGTTCCGGCGGTGAGTGGTGCTGATTCTGACATTGGGACTCCTATTGAAGGGGGGGGTTAGTTAAAGTTTGAACTACTGTAGTTAAACATTTAACCATCTGCAACTTGCGCGCTAGACTTCACCCATGACTTCCACGAACTGGCTTTCTCACGATGAGATGCGCGTGTGGCGCGCCTTCATCACCGCGTCCTCGGCCATGGGAACCACCATCGACGCAGCGCTGCGCAAGTCAAACGACATCACCCTCGACGACTACGAAGTACTCGTGCACCTCAGCGAAGCCGACGACAGCCGCCTTCGCATGAGCGACCTCTCGCTCACGGTGCTGCACTCACGCAGCCGGCTCACCCAGCGAATCGACCGGCTAGAGAAACGAGGTTTCGTCGCGCGAGAAAAATGCGATGACGACGCCCGTGGCACCTGGGCGGTGCTCACCTCCGATGGCCAAGCAGCCATAGAAGCCGCGGCGCCTCAACACGTCGAGCATGTGCGCGAGTTTTTCTTCGACCGAATCGATCCGGCCGACGTCCCAACGCTTCAACGGTCACTCGAAGCAGTCGCCTCTCAACTCCGAAACTAGTAACTACCCGCCGAGAGCGCCGAGGAGGCCGCCGCCGCCATCGCCGGCGCCGATTTGTGGTCGACCTTCAGACGGCTGCACGAGCACAAAGCCCTGACCACCAAAGGCCATCTGGAACGTCTCGCCTGAGCCACCGCGCACCATCGACTTCAGGCCGCCGGTCGTGTCGGTCTTCAGCTGCATCTGGACGCCGCCGGACCACATGACGACCGCCTGAGCGTCACCAAATGTTGGCGCACTTGCCACGTCGAGCATGACCGGGGGCCCGTCGGTCGTTATCGCAACAAAGCCCGTTCCGGAAAGCTCCATGTTGTACAGACCACCGGCCATCATTCCGGCAGCGCCGCTACTCAGACGTTTGATCTCCCACGAGATCGACTCGTTGAAGGCCAAGATGCTCGCTCCGTTGACCGAGATCGCGTCGTTCTCGAGATACAGGATGTGCACATCTTTGGCGTCGTCAGCAATGAACAACTCGCCTTGACCAGTGGCATGCATCATGTCGGCGCCTTCGCCGGTCGCAGCCTTCTTCAGCATCTTGCCGAGGCCACCTGAACCCTTGTTCTCAAATTTCACGTCGCCTTGGTACGCAACCATCGATCCACGCTTGGCATGAACTCCGCCAGCGGCCAGCTCGATCTTGAGAAGTTTGGAATTCTGCCGTGTGAACTGTTCACCGGTTTCGTTCTCTGCGTATTGGTCGAGGTGTGATCGAATCGCCATTGCTCCCGCTTTCGTTTGGTTGATTGGTTATCAATGTTGCCAAATGTGTGAGCGCCGCGCCGTGCTAGGCAGCCGACCGCGCTGTGAGGAAGGCCGCGAGCCAGCGATCGTTCTGCTCGGGGCTTCCGACCGTGACCCGAAGTCCTACGCCGGAGAACGGCCGGGTGACAATGCCCTGTTTCTCCATGGCGAGCGCGATCTTCGAGGTCGAATCGCCGGTGGGGATGAAGACGAAGTTGGCGTGGGTGGGCGGAAGCTCTACCCCTTCTGCGATCAGTGCGTCGACGCAGCGCTGTCGCTCGGCGAGCAGGATGTCGACGTTCTCCATGGCTTCGTCTTCGAACTCGATCGCGGCGAGCATTGCGACCTGCGCGAGGTTGTTGACCGAGAAGGCGAGCCGCACTTTGTCGAGCTCGGTGACGATCTCGGGATCGGTGACGGCGTAGCCAGCGCGCATACCTGCCAGCCCGAAGGCCTTGCTGAACGTACGGGTGATGATGACGTTGCGGTGATTGTGAAGCAGCGACACCGGGTCACCGAATGACGGGTCGTTGAACTCGCGGTAGGCCTCGTCGATCACCACGACGACGTCGCTTGGGATTCGATCGAGCAGCTGCTCGACATCGGCCATTGCAATCGATGTGCCGGTCGGGTTATTGGGCGTTGCGAGAAAGATCAGCTTGGTCTTTTCGGTGACCGCAGCAGCCACCGCGTCGAGATCGAAGGCGTGGTCGACGAGCGGCGTGCGCACGTCGACGGCGTCGAACAGGGTCGAGAATATGGGGTAGATCTCGAAGGACGGATACGGAAAGATGACCCCGTCCCCGGGATCGACGTAGGTCATGAACACCTGTTGGAGAATGCCGCTCGAGCCGCAGCCAACAGTGATGTTGCTCGGATCGATGTCGAGCCATTCGCCAATGGCGGTCCGTACGTCGGTCGCTCCGTTATCGGCGTAGCGGTTTACCCCGGCCACGGCGTCGGTGATTGCCTTTGCCACCCCCGGCGAAGGCGACCACGGGTTCTCATTCGACGCGAGTTTGATCGCATCGACGACATCGTGTTCGTCGGCGACTTGGTTCGCGTCCTTGCCCGGCGTGTAGCCCGAAAGCCCAGCAACGGCTGGTCGTACTCGTCCAATCATGAAGGTGATTCTCCCATGTGGCTTCGACCTCTGGTGTTTCGAGCCCGCCAATCGTCGGGCAAGTCCCCCGGCAGCACGATTGTAAAATATTTTGCATCTGCCGATAGTGTTAGCAATAGCGCATCGGGTCACGACTCCGACGGCGCAGGACGCGGAGTTACGCAGTGATCAAGTAGACACTGTTGTTGTTGCCGTCCGACCCGCTCGCCGGTGCCGTACTGCGTCACCACGAGCTTCAGCGTTTGTAACGCCCGCAAGTGGCCGTACCAGGAGACGTAGGTATCGCGACCAACCTCACACCCATGGAACTCGACGAGTTCGCGCAAGCACAGCTTGACGGCTCGGCGACCCCTGAGCAGCAAAAGGCCCTGAAGGCCGATAAGGCTGCGTGGGCCGACGCGCTCTGGCGTCTACTCGATAACGCAGACCTCGCCTTGGAGCGAGCGCGCAAGACCGTCCGTGGGCCAGAGCGCGCCAACATCTTGAACGACCTCGACGAGGAGTGCTTCCGAATCGATGAGGCACTGACCGAACTGATCGGCCCGGCTACCGAAGAAGAACTCACGCCCGAGGCACGGCCCAACAACAAGCGCGGCGGGGCGAAGAACCAGCAACCAAAAGAAGAAAAGACGGGCACTCCACAACTCCAGCTCTCCTGGAACGATGGTTCGCTCGTGGCTTGGGTTGCTGGCCACAACGCCCGCTACGAACAAGAGAGCGTCGTGCGCGAACTGCTCGCCTCGACCGGCGCCGGAGCCATCGAGTGGGAGAGCCGCAGCCCACTACGAATCATGACCGGGCAGCGCGTCCCCGCCGTAACGACCTTGATTACCCCCGCACTTGGCTGGCTGGTCGCGCAAGCCCACCCAACGAACGATCCTCGCATCGGGCCGAGCGTCCGCTGGATGGGTCTCGCCGCGGCGACCGCGGTCAGCGCGGTGGCCCAAGGCCGCATGGCACCACAGCTGCGCCAGTCTCGCCGATCAAAGAAAGCCGAGGGCAGTCAGTTCTCCGTCCGGTGGCTTCCGGGGTTGATCGATAAGGATCACCTTGCGCGGTTGGTCGACTCGGTTCCCGGCGCAGCCATGGTTGGACAGCAACGCCAAGAAGCACTCGCCTTCACCACCGCCGTCATGGGCAACGTGACCAACCAGATTGTTCGCATGGCTGCGAGCCAGGTCGAGACTCCCGCTCCCCCACCCGAGGTCAACGACCGCAACGACATTTCCGAGTCGTTCCTTGGTCGCCTCGACGGAACACCCTTCATCGCGCCCGACGGTCCGGGTGCGGAAATTTCGCGGCGTATCGACCGTTGGGCTGCTCCGGTGGTCGGTACGAAGAACCCGAGGCTCACGGTGCAACTCAGCCCGCCCGACGAATCGAACGCGTGGCTCGCCCAGGTGTTGGGAACGTCGTCGAGTGGCAGCCTCGAACCTTTCGAGCTCGTGCTCGCCGAAGCATCAAAGGACCGTTCCCGGCTCTTCGAACACCAAGCGTCTCGCCTCGAGCGCCTCTTCCCTGCGTTGCTTCGCCCGGGTGGCCGCCGACGCGGCGAAGTGATCTTGAGCCAAGACGAAGCCTGGCAACTCATGACAGAGGTTGGTCCGGTCCTGAGTGCTGCTGGTTATGACGTGCGAGTTCCGCCGCTCTCGAGAAAGTCGACTCGGCCAACGCTTCGCCTCACCGCAGAAGACGCCGAAGAGACCGTGGTCGGAGCCCAGCAGCTGGCGAACGTTCGCTGGTCGGCAATGTTCGACGACGTCGAGCTCAGCGCTGCCGAAATCGCACGGCTCGCCCAGCAGGCCAAGCCACTGGTGAAGAGCCGTGGCCAGTGGATCGAACTCGACCAGGCCGATCTCGCAGAAGCCGCGGCGGCGCTTGCCGAACGTGCCGACCAGACCAAGTTGAGCGGCGCCGACATGTTGCGTCACGCCATGGGTCTTGAGGGCGATCCGCTCGGTGGCGGTATTTCGATCTCGGGTTCTGGTTGGGCTGCCGACCTGCTCCGCTCGATGGACGAATTGCCCGAAGATCCCGAAACGACACCGGACGGATTCGTGGGCGAGCTCCGCAGCTATCAGGCCGATGCCCTGTCGTGGATGAACTTCCTCGACGATGCCGGACTCGGCGGCTGCCTGGCTCTCGACATGGGCCTCGGCAAAACCCCGACCTCGCTCGCCGCGCTGTACAAGAGCCGCACGCACGGAACCGGCCTGGTCATTGCTCCGCCGGCCGTTGTTGGCAACTGGGCTAACGAGTCTCGCAAGTTCGTGCCTGACATGAAGGTGCACTTGCACCACGGCGCCAACCGCAAGAAGGGCGACCTCGCGAAGGCGTTCGACAAGTTCGATCTCGTCATCACCACCTACGGAACCGCAGTCCGCGACATGGACCAGCTGTCGAAGGTCACGTGGGGCAAGGTGGTTATCGATGAGGCCCAAGCAATCAAGAACCCGGCCGCCGAAACGTCCCAGCAGCTGCGTCGCCTCGATGCCCGTACCCGAGTCGCACTGACCGGTACGCCTATCGAGAATGGCCTGGGCGATCTGTGGTCGATCATGGACTGGGCAAACACTGGCCTGGTCGGATCTCGCCCATCGTTCATTAGCCAGCTCACGCCAACCAAGCGCAACGAAGGAACCGGTGGCGAGGCTGCACTCAAGGCCCTCAACGGCATCCTCGTGTATCGCCGCACGAAGATGGAACCGGAGATCGCCGCCGAGCTTCCGGACCGAATCGACGAGCTCGATCTCTGCGCAATGACCCCCGAGCAGGTCGGTCTGTATCAGGCGGTTATCGACAATCTCGTGTTGCAGACAACCGAACGCGAACCCGGCACTCCCGAACGCAAGGGGGCAGTGCTCGCTGCCATCACCGCGCTCAAACAAATCTGCAACCATCCCGTCAACTACCAAGAAGACGACGAAGCGCTCGACGGCCGTTCAGGCAAGCTCGCTCGCCTCAACGAGATCATGGAGTCGGTATTTGCCGCCGACGAAAAGATGCTGATCTTTACCCACTTTGCCTCATGGGGTGAACGCCTGGCCGAGTACCTCGCCGAGCGCACCGGCAAGAAGATCGAGTGCTACCACGGTGGTCTGGCCCGCGGCGCACGCGACCGGATGATCGACGAGTTCCAAGAGAGCGAAGGCGCCGGAGCATTGGTTCTGTCGCTCAAGGCTGGCGGCACCGGCCTCAACCTGACAGCTGCGAATCACGGGGTGCTCTACGACCGCTGGGGGAACCCG
>CAZMYN010000208.1:0-6042 GCA_964570495.1 uncultured Acidimicrobiales bacterium | reverse complement strand
CGAGCGACGCTTCGACAATCTCGGCTCCCGCAGCGTGCACCCGGTCGAGAATGCCCGGTTCACGACCGTCGAAGACGATCAGAGGATGGAGGTTTCCGTCGCCCGCATGGAACACGTTCATGATCATCAACTCGTGACGAGCACCGATCTCATAGATCGCCGCGAGCACCTCGGCGAGCGAGGAGCGCGGCACAACAGTGTCGTGCAGGTAGTAGTTCGGAGCGATTTGAGCAACGGCACCAAACGCTGTTTTGCGGCCCTTCCAGAGCAGGGCACGTTCGTCTTCGTCGGCAGCGAGTCGCACGCTCGTTGCTCCGTTGGACAACCCGATCTCGCGGATTCGGTCGCTGTCGATCTCGATCCCCTCAGCTGGACCATCGACCTCGGCGAGCAGCACCGCTGCTGCGTCGCGGGGGAAGCCAGCCTGAACGTAGTTCTCGACCGCCTGGGTGATTTGTTGGTCCATGACTTCGAGGGCAGCAGGAACGATCCCGGAAGCAATGATGTCGGACACCGTGTTCGCTGCGTCGGTAACCGACGAGAACGCGAGCAACAGTGTTCGCACCGCAGGGCGGTTCTTGGTCAACGAGACGGCAACCTTCGTGGCGATTCCAAGGGTGCCTTCGCTCCCCACGAACACGCCCCGCAGGTCATAGCCGGCGGGTTCGGCATCGAGCCCACCGAGCATCACGACATCGCCCGACGGCAAGACGGCCTCGATTGCTCTGACGTGCGCGTTCGTAACCCCGTAGGCAAGGCAGTGTGGGCCACCGGAATTGTTGGCGACGTTGCCACCAATGGTGCACACCTGCTGGCTCGACGGGTCGGGGGCAAAGTGATAGCCGAGCGGTGCGAGATGGCGCGTCAGGTCGAGGTTGACGACGCCGGGCTCGACCCACGCAACGCTGTTTGGCTCGTCGATCTCGATGATGCTCTTCATCTTCGTGACAGTGACGACGATCGGAGCGCCCAAAGGGATGGCCCCACCAGCCAGGCCAGTACCAGCGCCCCGGGGAACGACCGCGCGGTCAAATTGCGTAGCGATCTTCATGATCTCGACGACTTCAGCAGTGCTGGTCGGATAACAGATCGGCCCCGCGTTGCCGCCGTCAAAGACCGACGCGTCCTTGTTCAGCAAGGATCGCTGCGCGCCGTGGGTCATCACCCGATCGCTCGACAGTGCGTCCACCAACGCGCTTACTAGCGGGCTGGTTGGTTCGTCTGCGCCCCGACGAATGAGGTCGGTGGCCCGCCGGAGCAATGACACTTAGGTGCCGTACTCGCGCACACCCTCGCCGTACTTGTCACGAAACAAGTTCAGAACCTCGCCGGGCTCGTCGTGGCGGCCGGTCTCGAACTTCGAGTAGAGCATGTCGCCATCGACGATGACGTCGAAGATGCCCTTAGAGCCATGGATGAGAGTGGTCTCGGAGATGATGTGCTGGTAGCTCTTGAGAAGATCCTGGGTCGCGCTCACGGCGTAACTCGAATAGTCTCAACTAACGCAGTACTCGATGCTGATCTTGTGCATTGCCGCAGTGTAGCTGGGCCGCTTGATCAGGTCGTACCTCGAAGGCCGCGCCACGCAAGCGACGACAGCAACGACGCCACTTCGGCGGCGGATTGCTCCTGGCCCGTGTTGATCCAGTGCCCGACGACGGCCTCGAGCTGCCCAGCGACCCCGGTGGCAGCCAGGATCCGTTGCTCCTTCGACAGGCTCTCGATATCGATATGTTCGGCAGTGAACTGGTGGAGGGCGTCGATCAGCACTCGATGAACCTCGGCAAAGTCGGGTTCGGTGCGGACGCCCTCGCCATAGAACACCTGGTAGCTCGATGGGCTCTCGCCAAAGAAGTGGACCGCAGCAGCCATGCCGTTCTCGATCTTTTCGCGACCGCTTTCCGACGCACCGACCGCGTCGCCGATGGCCTTGATGAGCGAGGCGGCCGTGTCGGTGAGGATTTCGAGGAACAGCTGATGCTTGGACTCGAAGTGTTGATAGAGCACCGGTTTGGTGACACCCGCGGCAACGGCGATGTCGTTCATTGACGTGGCCGTGAAGCCCTTGGTTCCGAACGTTTCGCGCGCGGCTGCGAACAGCTGAGCCCGACGTTCTGTTGCCCCGAGGCGAGTTGCCTGTTCGTTCACATTCCTACCGTCTGCGCCGCATCGCGCGAGAGTCTTCTTCGTGGCGCTCGGCCCCGCGTATCGCGTATCCAACCTGAATCGCAACCGCAAGAATAATACTCCCTGCAATCAGCAGGGCCACGATCGTCCATACGATTGGATTGGAGATCGTCGTGGCCAGACCAATGAAGAACAATACGGTTGCGATGCCGTAGAGCGCGTAGCCGACCCGTTGACCGTTCTGAGCGCGAGCACGAATTACTTCACGCTTGACCAATATGGGGTCGCTCGGCGGCTCGGACACCTGCCCAGCTTGGGGCTAGGAATGTAGATCAGCAACCTCGGCTGCACGCCGTGGAGCTCGACCACGTCGTTGTGGTCCCGGTCCCGCGGCCCGAGCAGCGACCAGCTCGTCGGCTTCGGCACGGCGCCGCAGGAACTCCTGGAGCTGTTCGTCGGTCGGCGAGGTCGTGAGATCGATGATTGGGCGGCGATCAACGCTGTTGCTGTCGCTGCTTGTGCTCGAGGTATTGCGGTCGACACTTCCGGTCGACGATTCCGATTTGCGTGCTTGGGCTGCTGCGGCGGCGGCGTTTGCGCGCACCGCTGCCGGGGCCGGCGCGCCATGTGCGGGGGCTGCTGTCGCTTCGGTTTCCTCTGTCGCTGCGTCAGTCTCGTCAGCCTCGACAGTCTCGTCAACCTCGTCAGAATCCGCTGATTCGATGCGATCGAGACGGACGGTGTCTTCGCCCTCGCTGCGCGTCTGCGCGGGGTCGTCGGGAACGATGATCTCTGTCTTTGGGAACGGCGCGATTTTGTTGTCGACACTTCCGGTCGACGCTTCCAGCTCGTCGTCAGCTTCGGTCGACGTTTCCAGCTCGTCGTCAGCTTCGGCATCGTCGTTGCTGGCGGGCTGGGCGGCGAGCTGTTCCAACTCGTCCAACGACCGTTCTAGGTCTTCGAAGCCATCATCGTCGAGCCACAGGGTTTCGGAGCTGTCGTCGATACTTTCGGTCCCGGCAAGCAAAGCGACCGGCTCTGGCTCCGACGGTGCTGCCTGTTCGATGTACGCCGAAGGGCCGTCGAGAACAATGACGGTGTCGGGGTCATCGAGGTCGATCGGGCTTTCCTTGGCATGGGCAGGAACATGGGTACTCGGCGCGGCCTTGCGTCGAGGTCGACGGTGCGCGGCGTGAGCGGGACGTCCCTTCACGCTGTGGCTGAGAGGGGAGAGAACCTCTGGTCGCTCGGACGTTTCTTCAGGGGTCGGCGCAAACGTGACACCCGCGTCATCGAGCTCTTCTCTCGTGCGGCTGCGCAACAACAGGTTGGTAATGATGTCGACGAGAGCGACCAGCATCACGAGATCGCCAATCGACACAACCGAATTGACGATGGGGACGGGAATGACGTCGCCGAATGCGCCGAACGAGGTCGCCGTCTCGGTCGACTCGCGAAGTCCGTCGATGTTTGCCCGACCCGCATCATCGACATCGCCGACCGACACGAGCGCCAACTCAGAGACCGGGACTGCGCCATTGAACAGAATCGGGGCGAGATTCATCAACACACCAATGATCATGATGATCATGCCGGTGAGTTGGAGGTTCTTGATCGCGAACCAGATGAAGCTGACCATTCCCGCAACGACCCAGACGATGGGGAACGCCGGACCCAGCAGGTTGATGACCAACATCGTGAAGATCGCGAATACCAAAAATCCCGGCCGGTGAAGGCGTGCCGAAGTCACGCCTGACCACGCGCCACCGCGAATGCGGCCGATCAGGAAGCCAACTGCGATTGCAAAGAGTGAGAGGAGCACAGCGAAAGGCTAGTTCGCCTCGCGCGTTGGGTGGCGGCTTTCGCGCGACCCGCGCGAAATACCGGTTACAAACCGGTGTTGCGGGCGCTTCCGGCGGTGGTGTCTTCGCCGGGGTCAAAGAGGTAGCACGTCACTCGACGATGCAGCCCGACTTCATGCTCAAAGGTGGCCTGGGTTGGTTGAAGGAAGCCGATTTCGAAGGTGGAGAGCTCGTATTCAGAGTTCACGAAATCAGCAAAGGCGTCGTAGCAAACCTGGGTGCTCCACTCGGTCATCTTTGCTTCGCCTGGGAAGGGAGCGCCGCCGGGAGCGGGGAACTCGGCCTCGTGGTACACCTCGCGCTGATGATCCTCTGAGCAGTCCACCATGGCGGTGAGGTCGATGCGTCGTTCAAGTTCTTCGTCGTACCAGCTGCCCTGGTTGAAGCACTCGCCAGCTCGCAGGTCGAACGGGTTGAGTGGGGCTCCGGGCACGTTCGGAACGTCGGATTCGGTGGGCAGCGCAATTTCGGACTGTTCCAGTGACGCATCGGAGCTCTCGCCGTCGGCGGAGTTCCCATCATCGGCACCCGACGATGAGCAAGCAGCAGCAAAGCCGAGCGCTAGAAACAAAACCAGTCGGAGGAACTTCGATCTCACGACAAGAACGGTAGCGCCCCTAGCCCGCAGGGAGATATCGGTCGATCTTCTCGAACGACAAGGCCATCAGAACGACGACCGGAACAATTCCCATCGCGAGTGCAGGCCAGCGCTTCCAGCGGCTGGCGAGTTCCTTGAAGAAGATGTACATCACGACCGCCAGGGCACCCCAGAGAATTGCGGGGCGAAGAGCGCTCTTGTCGCCGTTGAGGCCTTCATCGAGGCTGACTTCGAGACCCGCATCGACGGGCTCAGCAGCAATGGGGGAGCTGTTTCCGCCTTCGCCCTCGCCAAGATCGGCGATGATCTCGGTTCCGAGCTCATCTTCGCCAGCGGCTTCTTCGATTCCGAAGTCTTCGGTTTGGAGCTCGACTTCGTCGACCGTCACGTAGTCCTCGGGCGGTGGTGGTGCATCGACCGCCGGAGTAATCAATTCGGCGGCGACGATAATGCGCTGTCGTGCCGAGAACTTCGGGTGACATGCGGTCAGCGTGAGGCGGTTGTCGCCAAAGTCGCCGAGGACCCAAGTGGCCTCGGGGCCAACAATGATGTGGCCGAGGTCCTCGTCACCTTCGGGAATCTGAAAGTCCGACAGCGTGCCGAGTCGCTCGGGACCGTAGGCCTCACTGATTGGCATAACCCGATAGACGTGGGTGCCTTGAACGGTGGTCACCGTGATCTCATCGCCGGGAACCAACTCGTCGATCCGGTTGAACGGTGCGCCATAGGTGGTGCGATGACCAGCGATTCCGGCGTTGCCTTCCTGGCCGGGAAAGACCGTTGCACGATAATGCCCAGGCCCGTTGCGAAGATCTTCGACCTTGACCCCTTCGACGACGACCTTGTTTACCTCGACATCGGGAATCTCGATGCGGGCAATCGATTCGCCGCCCTGACGGAAGAGCTTCTCGGCCAGCTCAGGATCATCGACGGGGATTGTTCCGCCAGCCTCGGGGATTGTTGTCGTGGTCGTCGTTGTGGTGGTGCTCGTGCTCGACTCGGGCGGAACCGTTGTCAACGCCGGAGCAGCCGAGGTCGTCGTGGCCACGGCCACCTCGATGGGTGCATCGACCGACTCGAGGAGAGCGTCGAAGTCCGAGCCGAGGTTGTTTTGGGCTGATGCTTCTTGGAGTCCCGTGCCCCAGAGCTGGTACGCCACGAACAACATGATGACGATGCCTGTGGTGATAAATAGTCGGCCGACAGACCCAAGAATCCTAGAAGTCATGATGGTGAACGTATCGGAGTTCAGGCGACCAGCTTGAAAGTAAGCCTCGAAGAATTACGTAAGCGCTGGTGAGAAATCAGTAAATACCGGGAATATCCGGTGATTTTTCCCGGGGCTAGTGAACGGACAGCGATAGCGTTCGTTCGTGCATGCTGTCGACCTGCGAGATGTTGTGGTTCTCCTCGGTCGCTTTCCTGCGCTTGCGGGCACGTCATTAGTAGTAGAAC
>CAZMYN010000207.1:0-6059 GCA_964570495.1 uncultured Acidimicrobiales bacterium | reverse complement strand
GGACAGGCCCCAACGCTTCGGGGACAGGCCCCAACGCTTCGGGGACAGGCCCCATGATTGGCGAGCGAATTGCTAGCTCGGTGCTCGGCGATACGTGGTCTGCACGAGCGTGTCGTTGATGACCGTCGTACCCGCATGCTCGAACCACGCGTAGGCGTCGAGTGAGCCGAACAGTCGAACCCCGCCCCCGAGGGCGACGGGCAGAACGGTCGTGGTGAGCTCGTCGAGCAGTCCGTCGTTGAGAAAACTCGTGACGAGCGCGCCGCCGTCGATGTAGAGCTTCGACCACCCGCGTTCGGTGGCCAGCTCGATGATCTTGGCTGGGCTTCCCGAGAAGATTTCGGTGTCGATCGCATTGTCGGGGACGTCGGTCAGCGAGCTCGACGCCACGACCAGCGGCTTGCTGTACGGCCAGGGACCATCGAATCCGGCTACGACCGAGAAGGTGTTGCGACCCATCACGACCGCATCGACCGAATCCATAAAGGTAAAGAAGCCGTAGTCCGATTCGGTTGGGTTGGCGGGCTCATCGAGCCACGCCAGGTCGTCGTTGGGCCCGGCGATGTAGCCATCGAGGCTCATCCCAAGAAACGCCGCGCAGTGGATCGCGCGTGTCGAGGACACGAGGCTCAGTTGAGAGCGGGGAGCACGTCGAGGTCGAGCAGGAAGAGCGCGCCGAACACGATGCTGAGCACACTCACGACGACCGCGATCGCCGCGTAGATCGGGAAGCTTCGTTCGGCGTTGAGAAGACCCGCCCCAGCGACGAGAGCAAGAACTGCGTTGGCGACAATCAACCCAACGACCCAGGCAGCGAGTAGGACGAGCCCAAAGCCCGCTCCGACCGCGGTCGTCGACGCAACGAAGATCGCGATTTGGGTCGGGCTTTCGATGCCGACGCCGTGCAGCATCCCAATGCCGGTTGCGGTGCGATGCCCATAGCTCGCGTTCGGCGAGTCGGGGAGGGCAAGTTCATGGGTGTGTCGATGCGTATGGCTGTGCGTTGCTCCGCGGGACAGTCCGGGAATCATGCGGGACCGCGTAGCTGTCGCGGGGACCAGCGTGCTCTCGGCGGCGACATGGGCGTGATCGTGGGCAACGACTTCGGCGTGGTCTTGCTCGTCGGCATGGTCGTGGTCGTGGTCGTGCTCGACCGAGATCGATCGGCCCGCCAGCCCAGCGCGGACACGGCGTAGACCGGAGAACGTGCCGTCGATGACGAGCATCCAGCGGCTCTGCAGCCGAAAGTTCCGGCCCTTTCGTACAAGCTCGATCAGGATCCAGCCGCCGAGAAAGATCAGCGTCACACCGACGAGCCGGCCCATCCACACGTCGAGGCCATCGGGGATCGCTAGTCCAAAGAGTATGGCGAGCGTGCCCAGACCAAAGACGACGAGGCCGTGGCCCAGCGCGTAGGTCATCGACAGTGCAAAGCCCTTCTTGCGATCCTCGGCGCTGCCACTGAGATCGGCGATGGCGGCGATGTGGTCCCAGTCGATGCCGTGGCGCAGCCCAAAGCCGAGAGCGGTAAGGAGTAATCCGATGGACATTAACTACCGTCTACTGCGCTCGGAGCGCGTTCTGCAACCCCTTCTCGCGGTGGGCTCAAAATTCTTCGCAATTACGTGGAACCGATTCGTGTCGATAGGCGTACAACAGTTATGAAACGCATACTTCTCCCCCTCATTTTCATCGCTCTGACCGTGGCAGCCTGTGGTAGCGCCGCGTCCGAAGTCGGAACGGCAGCGGGAGACGATCCAGTAGGCGACAGCGCAGCGGGAGAAACAGTGGATTCAACAGTCGCACCCGATGACGATGACACCGAACCTGGCCTCGACCCCAGCGACGAACCCGCAATTGCTGAAGTCGAGACACCCGATGAGATCATCACCGATACCGACATTGTCGATCCGCAGGTCACCGCTCCACGAGAGGTCGTCATCAACCCGGAGAATCCATCTGAACTCTGGGTTCGCTTTCCCGGTGGAGATCCGAACTGCACCGCAGCATCGGTAACCGTCCTCACCGAGACCCCCGAGCAAATCAACATCGAATTGCTGGTTGGAATCACGACCGACGCCCTGGCGCGGAGCTGCCTCGCGGACGAATTCATACTTCGTGTCGAGGTTCCGCTCAACGAAGCCGCGACTGGTAAGGCCATCTCGTGGACGCAACCGAGCGACTCCGATGAAGCACCGCTCGTGACTCCTGACCTGAGCACCGACGACTTTCTTGGCTTGACCGAGGCCGAAGCCGCAGCGATTGCCGAGGAGAACGCCATTGTCTGGCGGGTCACCCGAATCGACGACTCGTCCAACGGCGTCACCGACGACTTCAACCCGGGACGACTCAACTTTCAGATCGACGACGGCATTATTACCTCCGTCAGTCTGGGCTAACTAGCAGCAACCACCATCGGCTGTGACCTCGACGCCAGCACCAGATTCGGGATTGGCAACAGCCGGTGGGCAGCAGGCGTTTGCGCCACCGACGATCACGTTTTCGAGGACGTTGGCGTCGCCGGTCTTGACGTACCACTCCCAGCGCGTGTCCGGGCCTTCGACCCACGTCTCGGTCTTCTCGGCATAGCAGCACATCGTGTCGTCGATGCCGCTGGTGTCGAGCCCGGTCGAGGTCATGCGGATCTCGGCGTTACTGACCTGTGCGGCTTCTTCAACCTCGACGCCGAGGTGGTTCAGCGTGCCGCCGGGGCCGGCTCCTTCGAAGAGGACGAGCTTCAGTGGCGGGTTGGGGATTTCGAAGTTTGCGTAGCCGTCCTTCTTCTTGGCAACGGTGGTGTCGAACATCTTCTCGTAGAACTCGATCGATTCGTCGAGATTGGTGACATTAAGTGCGAGTTGTACACGCATGGTTCGGCCCTTCGGTGAGGTTGCGGGTTTCGAAGTCATTTCGATCAATGTCGATATGACCTCTGAGAGCATCGTACTCACATATCGACGAATGTCAATACGTTTGTTAGGGTCAAGGTCATGGAGACACTCCCTCTGTGCTGCACACCAATAATGTCCGCACCCCTCGATGACGACGATGCCGCCGCGCTCGCTGCGGTGCTCAAGGCGCTGGCCGACCCGGTCCGGATCAAGCTCGTGAGCATTATCGCTGCTGCTGGTGAAGGGTGCGCGTGCGATTTCCCCGAACTGCTCGGCAAGAGCCAACCAACAATCAGTCACCACCTCCGTCAACTCGTCGAGGCCGGAATCCTCGAACGAGAACAACGAGGCAAGTGGGCCTGGTTTACGGTCAGCTCGCAACGGCTAGCCGAGGTGTGCTCGATCCTATGTTGAGACACGGTCGTGGCCAAACGGCGGAAGAAGAGCAAAGACCGCTACCGCCACGGGGATGAGGCCGAGTATCCGGATGGCTGGCGGGTAACTGCCCAGGCGTTGCTCAAGAAGTGCTAGCACGACCGGGCCCACCGCTGTACCTGCGACACCGATCAGCGTCATCGTGCCTTGGATCTCGCCCAGGTTCGCCGTGCCGAACCACTTGGGCAACAGCGCAGAGGAGACCGTTCGAATCGCGCCGCTCGCTGCGCCGAGAACGATGGCGTAGGCAAAGACCCGCACGCCAGGAGCTGCCAGCGCGCCGAGGAGATGGGCGAGGGCGAGCAGCGCAATGCTGACCGCGGGAAGGTAGCGGCCCCCAACGCGATCGAGGAGCACCCCAAACGCAAAGCCAGATGCGGTCGATCCAATGACTTGGGGTAGGAACATTCCGGCAGCAGCTGTTGCGCTGAGTCCGGCCTCCTGAAGCAGATCGATCTGATGGAAGTTGAGCGCAGTTGCAAGCATTCCCGCAGTGGTCGAGATCGAGGTCAGAATCCAGAAACCCCTGGTGCGTAGCGCTTCGGATCGGGTGAAACCGTAGGCATCGGAATCACTCGAGGTGAGCTGCGCTTCGGCGCTCGATGTCGGCATTTTGGCGAGCCCGAAGTAGGCGAGCGGCGCAACAGTGAACGCGATCACGACGGCTGCGACGACCCACGCCTGACGCCAGCCAACCCACGCGATCACCCCAGCGAGAACCAGCGGTGCCAATGCGAGCGAGCCAGCGTTGATGGTCGAGTAGAGGCCAAGGGCGGTGCCTCGGTTCTGGACGAATCGCAACGAGACGGTGACGGTCGTGATCAGCGACAGCGAGCCCTGGCCGAGGAAGCGGATACCGACGAACCCGATCGCCAGCGTCACAAAGCCCTGGACCAACGACATGTTGACCAGCGCTCCCGCGAAGAGCAGGCCGATGATGATCTGTGCTCGACGGACACCGTGACGGTCGATGAAGCGCCCGACCGATGGCAGGAACAGGGCTCCGGTCAGCGTGCCGATGAGGTAGGCGGTGCTGACGAGCGGACGAGACAGTGCCAGGTCTTCGACGAAGTGGTCGATGAAGACCGAGACTCCAATTGTTTGACCCGGGCCGGTAAGTCCGGCTGCGAGCACAGCGGTGAGGAAGATGAGTCCGGACTCTCCGCGCAGAATCGGCGCTCGGGTCTTCGGCGCGGTCTGGGTCACGTGGTCACGCTACGTACTGCGCTTCTCGACCAGGCGTTCCATGCGTTCGAGCTGACGATCGGCGTCGATCGATTTCGCGAGTTCGGCGAAGTTGTTTGCTGGTCCGGTCCACTCGAGGGACGCAACGTCTTCGTCGACGGGAGCGTCGAGCTCGATGGTTGCGATGCGTCGGAACAGCAACGCCAGGTCGAGGTTGTCGGCAAGGGTTTGGGCGAGCTTCGCGCCGCTTCGAACAGTGATGTCCCATTGGCCCGCGGCTGTTGGAATGTCGTCGACGTGTCCGTAGCGCGCGAGCACGGTCGAGCTCGATTTCGCTCCCCATCCACTAAGGCCGGGGAAGCCGTCGGCGGTGTCACCAACGAGGGCCAGGTAGTCGGGGATCGACGCCGGCGCAACGCCGAACTTCTCGGTCACCCCTGCTTCGTCGTAGAGCAATTGCTTGCGTCGGTCGTACTGTTTGATTCCGCGCTCGTCGTCAACGCATTGCGCGAGGTCTTTGTCGGGGGTGCAGATCCACACCTCGTCGACGCCCGGCGCGTCGGCGTACTTGTGGGCCGCTGCGCCGAGTGCGTCGTCAGCTTCGAATTCGACCATTGGCCAGACCGTGAAGCCGGCGGCCTCGAGTACTTCTTCCAGAAGGTTGAACTGCGAGGCAATCCCTTCCTCGATTTCCGAGCCGTCCTTGTAGCCATCCCACAGATCGTTGCGAAACGATTCGATGACGTGGTCGGTCGCGATGCCGATGTGCGTGGCGCCGTTCTCGACCATCTGGATCATCGAGCCCAACACACCGCGCACGGCGCCGACCTCTTGTCCCGAGTCGGTTATGTGCGACGGAGCCGCGAAGTAATAGCGGAACAATTCATAGGTGCCATCGATCAGGTGAACGTGCATGGCCTGATCTTTGCCGAAGTCATCTACGAACGCCCAATGCCTATGTTTCTGCCCGCGGTTTGCTACAACTGGGTTGCCGTGCACATGACTCCCGAACAGATCGACCGCCAACCGTTTCGTACGACCAAGCGCGGCTACGACATTGTCCAGGTGCGCAATTTCTTGCGCGAGATCGCCGATGAGATGCGCGAACGCCAGTCCGTCCGCACGCAATTGGCGGCCAACGGCGAGGACACCGCCGTGGCCGAGCATCAGGCACACCAGATTCTCGAAGATGCCCGCAAGGATGCTGCCGAGATCATTGCGATCGCCGAGGTTCGGGCAGGTTCGGCCGATGCTCTAGACACCGCATCGGATCGTGCTGGCGAGATCGTGGCTGAGGCCGAGCGCGAAGCCGCCACGATGATCGAGGACGCCGAGGCGCGGGCACGTCAGCGCAGCGACGAAGTGATCTCGGCAGCTCAGGCGAGGCTCGACCAGCTCCTCGAAGAGGAGCGTGAGGTGTCGGCTCGTGTCGAGGTCCACCGGGCCGAACTCGAACCCCCTGCGCCAAAGCCGATCATGTCGGACAGCCGTGATGTCATCACTGTGGAGATGCCGCCGGACACCTCGCTCGCCGACTTCATGAAGTCG
>CAZMYN010000206.1:0-6060 GCA_964570495.1 uncultured Acidimicrobiales bacterium | reverse complement strand
GGGCTACCCAATAGGCAGTGGGCGCCCGCTCTCTCATGATGAGAACATGGATGACATCAACAACGACAACAACGACGAAGAGGTTCCAATCCCGCACGGCGATTCACGATCCGCGTTCGAGGGAGAGTTTGAGGGAGACGAGGATCTCCTCGCCGCGGCGGCAGCGCTCTATGACATCGATGGCGACGGGGATATCGACGATGAGGACGCGCGACTGGCGTCCGGCTCCATGCCGCCACCGCCGCCCGGCGCGGCCACCACGCAAACCTTGGCCCAGGAAGACCGCCTCACGCGAGATCCCTTTGCGACCTTCGGAGGTGTGTTGTCCGGGATTGCTCACCGCTACGGCTGGGACGTTGCCATCACCCGCCTGGCCTTTGTCGTCCTCATGTTCGGGAGCGGCGGCGCAGCCATTCCCGTCTATCTCCTTGCGTGGCTCATCGTGCCTCGCGCTCATTATTGGCCACCCGTGAAGCGCCCTATCGCTCGGTTGCACGGGCGCGATCTGGGAATTGCGATGTTGTTCTTCGCGGCGTTCTTGTTCCTCGTGCTCGATGGCGGCCGAGCCGCATCGATTCTGGTGCCTCTTGGACTTGTGGGCGGAGGCATCTGGCTTCTGTCGCAGAATCCACGCGATGAACAAGCCCCCGCGTTCGCTGGTGCCGCAGCAGCGAACCCACCATTGCACGCACCTCCGCCCCAGGACGCCGTGGCATACGGGCAGTACCAGCAACAAGCGCCGTACGCAGTGCCTCAGGCGCCTTCGGTCGCACCGCAACCCGTTCCGCAGCGTCGCCGGCGTCGCGGTTTGATCGTTGGTGGATTGGTCGCTGTCCTGCTCGTACCGATCATCGTCGTGGGTGGCTTTTTTGCCTTGTTCTCTTCTGGATCGTTTGACGTTGACTTTGCCGAGGGGAGCGCCGTCGTAGAGCGGCAATTCTCTAGTGTCTCGGAGATCCCCGACACGATCGACCTCAGCAGCGACGGCGACCTCGACCTGCTCGTCGACCTCCGCTCGGTCGACTTCTCCGAGGCCACTGCGGCGGACCCGGTCGAACTTGAAGTCCGGGTAGAGACAGGCAGGATCACTGTTCTGGTTCCCGAAGATGTGCGAGCCGAGGTCGTTGCTGGAACCGACTTCATTGGTGACGTGGATGCATTCGGGCTCGACGACCGCGGGCTAAGCCCCGATGTTTTCGTCGATGCCGAAGACCCACAGCTCATCCTTGATCTGCGTGTGGGACTCGGAGCGGTCGAGGTAATCCGTACACCTGAGTGATCCAATAGATGCGGCGTGCGAGGTGGCGTTGGATGCCAGTCCAGCATCGAAGTGGGTGTCACACCCGAAGTGACGCTGCCGTCGTACTCGGGCTGCGATAATGGCGTGAATCGCTTGTCAGCCAGTAGCGCTACGCCATTGGAGTCCCCATGAAGTTGTCTCACCCGCGATCAAAGCGGTGGACCTGTGCTCTGTTCGCCCTGTCGGTCATCGCAGCATCCTGTTCGTCGACGACCGAAACAACGCAGGGCGACGGCGACGGTGACGCTGTCGAGGCTGTCGCTGACGATACGACGACGACCGAAGCGCCAGAAACCACCACGACCTCCACGACGACAAGCACAACCGAAGCGCCCACAACAACCACAACCGAGCCCGAGCTGCTCGTCGACTCGGTCGAATGGGTTGACTGCGGTTCGCTCCAGTGTTCGACAATCGACGTGCCTGCCGACTACTTCGACCCCACGCTCGGAACGATCGAGATCGCGATTAACCGGTTGCCGGCGGCCCAACCAGATGAACGGATCGGCGTACTGCTCGTCAACCCGGGTGGACCCGGCGTTGGCGGAACCGGCTTGGCTGAGGCTTTTGCCTTCGGCGGATTCCCCCGAGAGATCACGGATCACTTCGACATTGTCGGCTTCGATCCACGGGGCGTTGGCCTCTCCGAGCCATCCTTTGCCTGTGGCGAGTCTGGCGAACAGCTCGCAGTTCTCGCCGGTGTCGAAGACATCTTCGACACGCCCGAGGAAATCGCGCTCGGCGAAGCAGCGGTCGCGTTGTGCGTCGAGTCGATGGGGCCCGTCGCTGGACGTATCCACACCGACTACGTCGTGCGCGACATGGACGAGATCCGCAAGGCCATGGGCGAAAAGCAGATCAACTTCCTCGGCTACTCCTACGGTTCACTGATTGGATCCTGGTACGCAACGTTGTTCCCAGACAACGTCCGGTCGATGGTGATCGACGGGGCCGACAACCCGCTCGACGCAGACGAGACGTTCGAAGCACGCCTCGACTCGGCTCGTGAAGAAATTCAACCACTCGAAGATCTCCTCTCGGAGGCCCTGGCCGCATGCGCCGATGTGACATGTCCGATCTTCAACGACGGCGACCCCGTTGCCTACTACCTCAACGCCATGGACAAGTCGCCGCTGATCAATTCGGCAAATGCCAGCAACCAGTCGGCAGCCTTCTTGTCGATCATTACGCCGCTCTACAGCGAAGCCGACTGGCCAATGCTCTGGGACGGTCTTGCCGACCTGCAAGAGCGCGACGACCCGGCCATCTTTAGCGAGCTCCTCGAGTTCCAGCTCGGCGACGACCCGGGCGCCGTCAACATCACCGCGCACATCAACTGCCTCGACAGTTGGACGCTCGAACCAGAAAAGGACCGTGAGGTGCGTCTCGAGCAGGCCGCAGAGTTCTTTGAGATCGAGGATCAACTCGATCTTGAGTTCCCGCTTCTCGCGGCGATCGAGGGCGAGTCGGCTGGTCCGTGCAACTTCTTCGACACGATTGCCCCGCCACCACTCGATGTTCCCTTCGACGGTGGCGGTGTGGAGATTCTCGTCATCGGCAACACCTCGGACCCGGTCACCTCGTTCGGCGAGTCCGAAGAGCTCGCGAACGAGACGCTGTCCAACGGTGTGCTGCTCGAGGTCGACCATCAGAACCACACGGTGTTTCCGTCCAACGGGTGCGTCAACGACGTCGTCGTAGGAGTGTTCGTGGACACGGTGTACCCCGAGGGCGTCGTCTGTGAGCGAGAAGGTCAAGACATTGAAATCATTGCGTTCTCAGCCTGTGTGCAAACTATTCCAGCGGTTGATGAAAGCCTCGATGCTGACGCGACCGAAGAGTTGTGCGACGCTTTTGTTGAGGAAGCGCTTGCACGGTTGGGCGAGGACACCGTCACTGCAGGTCTGCTCGAAGATGACGCCGATGCCGGCGGGCAAATGTTCGAGATCATTCAGGAACTAATCGCCGCGCGGGGCTAGAGAAACAAAAGGGACACGAAACAAGAGATGCCAACGATCGAGGACATGTTGAAGGACCGGCCGCACTTGCTGGTCGACGGAGCCATGGGGACCGAGCTTTTTGCTCGTGGGTTGACCGCTGGTGATCCCCCCGAGGGGTGGAACGTCGACCTGCCCGATGAGGTCACCTCGGTGCACGCCGGCTACATCAAGGCCGGCTCCGACATCATCTTGACGAACTCGTTCGGAGGAACGGCTTTTCGTCTCAAGTTGCACAAGCTTGACGATCGAGTCGTCGAGCTCAACCGGGCCGCTGCACAGGTCGCTCGTGCCGCAGCCGACGCTGCGGATCGACCCGTCATCGTCGCTGGATCGACCGGTCCATCGGGCGAGCTCCTCGAGCCCATGGGAACAATGACCATGGAGACCGCCGCGCAGGCCTATGCCGATCAGGCCGAAGGTCTGACTGCGGGCGGCGCCGACATTCTGTGGATCGAGACCATGTCGAGCCTCGACGAGGTGGCCGCGGCTGTAGAGGGAATGCGCCGTCGAAGCGATCTGCCAATCGCTGCAACGCTCAGTTTCGATACGGCTGGTCGCACGATGATGGGAGTCACTGGTGAGGATGCTGCAAAGCGTCTGACCGATCTCGGGCTCGCTGCCATTGGCGCGAACTGTGGCAACAACATCGCCGAGACCGAGGCTGCGGTCCGCCAGATTAAGGCTGGCGCAGGCGACACTCCCGTGATCGTGAAGTCGAACGCTGGCGTTCCGGAGTTCAAGGGGGATGCGCTTCACTACAGCGGTTCGCCCGAGGTGATGGGTTCTCACGTGCAACGCATGATGGATTTGGGTGTGCAGGTCATCGGCGGATGCTGCGGAACCTCGACGGAGCACTTGGCGTACATGCGAGGAGTGATGGACGGCAGGATCGAAGCTCCCGAACTCGAAGCTCCCGGCCCAGACCGCCCCGACGGTCCTCCCGGCGGCGGCGAAGGCCGAGGACCTCGCACCAACCGCCGACGCCGCGCCAGCTAACCACACAATCTTTTAGCCGTGGAGCAGGATTTGGGCGTGTTCGTCCCAGCGGAAGGTTTCGCGGGCACTCACGAGGTTTGCTTGCCAGCGGGCGTAGTCGGCATCTGACGCGGTGAGCCCAGCGCGGAGTTGGTCGAGGAACGAACCGGTCGGCGCAGGGCCAATATCGAGTTCGGCCACGCGGTCGGCGACCGACGTCCCCGGCGTCGTGATCACCGGCACCCCGTGCGAAATTGCCTGCATTAAAACGCCGCTCTCGGAGCTGTAGTCCGTGTACGGAATCAACACGAACCCGGCCCACGCAAACAGCTCGGCTGCCTCGTCGTCGCTGACGAATGCAGTGCGCGCATCGATCGTCGAGAACCGCTGAAGCGAAGCGAGTTGTTCGCTGATTTCCTGAGTGGTTGCGGTACCGACGACCCGTATGTTCGCGTCGGCAAACTCCGAATCGATTGTGGGCGCTGCGGCGGCCAGCACATCGAGGCCGCTGTTGTTGCGCATCACACCAAAGAACAAGAGGTTGCGACGTTCGCCAGCTCCGTTTGAAAGAACGAGCTCGGGCGCTGTGCTCCATGTCCCGTGCGGCACCACATCGATCTGTGTCGAGCGAACCAGCGCCAGCTCCCCAAGTTCGGAGCGCTGGCGTTCGTTGTGCACCAAGACCCGATGGGGAACGGTAAGCGCGGCGAGCGCCGCCGCGTGCTTGAGCCGCTCGCGGGCCGAGGTCAGATGCGAGGTGGTGTTGTGAACCATCGTGACCGGCGTCCACGCCGTCGCTGCGCGGAGCAGCGCGATGAGTGCAACGCGAATGGGCGACGTGTCCTGGAACACGACCGTGCCACCGCTCTTGCGTCGCTGTAGGAGCGTCTTTGCAATCTGCATCTCTTGGCGGAACCAACCCGAGTCCGGTCCGCTGATCGCGTGGTTCGACACACCAGCCACATGAGGGTTTGCCCTGAACGCCGCAGCGGGTTCGATGATCTCAACCGACGCCCCCTCGCCAGCCAACGCGTTCGCGAGTTCAGCGCAATAACGAGGGTGGCCGCCAAAGGCGGCTCTGCTGACAATTGCGACATGGGTTGCAGACCGGGAGATCGGGCTCGTCATCGACCCCGAGTCTGCCATGACCGCTATGCCAGAACAGCCAACCGCGCAATAGCTTCGTCGAGCACTTCATCTTTCTTGCAGAAGGCAAAGCGAACCAGATGACGTCCGGCCTCCTTGGTGGTGTAGAAGACCTCGCTCGGTACAGCCACGACGCCCGCTGCCTCAGGCAGTGCCAGACAGAACTCGATGCTCGTGTTCGGGAGGCCGTTTCGTTCGGCGACTCCACGGATGTCAGCGGTCAGAAAGTACGTGCCCTGGGTGTGCAGCACGTCAAAGCCCGCAGCGCGAAGACCCGACTCGAGGCGGTCGCGCTTGGCGAGCAGATCATCTCGAAGTCCATTGAAGTACTCATCGCCGAGACGGAGCCCAGCTTCGACGGCCGGCTGAAGGGGAGCGGCGTTCACGAACGTGAGGAACTGTTTGGCCGTCATGACCGCGTTGCGGAGATCTGCCGGCGCCGTGACCCAGCCGACCTTCCATCCAGTGAACGAGAAGGTCTTTCCCGCCGAACCAATGCTGATCGTCCGCTCACGCATTCCGTCGAGCGCGGCGATTGGAACATGCTCACCGTCGAACACCATGTGCTGGTAGACGTCGTCGCTCACGACGACCAGGTCGTGGTCGATCGCGACCTGAGCGATTTGGGTCAGCTCGTCA
>CAZMYN010000205.1:0-6071 GCA_964570495.1 uncultured Acidimicrobiales bacterium | reverse complement strand
ACTCTTAATCCGCAGGTTCCGGGTTCAAGTCCCGGGGGGCGTACAACAAAACCCCTGATCTCTCAGCGCTGCTGAGGGGTCAGGGGTTTTTGGTTTCGCCCAGACTCACCGAGAGCTCAGCGTCATCGGAGCTTCCAGAGCACCCCGGCAAGAACAACAATGGCAACGCCCGCGCCCACAATCACTGGCACTGCGACGCCACCGCTGCTTGTGTCCTCCGATGTCGACGTGGACTCTTGTGCAACAAAGACATCACATTCTGCAACGACGCCGATTGCAGTACTTCCAAAGGTTCGTTCCTCCGGTAGGTATCGAACCGAAGAACCCTGCGGCACTGGAACCACAGATCCGTCGTCATGTATCACGCCCGGACCACCGTCGATCGCTAGTTCAAATGGGACGCCGGAGTTGTTTCGCCATTCGCACGCGTCGTCTGGACCATCGGCATCTTCGAACGAGATAGCGGGTCCCTGTGCTGCCGCTGTGGCGGTGGGGGCAAGAACCACAATCCCAAGAGCGACCGCTAGCAACAATTTGAGTGCCTTCATGCCCCACACTTTCTCAACCGCGTGCCATCTGTACAACGCGCGAAATCATACCCCCGCTCCTCCTACGCCCGGGCCCGCGGTGGCGTGTCATGGCAAGCTCCTAGGCAGAGATGAAGTCTGCGGCGCGTTTGCCTATGACCATCGAGATGGCTTGAGTATTGGCGTTGATGATCGACGGCATGATCGATGCGTCGGCGACACGAAGACCATCGACGCCATTGACCCGCAACGTGGGATCGACAACGGCTTCGGGCTCTGGCCCCATCGCACAGGTTCCAACCGGGTGATACAGGCTCTCGGTGTAGTTGCGAACGTGTTCGACCCAACCCTCGTCGGTGTCGACCGATTTGCCGGGAAGGTATTCGCCGTCGATGTAGGCGGCCAGCGTGGGTTCGTGGGCGAACTCACGCGCCAACTTGCAACCCTCGACCAAGAGCCCAAGATCGGCGGGGTCCGATAGGTAGCGAGGGTCGATTCGTGGGTGATCGAACGGGTCGGCGCTCACAAGAGTGATCTCGCCGCGGCTCTTCACGTCGACGAGTGTCGGGGCGATCGTGATCCCGTCGATATCGGGCTGCTCGAATCCGTGATCAAGAAATACACCCGGGGCCACGTGATATTGCACGTCGGGCATTGGGCCTTCGCCGAAATTGATGAACCCACCGGCCTCGCCCACATTCGACGTCAGGTGACCGGTCTTCTTCGTGAGGTATTCGAAGACCGCCCTGGGGGTCTCGGCGTGTGACAACGAGACTCTTTCTTTCACCGAGAAGATCGCCCCGCATGCAACGTGGTCGATGAGGTTCTGACCCACGTTTGGCGAGTCGTGCTCGACGGCGATGCCCAACGCTGCGAGTTGGTCGGCGGGGCCAACGCCCGACAGCATCAAGAGTTGCGGCGAGTTGATGGCGCCACCGCACAAGATCACCTCGGTCGAGGCCCCCGCCCGGTGAGTGTGGTTTCCGTCGAACCATTCGACACCGACGGCGCGCCCGTGGTGAATGGCCACCTTCGTCACGTGAGCGCCGGTGTGTACCGTCAGGTTGTCGCGTTTCATCGCGGGCTTGAGAAACGCCGTCGCCGCGCTAGCGCGCACGCCATCTCGCTGGGTCACTTGATAGGTCCCGAACCCGAGCTGAGTGTCGTCATTGAAATCGTCGTTGCGAGGAAAGCCCATCGACGCAGCCGCATCGACGAAAGCTTCGGTCAGTGGATTAACCGTTGTTAGATCGGAGACGGCCAACCCGCCACCGGTGCCGTGAAAGTCGCTCGGCCCTCGCGAGTTGTCTTCGAGCGCCATGAACTCGGGCAACAAGTCGGTGTAGCCCCAACCACTGTTTCCGGCGGCCGCCCACTCGTCGAAGGTGTGGCGATGGCCCCGTTGATAAATCATGGCGTTCAGCGACGTCGAACCACCGAGCATCTTCCCGCGAGGCCAATACAGTCGACGGTTTGCCAGTTCCGACTGAGGGATGGTCCAGTAGTTCCAGTCGTTCTTGCCTCGAAACAGCTTGCTGAAGGCCGCAGGAATCTTGACGTTCGGATTTCTGCCCCGACTCCCCGCCTCGAGCAGAACCACCTCGGCTCCGGTCCGCGACAGTTGATCCGCGAGCACGCTCCCGCCGGCTCCTGCACCCACTACGACAAAATCAGCCATCCCCCATCGTCGCTCCTACCCGGCCTGGGTGTTCGGATAGTTGAACTGAGTGTTTTCTCGAACACCGGTGATGCCTTCTCGTATCGAGACGCTCAGGCTGCGGACCGCGTGTGGTGAATCGAAGTCGATGCCAAATTCAGCATCCTCCGCGATCGCCAAAGGTTCGAGCGGCGTCCACCCAAGCGGAGTTGTTCGTTCGACAAGCGAATCGACCAACTCCTGAATGGTGAGGTCCCCACTCGGGACCTGGACTTGGATACGGGGGCTACCAAGGGCAAAAGCAATAAAGACCTCATCTGGTGCCTGGCCATCGATGGAGGGAGCAGCGGCCACGATTTCATCGACAATGCCCGTCATATCGCCCGTATCTCGCACGCGCAGCCGGATCGTGATCTGCGTGTCGGTACTCGGAATGTCTGGGTCGAGTCCAAAGTCAGGATGCATCTGCGTGAAGACTGAAAGATCCTCAAGTTCGATCTCAAAACTCTCACCAGAGTCCGACACTGTCGGTGCGCCTGGTTCAAAGCCGAGCCGCTCCAACTCTGAGCCCATAAATTCGATGGCCTCTGACGGAGTCAGAGTCGTTACCAGCTCCACCGATTGCGACCTCGAAGTTTGAAAGAGCGACAGTTGGGTGCCGTCGATCCGGGCCTCTGGAGGTGTGGCGATCGCCGGGAATGGATACAGGCGTGAGACCTGGCTTGCGAAGTCGTCGGTTGGCCCAACAATGTCCCACAGCAGCTCAGCAGTTTCGTCGGGACTAAGACCAATGAGCTCGCTTGAAACAGGATCGCTTTGCTCGAGTTCAACACCCGAATCTTCTTGCTCATCAGCTGCTTGTGAACCACCTTCGACCTGATCTGTAGCAATGCTGGTCGGCATAGCAGCAACTGCGTCGTCGGCCTGATCTGCGGCGGCGACATCGGATTGAGAGGTCTGTCCATCGCCGCCACACGCCGAAAGCAGAACTGCGATCGCCACCGCCGCGCCAAACAACTTCATCGGAAAATAGTAGCGGTCGATGACGATGCGGCGACGGCTCGGCGCAGCGAAAGCCGCTGAGGGTCAGCGCTGACCGAGCACTGTTACTCTCGGCACCATGAGTGGCGTAAAGGCTGGCTGGCTTGGGCGGCGGGTTTTGTTTGGTGGCCTAGCGGTCCTCGTTGTTGTGGCTGGGCTGAGTGCATTCACTGTCCAACGCGTTTTGTTGCCGGGCTCACCGCGTCCCGAAGCTCCACTCGCCGAGGCCCAAATTCGCCAATCCTTGGTCGATGAGCGGAGCAACAATGCCGAGCTCTTTGCCCGAAGTATCCGCACCGAGACCGGAGAATGGTCATTGCGGATTGGGGGCGACGAAGAGCTCGTCGAGTGGCGCGATGGTCAACCTCACACCGTCGACTTTGAAGCCGGCGGCGACCTGACGCTCGGGGTGTCCGACTCTGGAGAATTGCTCGTTGCCGACCTTGTCGACGGAGACGTCGAAGTCTCGACCGTGGACGAACTGGTCGCGGTCGTGAGCGGCGACGAAACACCGATCTGGGAAGTCACCGGAATAGACGACCGCATGCTCTTTGGATGGACCGAGGAAGCGTTCGGCGCCTTCCCGGTGAACAGCGCCGAGCCCGGGGCAAGCCATCTGCTCCAAGCCAGAGATGTGCTCGAAGTTCATCCTCTTGGCGACGACTACATCATGTTCGCGTTGAACCCTGCGGGGGAAAACACCTTGGTGAGGTGGTCAACCGACAGGGGTTTCACGACCTTGCTCGAATTACCCGAGGTTGTGGGCGTCCGGGACCCCTCCGTCGGCGTCAACGAAGAAGGCGTTGTGTACATCGGCATCGACGACACCGTCTGGCGCACCGAAGCGCCCTTTCAGGAGCTCGCGCTGGTTACCCAAGCACGTCAAGATCGCAGCGGGCGTTGGCTCGGCTGGGTTGACGTCGCTCCCGACGCATCAGCGTGGATCTACCACGACGTCGACTCCGGCTATCTCCTTACCGGTGGGCCAGGCGACGAATGGCATCAAGCGTCCTACCTTGGGGTGCCAATAGGCGAGGACTTCCGCCTCGGCGATGGCGACTCCGACGTAATGGTCGCCTACGCGAACGACGAACAGATCGTGGTCGACTCCTACGAAGGGCGCATCTGGATATCACGACCGGAGGACGAATGAACACACCCAAGGCCTGGGTGCTCGGCCTCTTTTTGATCGCGGCCGTGGCCGCTGGTTGCTCGACTGCCGAGCCGCTGGACCTCGCCGAATTCCCACCCGACGCCGTTCTCGATTGCACGGTCGACGCCAACTGGGGGGTCAATGGCACCCCCGACATCAATGCAGAGGGATTCCCCACTGCCATCGAGGCGCTCGCTGATTCGCTGGCTCCGTTCATCGAGGAGCACGACGAACTGCGAGGCCCCCAGCCAATTCGCGAAGCCACCGCTTCCTTGCTCAACGAGCAAAATCGCGAAGTCGTCATAGCGATTGCCGGCGAGGTGTCGCCCGACAATTGGTTTGTCACTACGTTGAGCGGCTGCCCGGGTTTTGAACGCTTCTAGAGCATTCGGGTGGCGGCTCTAGTCGAGCGCTGGGAGGCCATCGATCGAGGCCGCGTTCTTGGTGGCCCGGTACTCCTCGAGTTCGCCGTCGTCTTTGGCGCTCAAAGTCTCTTCGAGACGTTGCCGATCCTCGACGTAGTCCATGAACGGCACGGAATAGCCACACGATGTGGACGTCCGATCGATGTCGACCACCACGATTCCTCGAACCCCGCTGCGCTTTGGGAAGCCGTCGATTAGGTCATCAAACTCCGGGTCGCCCGGGCGAACATAACGACCCGACCCATACAGCCGCACGACGTTGGGCTTGCCCTCGAAGGCACAGAACATGAAGGTGATCCGACCGTTGTCACGCAAATGGGCAATCGTCTCGGCTCCGCTCCCCGTCAGATCGAGGTAACACACCTGGTGTTCCCCCAGAACACGGAAAGAGTCGTAGCCCTTCGGGGAAACGTTGACCCTGCCTCCCTCGCGAGGAGCAGTAGCCACAAAGAACACCGGCTGTTCGTCGATGAAGGCCCTCATGGCGTCCGTTATGGATTCGAAGGAACGTCCCATAACGCCACCGTACAGCGGCCCTCGGCCCGCGGGCAGCTGCCTGTCTGGCGGAACCGAGCTGGCTAACCATCGAGTAGCTCACCAGCTTTATCAGTCTCGAAGACTTCGCCGGTTTGTTGGCAGATTTAGAGTGTCACATCCCATCTGTAGGTTGTTCTTATGACCTCGAAGTTGGCGAACTCGGAGATGGCGGAGGCGGTTGATCAGATCGTTTCGGGCTTCGCCGCGTTGCGTCAGGCGGGAACAACTCCGGTGAACAGTCGCGACGCAATCACATGCGTGACCGAGTTCGAACAGCTTCGCCGTTTGGCTGACGCCACGACCATCGATCTGTTGTCATCGATTGATTCGGAACGGTTTCATCTAGCTGATGGCCATGTGTCGGCAAAGGTCATGGTTCGCCATCACGCCCGCCTCTCCAATGGCGAAGCGTCCGCGCGCCAACAGGTCGTGAACATGGCAGCGACGTTGCCCGACATCATGGACGCCTACCGAACCGGCACTGTGGGCAGCGATCATGTGCGTTCGATCGCGCGGGTTCACGCCAACCGTCGAGTCCGCCCCGAAATGATCGACCGACAGGCAGCGTTGCTGAACGAGGCCAAGGCCGATTTCGATACGTTCGACCAACGCTTGCAGCAATGGAAACGTTTGACCGACAAAGACGGCCCTACCCCACCGAACCAGAAGGCTCACGAAGACCGAAACGCCCGCATCGATCAGGACTACGACCTTGTCGTCCATGTCGTTGC
>CAZMYN010000204.1:0-6081 GCA_964570495.1 uncultured Acidimicrobiales bacterium | reverse complement strand
ATGTACTGGGCCGACACGTTCCACGCGACGATCTGGGTGTGGGACTACGACCTCGACAGCGGTGAGCGGCACAACAAGCGAGTGTTCTTCAACTACCGAGAGAGCGATGTGAAGGGTTTGCCAGATGGGGCGTCGCTCGATGAGCAGGGCTGCTACTGGTCGGCTTCGGTGCACGGCTTTGCCGCCACCCGCATCACTCCCGACGGTGACGTCGACCGTGTCGTGCCGCTACCGGTCGAGATGCCAACAATGACCGCGTTCGGGGGCTCGGATCTCTCGACATTGTTTGTCACGAGCTTGCGTCGCGACGGCGGTGTGCTGAACAAAGACGGCGTCGAGGCCGGGTCGTTGCTTGCAATCGACGTAGGTGTGCACGGGATTCCCGAACCCGAATTCGCGGGCTGAGTTACTCGATTACTGAGCTACTCGATTACGACGCCGTCGAGTTCAGGGTTCGGAGGAAACTTGTCCGAGGCAAGTCGTTCGAGGGCGTCGACGAGGATCTGGCTGATCACGATGTTGCGATACCACTTGCGATTCGCTGGCACGACGTACCACGGCGCATCCGGGGTCGACGTCTCCATCAACATGTCGCCGAACGCTGCTTGGTAGTCGTCCCAGAGCTTTCGTTCTTCGAGGTCTCCGAACTCGAATTTCCAATGCTTGGCCGGTTCGTCGATGCGAGATTGCAGCCGTTCACGCTGCTCGTCTTTCGAGATGTGCAGGAAGATCTTGATGACCGTAGTTCCCTCGTCGGTGAGCATCTGTTCGAAGTTGCGAATGTGCTCATAGCGCTTGCGCCACACCTCTTCGGGCACGAGGTCGCGGACCCGCACGATGAGGACATCTTCATAGTGGCTCCGGTTGAAAATCGTGATGTGGCCCTTCGAAGGCGCGTGCTGGTGGATTCGCCACAGATAGTCGTGCCCGAGCTCTTCACTGGTTGGCTTCTTGAACGACGCAACGTGGACGCCCTGCGGATTCGTCTTGTCAAAGACCGCTCGGATCGTGCCGTCTTTGCCGCCGGTGTCGGTCGCCTGGAGCACAAACAGCAGACGTTCTTTGCCATGGGCGTACAGATTCTCTTGGAGAACTTCGAGGCGGCTGTTGAGCGATTTGAGGATCGGCTTTGCCGATGCTTTGTCGTAGCCGCCATTGGCGTTGGGGTCGATGGTGTCTAGGCCACCGAAGGAGGATGGGTCGACACGGTAGTGGTCGACGGGAACTGGATTGGTCACGTCCTGGACATTAGCTTGCGTTCGCGCTTCGCTCGTACAGCTCGCCCCCGGACTGACCAACGGGTAACTTGGCGACATGCAGTTTGCCTTCACCGAAGAACAAGATCAGCTCCGTTCCTTCGTCCGCCAGTTTCTGGAGGAGAAGTCGAGCGAAGAAGCTGTCCGAGCGCTGATGGAAACCGAGAGCGGCTACGACGAGGCCGTGTGGTCGCAAATGGCCGAACAGCTCGGACTGCAGAGCCTCATCATCCCCGAGCAATACGGCGGTCAGGGCTTTGGTTGGGTTGAGCTCGTTGTCGTCCTTGAGGAAATGGGTCGTTCGCTTCTCGCTGCCCCCTTCTTCTCCACTGTCGTACTTGCCACATCGGCTCTGCTGTTGGCCGATGACGAAGCCGCAGCGTCGGACTACCTTCCCAAGATCGCGAGCGGCGAGCTGATCGCGACCGTTGCGATGACCGAGGAGAACGGCCGCTGGGACGAGTCGGGCGTTACCGCCACCGCTACCCAAGACGGCGACAACTGGAAGCTTTCAGGGGCAAAGCATTACGTGCTCGACGGCCACACCGCGGGCCTCATCATCGTCGCGGCGCGAACCGCTGCTGGCGTCTCCCTCTTTGCGGTCGACGGCGATGCAGCTGGCATGACCCGCACGCCGCTCGCCACGATGGACCAAACCCGCAAGCAAGCCAAGATCGAACTTTCCGACACCCCGGCGCGTCTTATCGGCAGCGATGGGTCTGGCTGGGACATCATGACCCGCGTGCTCGACCGAGCTGCTGTTGGCCTTGCAGCCGAACAAGTCGGTGGAGCACAGATGGTGCTCGACATGGCGGTCGAGTACGCGAAGGTACGCGTGCAGTTCGGTCGCCCGATCGGCTCGTTCCAGGCCATCAAGCACAAGTGTGCCGACATGTTGTTGCAGGTCGAGTCGGCAAAGTCGGCCGCTTACTACGCTGCATGGTGTGCGTCCGAAGACAACGACGAACTGCCCGCCATGGCGAGCCTGGCCAAGAGCTATTGCTCAGAGGCGTACTTCCATGCAACCGCGGAGAACATTCAGATTCACGGCGGCATCGGGTTTACCTGGGAGCATCCCGCTCACCTGTACTTCAAGCGTGCCAAGAGCTCCGAGTTGCTCTTCGGTGACCCGACGTATCATCGCGAGCTGCTCGCTCAGCGCATTGGGCTGTAAGTCGAGCTAAGCGCCCGCCGCTGGGTAGAAGGTCGCCGGGCTCATATCTCAATCGCTAACCTGGCCTGCGATGGTTTGGCTGATTGCGATTCTCGGAGTGCTCGTCATCAGTGCTATCGCGTTCGTCGCGGTGTCGCGCGTCTCGGTCGAACTTGAGGGAACGATGGCGCCGGCCCTTCTCGAGGTCGACGAGGCTGTCGACATCGTGGCTGAGGCAATTCCCTTTGAGGTTTCGGCCGTCGTAAGCCACGACGACGTCCACACGGTCATCACGTGGGTGCTCGAGTTCTTCGACGAGCTCGGAATGGCCAGCGACTTTGGAGAAGAACTCGGCGGAGACTGGGTTCTCAGCGAACGAGCAGTGGCCGACGAGATCGGCGTCGTCGACTATGCCGTCGCGCGAAGTCTCAAGGCCGGAGGCGACATCGATGCAGTGAACGTCACGGTGATTGCCGATGAATTCATCACGTATCTACGCGACATCGGCGCTGTGGGTGATGAGGTAAGCTGAGCTCACCAAGAGAAAAGGAGGTGGTCCACATCAATAATGATTTTGGAACCTTGGAGGTGTCTGACCGTTAGGTCGGGCCCGCTGGACCACAGGCGAAGTTGATTCGCTGCTCGTTTCTACGACAGTGTCAGGCACCGCCGATGAGAACCGTCGGACGTTGTTCCACCCGACCGACCGTGAGCCCTAGGGTCACCACGGATCTCCGCTACTTCTGTCGATCGCCGGAAGCTTCTTAGAACACCAAGAGCTTTCGTGGGATCTCGACCGGAAGTGTCGAGAAGAAAAAGGTCAATTCGGTTTCCAGCGAATGTATGTAGGCAGCGGGGGTCCAAGGATCCCCGCTGCTGTATTTTTGTTGGCACGTGTTGTTGTCGGCACTTCCGGCCGACACGGCTCTCAGCGTTGCGGTGGGCTCACTCGCCAACTGCTGTGGGTTGTGGTGATGATGAGTTGATCATCGGAAGCAAAGACCATCTCCCAGGGCCCAAACGTTTGGAGGAGCTGCTCGGAGAGGGCGAAGGGCGTCCGCTTCTGCGCGAGGGTATAGGCGGTCGCGAACTCGTAGATTTCGGTGACGATCAGCTCGTTGTCTTCCACGCGATACATGCGCCGGCCAGAGTTCGACAGCACCGTCGACCCCGGACCGTTGCCCCCTGAGCGGGCGAAGCCTGACTCGTCGGCGAGTGCATCATCGCTGTTCGTCCAGTCGATTCCGTCGGCGGAAACAAAGGTCAATACGTTGCTGCCCGCAGTAGCGGTTAGTCGAAGCTGTGAACCATTCGACCGGAGGTCGGTCCACACATATGGCGTTTCGTTTTCGACGCCATCGATACGAGGAGTTGACTTCAGGCGTACCCACTCTTGTGTATCGAGAGATCCGCGCAGCGGTGGTGATGGCGAGGGAACCAGAGCGCTCGACCGTTCGAGTCCGACGAGCCGTCCGTTAAAGGACTCGACCTCGGACAGCACGACGTCGAGGCGGGCGGGAATCGCAGTCTCATCGGCTGGAGCAGTCCCACTCCGAAGAACGGACGAGTCCGGGCCAACAGCGGTTTCTGGTTCGGGCCCGATCGAATTATTGGGTGTCACCGCTGCGGTCGAGGGTGTACTCACGTCCGGGACCGGGTCTGCTGTGATCTCTGCGCTCTCGGACAAGCTGGTGAACGCGGCACCGAGACTGGCCGCGACGACGAGGGCGGCGACAACGATTCCGACGAGGACCCAGACGCTTGCTGGGCGCTCCGAGCGGACAGGCCCAGGTGTACCCCGTTCAGGTGCCGAAGCGCGATCGATCTCGATTCGGACCGAGGAAAGCGGTTCGCGCGAGCTCACGCGTCGAGTATCGCATGCAGTACCGAGACTGTGTGCGCGATGTTCCGTAGACTCTGCAACATGTCTCGCCCCAAGCACTACGAAGAGCATCGGTTCATTGGCGACAAGCGCACCCAGGTGCTCTACGACCTCGACGCCGAGAACAACCCGGCCGTTATTGACGAACTCGTCGAGAGTGAACAGGTCGCCACCTTTGGTCCTGATGAACTGGCTGAGGCCCGCAACCGCGGGTATCGACTGCGCTAACGACGCATATGGACGTCGAGTTCGAAGGTGAAGCTGGAACCTTGACGGGATGGCTCGCGAAGCCCGAGCGAATTCCCGACAACGGCCGGCCTGGCCTTCTCGTCGTTCCTGGCTTTCCCAGCGATACCGGCGGAGGAGCGAACTCGTTCGGAACGTTTCCCTCGCTCGCGGACCGGATTGCCCAAGACACACGCATGATTGCAATGACGTTTGCCTTTCGCGGTCTTGCTGGTTCGGTGGGCAACTTCTCCCTCGCTGGGTGGCGGCGTGACCTTCAGGACGCAATCAGCTACCTCCGAGAGGTCGAGGGTGTCGACGACTCGATCTGGCTCATGGGCTTTGGGACAGGCGGCGCGCTCGCCGTCGATGCCGCGGCGACCGACGGCCACATTGCCGGGCTTGTCTCGGCCGCCGCCCCCGCAGACTTTCAGGACTGGGCGTCAGCGCCGCGCGAATTGCTCAGCCACGCCCGACGCTGCGGCGCGATTAGCGACACCGAGTTCCCGGCCGACTTCAACGCATGGGCCAAGGAACTCGAGATGGTTTCCACCGTGCGCAGCGCCGAGGCCCTCACCGGCTCACAGACGTGGTTCTTGGTCCTGCACGGGTCCAACGATGACGCCGTCCCGCCGCTCGATGCCAGAGAGATCGCCAACGCGCACGGCGCCGCAGAACTCCGCTTGATCAGCGGGGCGCGCCATCACTTGCGTCACGATCCTCGGGCAATGGCGATCGCTATCGGGTTTCTCGATCGGCGCGGGCGCTAAGACCCTCAGGTCCGCGAACGTTTACTTGCTTCGGCCGTAGCCGTAGCCGTATCCGTAGCTCTGTTCGTCAGCTCCATTGAGCACGGCGCCAAACGGGCGGGTTTGGGCTCGAGCGAGCAATTCGATGGCTTGGTCGAGCTCGGCGGCGTTCGTTTGGCCTCGCATCGACACCATGAGCGTGGCATCGGCGATGCGTGCGAGCGGCAACGTGTCCGATACCGGACGAAGCGGCGGCGAATCGATAATGACCAGGTCGTAGGCGTAAGAGAGCTTCTCGAGGAACTCGTGTGCTGGCACGGAACGAAGCAGTTCGGCGGGAGGTGATGCGCTGGTGCCCGCCGGAATGACCGAGACCAGGCCTTCACCGGAGGCTTGCTCGGTGATGATCTCGGCGTTGCCGATGTTGGAGAGCTGTTCGGCCAGTCCGTTTTCGTTCGCAATTCCAAAGAGCTGGTGCTGTGTTGGATTGTGCATATCGGCGTCGACGACCAGCACGTTCGAACCGGACCGTGCAAAGGCGACCGCGAGATGAGCTGCGACTGTCGACTTGCCTTCCGACGCGTTGGCACTCGTCACCAGAATCGAGCGGATCTCTGAGCCAGCGGCCTGACCGAGCTCGATTGCCGAGCGCAGGGTTCGGAACGACTCGGTGAATGGACCGGTTCTGCTCGTGACGAGACGGCGATCTCTCTTTTTGCCGAAGCGAGACTTGAGCGGCGAGGGAATGACACCCAGGACGGGCACACCGTCGGTTGCGAGTTCGAGGTCCCGCTTCTGGAGAATCGTGTCGTCGAG
>CAZMYN010000203.1:0-6121 GCA_964570495.1 uncultured Acidimicrobiales bacterium | reverse complement strand
CTTCCCGGTCGGGTTGTGCGGCGTGTTCAACAAGATCACGCGGGTGCGCTCGGTCACCGCGTCTCGAAACGCGGCGATGTCGAGCGGGTAGTCGGGTGCCTCGAGCAGAACCGGCTTCTTCGTCGCGCCCGCCATAGCGATCGTCGCGCTGTAGCTGTCGTAACTCGGCTCGAACGTGATGACCTCGTCGCCGGTATCGCACAGCGCAAACATTGCGCCGGCGATGGCCTCGGTTGCACCGGCGGTGATCAGGACCTCGGTGTCGGGGTCATAGGTCAACCCGTAGAACCGCTCCTGATGTTCAGCCACTGCATTGCGGAGCCCGGGTTGACCGGGAAGCGGCGGATATTGGTTCGGCCCGTTCATCACTGCATGGGCCGCAATCTCGGCCAATTCAGCGGGGCCGTCCGTGTCGGGAAATCCCTGTCCGAGGTTCACCGCCCCCGTCTTTTGGGCAAGCGCACTCATCTTGGTGAAGATGGTGGTTCCAAACCCGTGGAGGCGCGGGTTTCGCAAAGCTTCGACCATGAGCAGAGATTCTGTCACGATGGTGCGCCGTGGCCTCAACCAACCCCAACGACTCGGTTCTGCTCGGCGTAGATACCGGCGGCACCTACACCGATGTGGTGTTGGTGAGCGCAGGCGAACGCGAGGTGCTCGCCTCGGCGAAGTCGTTGACCACGCGCCACGACTTGAGTGTCGGAGTCTCAAAGGCGCTGGAAGCAATCGCCGAGTCGCTCGACCCTGCGGCCATCTCGTTGGTTTCGATCTCGACCACGCTCGCGACCAACGCCGTCGTCGAGGGCCACGGAAGCCCCGTGCTCGTCCTGCTCGTCGGCTTCGACGAACGAATGGTCGAACGCACGGGCCTCGCCACCTCGTTTCCCGACGCCATCGTCGAGGTCATCAGCGGCGGTCACGACCACTACGGCACTGAAGTCGAACCGCTCGATCTCGACGCTGTCCGATCGGTGCTCTCCAAACATGGTGGTCGAGTAAACGCCGTTGCGGTGGCGTCAACGTTTGCGGTGCGCAACACCGCTCACGAGCTCGCTGTGCGCGACCTCATCATTTCCGAGACCGAGCTCCCGGCCACGATCTCGTCATCGCTGAGCGAATCACTCGACGCTCCTCGACGCGCGCTCACCACCGCGCTCAACGCGCGGCTTCTGTCCCGTATCAGCGACCTGGTGGCGGCGGTCGACACGTCGCTCGCTGCGCTCGGCATCACCGCGCCGGTGATGGTCGTCAAGGGCGACGGCTCGCTCGCCGCTGCCGAATCGGTCGCTCGCCGACCAATCGAGACAGTCTTGTCGGGCCCGGCCGCATCGATCGTTGGCGCTGCGGCGCTGACCGGACTCGACGACTTCATCCTCTCCGACATCGGCGGGACGACCACCGACGTGGGCGAGCTCATCAACGGCCGGGTGCGCCTCACCGCCGACGGCGCACGGGTCGGTGGCTGGCGAACCATGGTCGAAGCGATCGACGTTCGCACCACTGGGCTCGGCGGCGACAGCCAGATCCGTACCGACCGGACCGACATCACGATCGGCCCGCAACGCCATGTGCCGTTGTCATTGCTGGCGGACTCGTTTCCCGAGATTGCATCGTCGATGGCCGCCGACCTCACGGAGCCACCGCCACGAGACACCGCAGCCCTGTTTGCGTTCGCGATTTCGCACGAGTCCGAACCCGTCGGGCTTTCGTCGGTCGAGGGTCGTGTCTATGACCGGCTGACGACCGCACCCCAGCGCATGCGCGACGCGGCGAGCGGAACGCTCGAACGCCGGGCCTTGCAGGTACTTGTCGACAAGCAACTGGCCCAGATCGCCGGGTTCACGCCGTCGGATGCTGCACATGTGCTCGAGCTGCAAAGTACCTGGGCTGTTGCCGGGGCCCGAGCGGGTGCAGCCCTCATGGCTTGGTACACGGGCGAGGAGCCAAACGACTTTGCTCAGCGTGTGTGGTCCGAAACAGTGCGGCGCAGCGCGGGATGCGTGTTGGAGGTTGCCGCAGGGGACGAACATGACATGGCCAATGTGTTGGCGAACCCGGCCGTCGATGCTGCGGCGTCGGGCCGCGGGAACGTGGGTGGCGTCGGGATCTCTCTTCGGCTCGACTCGCCGATCATCGCGGTCGGTGGCCCGGCCAGCGTCTACTACAGCGAGGTCGCGGCGCGCTGTGGTGCCGAACTCATCATCCCGGAAAACTACGCGGTCGCCAACGCTGTTGGCGCAGCGGTCGGCGAGATCGTCGTGCGTCGCCACGCCGAGGTCCACTCCGACGGCCCGGGAATGTTTCGCGTCGTTAGCCCGACGGGTTCCGAGCAGCTCAGCGACCCGATTCTCGCAATCGAAAAGGCCCAGGACCGTGCCCGCGCCGCAGCGCTGGCGGCCATGGACGAGCGCTGCGTCGGTCTCGAACACGCAGGTGCGCCCACCGAACATGTCGAGCTCGAACGCTTCGACGCACCGGACGCTCACGGAGACGAAGGTCTGTACGCAGCAACGGTGGAGCTAGAGCTGCGGGTCCGCCCGATCGGCTAGAGCCAAATGATGGCTGCGACCACCAGCGGCACAACGAACAGCGCAAGACCCGCACCGATGAGGGCGAGTTGTCGACGTTCCACAGCTATTGAGAAACGGGCGTGAGGCTGATCGATAGCGTTCCGCCGCCCCAGCCGTTGGCCAGATCGCGGCCTTCGACGGTCACCTCGGTGACGTCGGCGGGTATCGCGATCCCCGACTGTGACCGGGTGAAGGGCTGCTCGTTCGCGTGATCGTGGGTCAGAACCCGAATACCGAATTCGGCGCCGTCGGGCCCAACGACTCGCCAGGCATCGGCGTAGCGCTCAGGGGTGTCGTATGGGGAGGACACCGTCACATCGAAGCGCCACGAACCGTCGCCATCGGACGTGGCCTGTGCGGCGAGGATGTCGGGGAAGTCATCGGATCTGGTCTCGTGCACCGTGCTCGCCGTGACGGGCTGCGGTGCGGTTGGAGGTTCGGTTGTCACGGGTGCGGTCTCCGTCGTAGTCGGGGCGGCGGTCTCCGCGGCTGGCTCATCGGAACCTGTCTCATCGGAGCCGGTGTCCGAAGAAGTCGTTGTGGTCTCGGCTGCAACGTCGGTTTCGAGCGCTGCTGTGGTTCCGTCGGCAGAACTGCACCCGGCAAGAATCAGCACGAGCACGACGAGCAGTGCACGCGTTGTCGATGTCCGCGTCATGCCGCAGCCACTGCTTCGGGACCCTCGGCGGTGCCAGCGGCGCGGCGAGTGAGTATCGGCGGCGGGTTGGCCTCAAGCACGGCCGCTGCGGTGATGAGCGCAAGGGCAATGACGATGGCTGAGCCAACAGCGTCGCTCGGCCAAATCTCGCCAGCGACGATGAGGCGGACCGCGACGAGCAGCGTGATCACGATCGACAACTCGACGCCGATTTGCCACACGAGCTTGGGAACACCGACCCACCACAACAACATGACAATCAAGCCCCAGAACACACCGGTCTGGACAACCTCGACGCTGGGGAACGATCCACCTTCGATTCCCTCTCGGGGAGGCACTCGGCCCACTAAACCGCTCACGAAGGCGCTCAACGCCCAGGCAAACAGCGTGGTGATGACTACCGCTGCGCCAGCACGACGCCCGAACGCAAACGCCGCGATCGCAAGAATGATCGTGCCTACGATCAGTAGCCCGTTGCTACTAAAGAAGCTCAGACGATCCCAGATGGATGTGTCGGTGCCGTCGAGGAGCCATTCCATGACGGGTTCCTCAACAGCGAGCAGAAGCGAAACACGGCTGCGCACAACAACGACCGCCGCGACCAAAACCGCGACGGCAGCAATCCAGGCTCGAGTCCAACCATTTCGCACACGACGATCGTAGTTGAGCGCGTCGAGGATCGCTGCGCGTGGGCTATTCTCCTGGCTCGGAGGTTGGACGGTTGGACTTTTTGCATTCGACGGAAACGTCGGGGTACATCGAGCAACGCGAAGCGTTGATTTGAACGCACGAGTACTTCTCCGAGCAACGCTTCCACTTGCGTTCGTCCTTGTCGGGTGCGTCTCGACCGCTTCACCCGACGAGGGTGTTAGCGAGTCTTCCGCGGAGCCGACCGAGGAGATCGAGCGACCCTCGGCCGACGCCGTCGACGAGTCGATTGTTCGCATTGTTGCCTTTGGCTGTGGAGCGCCGACCGTCGGCACCGGGTTTGCTGTCGACGCCGACCTCATCGTGACGAACGCCCACATCGTGGCGGGTCGCGATACCGACTCGATGGCCGTGCAACTTCTCGACGGCTCCGAATTCGCCGCAGCGCTCGTCGGGTTCGACCCCGACCTCGATCTCGCTGTTCTGCGCGTTGACGGTGGCAACTTCCAGCCCCTGAACCTCGTGACCGAGGTTCCCATCACGAATGGTGTGGCGATCGGTATCCGTTCGCTTGACCAAGTCAATGAGATCAACGAGGTCGAGTTCTCCGTCGACGCACCGGTGCGAGTGAACTGGGACGGGGTGTTCCGCGACACCGAGTCGACCTTTCGTGGCATCCGCATCGATGCCGAAATTCGAAGTGGTGATTCGGGCTCGCCGCTTTTGATCAATGACCAAGACGTGATTGGTTTGATCCAATCGAGGACCCGCGGCGAGCCGCGCGGTTACGCGGTCCGTTCGAGCGAGATTCTCGACTTTGTGAATTCTGTCGACACCGAGGTCGGTGTGGTCGCCGATCGCTGCGCATGAGATAGTGGGCGAACTATGTCAGCCGTCACACATCTCAACG
Organism: uncultured Acidimicrobiales bacterium; assembly: GCA_964570495.1. Classification (GTDB taxonomy): domain Bacteria; phylum Actinomycetota; class Acidimicrobiia; order Acidimicrobiales; family SHLQ01; genus SHLQ01. The sequence goes on along the minus strand of CAZMYN010000203.1, from coordinate 1,335 downwards.
GAGTGCTCGACTTTCTGAGCTCGCCCGGAGCGCCATTCGAAACGACCGAAATCCAAGCCCGAGGGCACACGTACACGGGGTACAAGAACGCCCCGCCGCAGGTGCGTCAGCTCTGGATGGCCATCAAGGCCGACGACACCGACGAGTACCTGGTCTATGAAGACGAACGCATGACCTATGGCGAGGCTCGCCAGCGCGTCCTGCAGGTCGCCAACGCCCTCATCGATGATTTCGGGGTGAAGCCGGGCGACAGTGTTGGCCTCGCGCTACGCAACTATCCCGAGTGGGTCCTTGGATGGTGGGCAATTCAGATGGCGGGCGGTGTTGCTGTCGAGATGAACTCGTTCTGGAATGCTGAGGAGCTCACCTACGGGGTCACCGATAGCGGCTCGTCGGTGATGATCGTCGACCAGCCACGGCACGATTCGCTCGTAGGCAACCTCGCAGCAATTTCAGATGCCGGGATCGATCTGGCGATGATCCTGGTTCGTGGCGACGGTGAGGCCCACGAACGGGCTGTCGCGTGGGAGAGCCTCGACGGTGCCGAGTCGGTTCCCGAGATCGAGTTTGGACCCGATGACCGATCGGCAATGGTGTACACCTCTGGCACCACCGCCTTCCCGAAGGGAGTGGTGCACTCCCAGCGCAACGTGGTCACCAACTTCATGAACATGGTGGCATTGACCGTTGGTCTACGCCTTGCAGAGGTCTCGGCTGAAGGCGGCGACACGCTCGCCGCTGCGGCGAAAGTCGAAAGCTCACCGCAGACGGTCATGCTCGTTGCCGTGCCGCTGTTTCACGTGACCGGCTCGCACTGCGTCATGCTTCCAATTACCTGCACCGGCGGCAAGCTCGTCCTCATGTACAAGTGGGACGCCGAACGCGCACTCGAGCTGATCGAACGCGAAAAGGTCTCGACCTTCACGGGCGTGCCCACCATGACAATGGACATGCTCGCCTCGCCGAGCTGGGAAGAGCGCGACACCTCCTCGCTCGAAGGCATGGGGAGTGGCGGGGCCCCGAACCCGCCCCACATGGTCGCAAAGGTCGACGAGATGGTCGAGAACGCTACGGCGACCCAAGGCTACGGATTGAGCGAAGTCAGCGGGATCGCGACCGCGAACGCTGGAATGTTCTACAAGGAGAAACCGGGCTCGTGCGGCGTTCCGCCGAGGGTCGGCGAAGTGAAGGTCATCGACGACGACGGTGCCGAGCTCGCAGCCGGCGAACGCGGCGAACTGTGTTTGCGTGGCCCGCACGTATTTCTCGAATATCACAACCAGCCCGAAGCAACCGCTGAGGCAATCGACTCCGACGGTTGGTTCCACACCGGCG
>CAZMYN010000202.1:0-6125 GCA_964570495.1 uncultured Acidimicrobiales bacterium | reverse complement strand
GCTTTCCGACGATGCCGTGATGGAGCTCATCGTCACCGAAGTGAAGCAGCGGACCGAGGCAGCCGAAATCTTTGCCGAGGCCGGGGAGTCCGAACGTGAGGCCGTCGAGGTCGCCGAGCGCGAGGTTCTTCAGACCTACCTTCCCGAACAGCTCAGCGCGGACGAACTTGATGCAATCGTTGCCGAGGTCATTTCCGAAGGTGGCTACACCACCAAGAAGGACATGGGAACCGCCATCAAAGAGGTAATGGCTCGCACGGGAAGTCGTGCCGATGGCAGGACTGTTTCAGGCGCTGTTGGCAAGGCGCTCAGTTAATGAGCGAACGAACCCATCCCCGCCGCTGGGGGATGACCGTCCCGCTGAACGACGGGCCCCTGCATACCCAGAAAGCCAATATCGAAAAACTCGAAGCACTCGGATACACCGACCTGTGGTCCGCCGAGGCAATGGGCGTCGACGGCCTCTCGCCGCTTCTTCTCGGATCGCAGTGGGCGCCGTCGATGCGGCTAGGCACCGCGATCCTCCCCGCGTTCACCCGAGGCCCCGCGCTCGTGGCCCAGACGGTCGCGGGAATGTGCGAGGCAGCACCAGGCCGATTTGTGCTCGGTATTGGTACGTCGTCCGACGTGATCGTCGAGAACTGGAACGACGTCGAGTTCACCGAGCCGTACAAGCGAACTCGCGACATGGTTCGGTTCGTCCGACAGGCATTGACCGGCGAGAAGGTCACCGAAACGTACGACACGTTCGAGGTGAAGGGCTTTCGGTTGATGGCCCAGGTCGAGGAGCAGCCGAAAATTCTGGTCGCTGCGCTACGTCAGGGGATGCTTCGTATGGCGGGCCGCGAGAGCGACGGCGCGATCCTCAATTGGCTCGCCCCCGACGATCTCGAAACAATCGTGCCGATCGTGAAAGAACAAAACCCCGATGCCGAGATCGCCGCACGGCTCTTCGTCGTGCCGACCGAAGATGCCGACACTGCTCGTGCCATTGCCCGCTTCGTGATGGGCATCTACATCAACGTGCCGGTGTACCGGGCCTTCCACGAATGGATGGGGCGAGGCGACTCGATGCAAGAACACTGGGATCTGTGGGCTGGTGGCGACCGCAAAGCAGCTATGGCAGCGCTACCCGACTCGGTCGTCGACGAGCTCGTGATCCACGGCACGGCCGAGCAATGCAAAGCCCGAATCACCGAATACATGGACAAGGGCATCGACACCGTCGCACTAGCGATCCTTCCCGGCTCCGGAGTCTCCGACGCAGATGCAATCGAATTCCTCAAGCCATGAAGGTTTGTCGTCACAACGTACCCAAGTCACGGAGTACGGCAATATTCTTTAAGGGCTGCTCACCGCGATAGGAGACCGGGATGCTTTCTCGCTTCGTTCAGCTCTTCGCTGCACGACCACGTCAATCGATCGTGCTGTGGTTATTGCTCGTCGCGTTCGGCATTGCCTCCTACTTTGTCTTCTTGCCCCGGGAAGGATTCCCCCCGGTTGACGCACCTATCGCCGTCGGCGCAGGTGCCTTCTTTGTCGACGATCAGAACGTCGTCGACGAACTCATCACCGAACCACTGACCGAAGCCGTTGTTGCCCGTGACGAGGTCGAGAGCGCCCTGAGCTTCAGCCAAGACTCATCCTTTTCGGTTATTGCCAGTCTTGCCTCGGGCGTGTCGAGCGCCGAAGGTGCAGCCATCATCGACGAGGTCATCACCCAGGGAGATTTTCCCGAAGAAGCGCAGTTCTTCACCCAGTCGATCGACGCCGCGAAATTCAACGGTGAATTCGATGTCCTGATCGGCGTTTTCGCCGATGTCGGCACCACGGCCGCAGAGCTCGAAGATGCGGCGAACGCGATCGTTGGAGATATCACCCACCCCGATATCGAAGAGGCGGTCGTCGACACGCTTCTCGACTCGGGCATCAATCCAGTGACGGGCGAGTCCGTTGTGGTGCAGACCGACTTCAACCTGCTGACCGACGACGAAGAAGAGTTCCGGCCTTCGATCGCCATTGGTATCAACGCTGTGCCCGGCGTCGACTCGATCGGCATTCGTGACGCATCGGAACAAGCACTCGCTCAAGCTCGGCCGAATTTGCCAGACGGCTTCGAGGCGATCGTCGCGATCGACGCGGCACGAATCGTCGAGCAACAGATCGCGTCGCTGCAAACCAACGTTCTCTTGGGTGTCCTTGTTGTTGCGATCGTTGCGTTGTTGCTGATCTCGTGGCGCGCGTCGATCATCACGACACTCTTCTTGTTCACTGTCTTGGCCGTCTCGGTGGGTGCGCTCTTCCTGGTTGGAATCACGCTCAACACCATCTCGTTGTTCGCGTTGATCCTCGCGCTTGGTCTGTTCGTCGACGATGCCATCGTGATCACCGAATCGATCGATGCGTTCCGTGATGACGAAGAAGACTTCGGCGATGCCGACGAACAGGACCTGTCGGTTATCCGTCGAGCCATCGACCGTGTCGGCGCGGCGAGCGCGTCGGGCACGATCACCACGGTCCTCGTGTTCGCTCCAATGCTGCTCATTGGAGGAATCCTCGGTGGCTTCATTCGGATTCTGCCGATCACGATCATCCTGGCGCTGATCCTCTCGCTCATCCTCTCGTTCGTCTTCATTCCGGTCGCCGCCCGCTTCCTCACCCTTCGAGCACCGAAGGCTGGCGGACCAATTGTTCGAGCGGAGGAGAAGCTGGCCGAGATGGTGGCCGCGCTCCCCGGAGTGCAAGGCCGCAAGGGAGCGCTCATTGGCGCTGGCGGGTTCTTGCTGTCGCTGGTGCTGACCGGAATCGGCTTTGTCGTCTTTGCGCCGAACGTCGGCTTCAATATCTTCCCTGCCCTCAAAGACTCGACCGCGATTGGCTATGAAATCACCTACGATCCCGGCACCGACGTCGAGACGGCAAGAGAAATCGCCCTCGAACTGAACCAAGCCTCTGGCGAGATTATCGGTGACGAGCTCATTCAGGGATACCTCTTCTTCGGAACGGCGGGCTCGGCCCTGGGCCAGTTTGACCTGACGCCACTGGGCGGACGCCCAACCGCGTCGGAGATCATCGAAGAACTCGACGAGCTCTCCGATTCTCAAGACGGGGCGCGCATCGTGTACTCGGCAGCCGGCGGCGGCCCACCAGAGCTCCTCTTCCCATTCACGATGCAGGTCTTCGGCGACGATCTCGACACGTTGGTCTCAGCTGGCGAGGCACTGCGTGAAGATCTCGACGGGCGAACGCTGACACTGGCCAACGGCACCGAATTTCAGGTCATCGAAACGCTGGTAGCGCTCCAAGATGTCGTGGCGCGTGATTGGCAGGAGGGCGAGGAGAACCGTCGCTATGTCGAGGTTCGGGCACGCTTCGACAACAGCGACGTGACCTCGACAACGACCGCCGGACGCGAGTACTTCGAGGACCCAGAAAACTACGACGCCGAGCGGCTGGCTGCTCTCGGGCTGACCGAGGACTCGCTCGGGTTCGACTTCGGCTTCGAATCGGACAACCAAGAGGCGTTTGAAGCCGTGCCGATTGCGTTCGGCGTTGCACTGCTGGCCATGGCGATTCTGCTCATCATCCAGTTCCGATCAAGCACCCAGTGGTTGCTCGTGTTCACCGCAATCCCCTTCAGCTTCTTCGGTCTCTTCGGTGGACTCCTGCTCACCGGCAATCCGTTGAGCTTCTTCGTGATGCTCGGCGTGCTCGGCCTCATTGGTATTGCCGTCAACAACTCGATCCTGTTGGTCGACTTCGCGAACCAGGAGCGGCGCGCCGGTGCAGAGATGAACACCGCGATCGCGACCGCGCTCCGGCGACGATTCCGTCCGCTGGTAGCGACCTCGCTTACGACCGTTGGCGGCCTGTTGCCATTGGCGCTCAGTGATCCGTTCTGGGAAGCGCTGGCCTTCACGATCATCTTCGGCCTGCTGTCGAGCACCTTCTTGGTGATCTTCTCGTTCCCGTACTACTACCTGACGCTCGAATGGATGCGTTTGCGAGCTCCCGGGCGCAATCTTCCACTCGTGGTTCGATGCATCATCGTCTTTGTGCTTCAGGCAGCGATCGGCGGGATCATCTTCGGACTGGTCCGACTCTTCGGCTAAGAACCTGTGGCCTGAAACCGGGCTCTCGTCATGTTGGTAGGCCACAGAATCGCACGTGGGTTCGCGAATCTGTTGGCGTGAGCGTGAGTCCTCGGCGCTTGCGGTACCACGGGATGAGCCCGCTCGTGAGCCATATCTATGAGCTCGGACTCGTCGAAGCCGAATCGATCGGCCAAACCGAGTGCTTCACCGGAGCGATCCAATTCGCGAAGACCGAGGGAATTGTGCCTGCGCCTGAGCCATGGTCGATCACGAGCTGTCCAACGACGCAATCGCAGCGGCAATGGCCGAAGTCCCAGTCGTCGCCTAGGACTCGTCCCTTCCCTTGTGAGAAATTGGGAGGAGGGTGTCCGGATCGGTGGATGTCGTTCGTTGTAAGGGTGTACTGGATCTGAGCAGAGCTCAGAGAAAAAGGAGAAATCATGAAATACGCACTGCTCATCTACTCATCGGAAGACGCTGGACCACAGACTGAAGAAGAGATGATGGCCGAGATGCCGCAGTGGTTCGGCTATACCGCCGAGCTCGACCAAGCGGGAAAGAACCTGGCCGGAGAGGCCTTGTTGCCCGCAGCCACCGCCACCACAGTCCAGGTTCGTGACGGCAAGCGAATCACGACCGACGGCCCGTTCGCCGAGACCAAAGAGGTGCTCGGTGGCTTCTACATCATCGAAGCAGCTGACCTCGACGAAGCCATTGGCTGGGCCGAGAAGATCCCGGCATCGCCCTACGGGTCGATCGAAGTTCGCCCCGTCATGGAGATCCCAGGCGAATAGTTACCAGGTTCCGAGGCTGCTTCGGGCTCGACCGAGGATCGAAAGATGACAGCGCTCGAAACCGTCTTCCGTACGGAATGGTCAAAGCTGGTGGCCGTTCTCGTGCGGGACTTCGGTGACATCCAACTCGCTGAGGACTGCGCCCAGGAAGCGTTTATGGAGGCGGCGAGCAGGTGGGAATCTGGGATCGGGGTCCCCGAACGTCCGGGCGCGTGGCTAACCACAACCGCACGACGCAAGGCGCTCGACCGAGTGCGCCGTTCTGCGAACTACGAGCAGAAGCTGGCCGAGCTTGAAGCGAGGGCGAAGCTCGGACCGATTGCCTCTTCGGGAGGCGACCTCATCGATGAACAACTCGTTCTTCTCCTCGGCTGCTGTCATCCGGCGCTCGGTCTTGAGTCGCAGGTAGCGCTCACCTTGCGACTCGTCGCTGGCCTGACGACCGAGCAGATTGCCCGCGCGTTTCTTGTCGAGGACGCGACGATGGGCAAGCGGATCAGCCGTGCGAAATCGAAGATTCGAGACGCCGGGATTCCGTTTCACTCGGTTGATCGTGATGTTCTCGGGGAGCGCGTCGAGGCGGTTCGTCACGTGATCTACCTGATCTTCACCGAAGGGCACGCAAGCACGAGCGCCTCGGGGTTCGTCCGCGGTGACCTGTGCGACGAAGCGATCTGGCTCGCACAGCTACTTACGCAGTTGCTTCCAGGCAATAGCGAAGCGCACGGACTGCACGCTCTTGTCTTGTTGACCGACGCACGCCGCGCCACGCGACTCGACGACGAAGGCCTACCGATCTTGCTCGAGGACCAAGATCGAACGCAGTGGGATCGTGACAAGATCGCTGCGGGACTGAGTTCACTCGGACGCGCTGGGGGTATGGGCCCGCTCGGAGCGTTCGGACTTCAAGCCCTCATCGCCTCGATGCATGCCGCTGCAGCAACTTTTGAGGACACCGACTGGTCGCGAATCACTTGGGCATACGACATCCTTCATTCGATCGATCCAAGTCCCGTGATCGAACTCAATCGAGCGATTGCAGTGAGCTACGCCGAAGACCCCGAAGCTGGACTCGCGACGATTGAACCGCTCCGAGAAGAACTCGATGGCTATCTCTATTTGCACAGCGCCCGGGCGGAACTACTACGTCGCTTGGGTCGCCTCGACGAAGCGGTCGAGGCGTATGACCGAGCGCTCGCAACAGGACCCCCGGCACCGGAACAGCGTTTCCTCGAAC
>CAZMYN010000201.1:0-6165 GCA_964570495.1 uncultured Acidimicrobiales bacterium | reverse complement strand
AGGTCGAGCTCGGCTGGATCCTCGCTCTGACCGGCGCTCTCATGGCAGCGGGCTTTGTGTGGTTCCCCGACGGGCGACTCTGGAACGCCCGCATCCTGCCGTTCTATTACCTCTGTGTTGCGCTGCTCGCCGGTCTCGGTGTCTTTCTTCTCATCATGGAAATCATCAAGACGCCTACCGTCATTCGCGCTGGCCTCGCTGCTGCATCGGCGATCTTGTTGCTGCCCAGCGAGATCCACGGCGCGGTCGTGTGGCCTGAGCCCGGCGGCTCGTTCGCCAATCCCATCGATTCGTTCGGGCGCTTGGCCGAAGTCCTCAGCGATTACCTTCCAGCCGCGGCTGCGTACTCGGTACGTGTCGTGTGCATTGCTCTTCTCGCCATCATCATCGGAACCGAAGTGCCGCGGCTGCTCGGCCGCGTCTTCAGCAACATCGAGATCGTCGCGCTCATCAGCGCGTTGGCCCTGATCATCGCGACCCCCGCACGCGACGTCTCGGTCGATGGCCTCAGAACCGCCCGAGGTGGATTCTGGGCATTCGTCCTCGTGCTCTCGCTGACCGTCATCTTGTTGGCGGGAGTGGCCTTCGTGCGAGGGCTCGCCAATCAACGCGACGCGCCTGAACCCGTCGAGGGCGAGATCAAAGAGAAATTCGCCTTCCCCAACTCGACAAAGCTGACGCGCCGCTCTGCGGTCTTGGTCGGAGCGCCGATCCTCGCTGCGGGGTCGATCTTCGTACTGCTCGGTCTCTCGCTCAACACGATCGGCGGCATTGACGTTTCTGGCGCCGACAGGTCGTGGTCGCTCGGCCCACTCGAAATTGCATCCAATGACAACAGCTTCATCCCCGGCTGGTCGACCTGGAACTTCTCTGGCCTACAGGCAAAACAAGAAGTCGACGGCCCAGGCGACGTTGGACAGGGCGGTTGGGAAGAATACGAGTTCGTGCAACGAACGATGGTCGGCGTTGGACAAGAAGTCGGCTGCGGTCGAGCCATGTGGGAGTTCGCTCCCGAGCTCAACCGGTACGGAACCACGATGGCAATGATGTTGATGCCGTTGTGGACCGACGGCTGCATTGGATCCATGGAAGGCCTCTACTTCGAGGCCACACCGACCGTGCCGTACCACTTCATGTTGCAGAGCGATCTGTCGGCGCCGAGTCGGTCGTCGGGACCGAACGAAACCGTCGGCGGACCATCGCGGGCAATGCGCGATCTGCCCTACGGCGATTTCGACATCGACCGCGGTGTGGCCCGAATGATCGATCTGGGCGTGCGCTACTACATGGCCTTCTCGCCCCAATCGATCGAAGCTGCTCGCGGCCACGCCGGACTTGTCGAGGTCGCAAACGCCACCCCGTGGGTCATCTTTGAAACCCAGTCGACCTTGGTCGAAGCATTGGACACGTTCCCCGTGGTCGTCGACGGCGTTCGCGATCACCAAGACCAATGGCTCGACGTGTCCATGGAATGGTTCCAACAGCCCGACCAGGCACGCCCGGCATCATCGGGTCCTGACGAGTGGAGCAGCGTTCCCGCCGAGGCTGTGGTTGCCCGCTACGAGGGCGAAGAGACCCGCAACGCTGGCTCGATCAGCGAAGGCGATCTGCTGCTCGAAGACCTCCTCCCCGACGTCGACGTCACCACGACCACCACGGTCACGAACATCGATACCGACACCGACCGAATCTCCTTTAGCGTCGACCAGATCGGCACCCCGGTGCTCATCCGCTCCTCGTTCTTCCCGGCCTGGGAGGCAAACGGAGCTGAAGGTCCTTTCCGAGTAGCACCAAACTTTATGGTCGTCGTGCCGACACAAGAAGATGTGGAACTCGTGTTTGGACGAACTGCAACAGATTGGCTGGCCCTCGTGCTGACCGCGTTTGGCTTCGTGGGATTGCTCGGGCTGACGCGCTTTCGCCCACGCCGACCAACCACGGTCGAGCTCGCTCCTGACCCAACCTTTGGGGTCGGCGCTGATCGGTGGACACGTGCCACCCAAGCAGGCGAATCGATCCACGCAGAAACCGCTGACGGGGAAACCGCTGACGGGGAGACCCCCGACGGCGACGATGACGTGATCGTCATCGAGCCCGATCCGCCGGTGGTGCTAACCCCGCCACCAATACCTGACGATCAGCAGTACGTATGACTCGTCGCCTTCGCTTCTTTGTTGCGGTGGCGGCCGTTGCAACCGCTATTGACCTCTTTACGTATCTGGGGCTTCGCGAAGCCGGGTTCCGTTGGTGGGCTGCCGATACTGCAGCGCTCGTGCTCGCCGCGGTCTTCGGAATCTCGGCACACCGCAAATTCACCCTGCGAAACGATCCCAACCTTCGCTGGATTCATCGGCCGGTCGCGTTTACCTCCTCGATCGCGATTGCGGGCCTTGTCGACCTGTTTGTCTTGTTCTGGGCGCCCGATCGAGGTTGGGTGGCCAAAGTCGTAGCTATTGCGGCCGCTGCGCTCGTTCGTGCGATCTCGAACCGCTATTTCTTGTTCTCTGTTGTGCGTGCCGAGCAAGGCTCACCGGCCGAACGGCCAGCCCCCGCCGACCCGCTGCGCCTCTCGGTCGTCGTGCCTGCGTACAAAGAAGTCGAGCGAATCGCCGACACGATCCAAACGCTCCACGACCACATCTCGACGCTCGTCGAGCCGTCGGACTTCGAAATCGTCGTCGTCGACGATGGCTCCGGAGACGGCACGGCAGCAGCAGCCACCGCCACGGGCCTGGCGACCGGCATTCTTCTTCCGCAAAACCTGGGCAAGGGGGGAGCGGTCCGCAACGGCATGCTCGCCGCCAACGGACGGAGCCGAGTCTTCCTCGACGCCGACCTGGCCTATGGGCCAGCCGAAGTCATTCGCCTGATGACCGAGCTCGAAGCTGGCTGGGACGTTGCTGTGGGTACCCGCCGCGACTCCCGACTCGTCACCCACACGAGCGCCGGACTCGTCCGTGATGTCGGCGGGCGCCTCGTGAACCTCGCAACCCACGTGCTGCTCCTCGGGCAATATCGCGACACCCAAGCCGGCTGCAAGGGCTTTCGAAGCGACGTAGCCGAGCTCGTGTTCTCCAAGACCAAGCTCAACGGGTTCTCCTTCGACATCGAGATCTTCCACCTGGTCGAGCGTTGGCGCCTTTCGCTGCAGGAAGTCCCCATGACCATCGCCGAAACCGACGCGTCGACCGTCAATCTTGTGCGCGACACCATGACGCTGTTCGCCGATCTGCTTCGAATCCGACGCTGGTCGGCACGGGGTCAATACACCGACCCCGAGCGGCTCGCACTTTTGCCAGAACCCGTACCTGTGGCAGCCTCCTAGGCTGCAATCTCTCCAGTTCGAAAGAGAGATGACCGAAAGGTCCCCATGGGTGATATCGACGCAATCTTTAAGGCATACGACGTACGTGGGCTCGCTCCCGAGCAACTCGACGCCGAACTGAGTGGCAACATCGGCGCCGCGTTCGCACGATTCGTGGCCGATACCGAGGGCGCAACCTCGATCGTGGTCGGACACGACATGCGCCCGACCGGCCCAGAGTTTTCACGGGCCTTCGCAGCGGGTGCCCGAGAGCAGGGCATCGACGTGATCGAGATGGGTCTTGCCTCGACCGACATGATGTACTTCGCGTCCGGCTCACTGGATATCCCCGGTGCGGTCTTCACCGCATCGCACAACCCCGCCGAGTACAACGGCATCAAAATGTGTTTGAAGGGTGCAGCACCCTTGGGTTCGGCATCGGGCCTCGAGGTCATCAAGGAGGCTGCACGCACGCGCCTCGAACCGGTCGAGCAGATGGGCGAGATCTCGTCTACGGAGATGCTCAACGGCTTTGCCGACCATGTTCTGTCGTTCATCGACGTCAAAAAACTTCGCCCCCTCAAGATCGTTGCCGACACGGCCAATGGCATGGGCGGTCTCGTCGTGCCTGCGGTATTTGACCGTCTGCCCTTCGATCTCGAAATCATGTACGCCGAGCTCGACGGCACGTTCCCAAATCACCCTGCCGACCCGCTCAACGAAGCGAACTTGGTTGATTTACAAACCCGAGTCACCGAGGTCGGCGCCGACATTGGCTTGGCCTTCGACGGCGACGCGGACCGAGTCTTTCTCGTCGACGCCGACGCCCGGGGCGTTTCTGGTTCCCTGACCACAGCGTTGGTCGCGGATCGAGTGCTCAGCGCCGAACCCGGCGCCACGATTCTTCACAACCTGATCTGTTCGAAAGTCGTCCCCGAGGTCATTGCCGAGAACGGCGGCACGGCCGTGCGGACCCGCGTCGGGCATAGCTACATCAAGGCCGTGATGGCCGAAACCGGCGCCGCGTTCGGCGGCGAGCACTCCGGGCACTACTACTTCCGCGATTTCTGGCGGGCCGACTCGGGCATGCTCGCAGCGCTCGTCATCCTCGAAGCCATGTGTGAATCGGGTCGGTCGCTGGCCGAGCTCGTTGCACCGCTGCGCCGCTATGTGGCCTCCGGCGAGATCAACACCACCGTTGCGGACACGAGCGAAGTCATTGAACGGGTCGCTGCGGCCTACCCCGACGCCGACCAGGACCGCCTCGACGGGCTCACGGTCGATTTCGGCGACTGGTGGTTCAACCTGCGCCCCTCGAACACCGAGCCGTTGCTGCGCCTCAATCTCGAAGCCGCCAGCACCGACGAAGTCGAACGTCGCGTCGCTGAGGTCAAGGCAAACTTCTAGCCCGCGGTGGCCGGTAGGCTCGACTCATGGCTCTCGCCCCCCAGTTGCTCGAAATTCTTGCGTGCCCGAAGGACAAAGGGCCGCTGCTCTATTTCGCGGCGGAGAACTCGCTCTACAACCCGCGCCTGAAGCTGCGCTACTCGATCTCTGACGATATTCCGATCATGTTGATCGATCAGGCCGAGACCGTCGACGACGCCGAGCATGCCCGGTTGGAAACGCTCGCTAGCGACACCGGCATCACGCCCACCTTCGAGCTCGACGCATAACTCCCGCTCTTGGGAGCGAACCATCTACACTGCTCGTGGGCTGAACAGACGTTACCGAGGCCAGCTGGCCACAGCCACAATCATTCCCTGCGGTCTTGCCGCAGACGCCCTCCGTTGGCCTAACGGCTGCGGGCGGCTTTCCTATGGAGCATGTGTACATGACTACCCCCGACTTCAAGGTCGCCGATCTCGAGCTCGCCGAATTCGGCCGCAACGAGATGCGTTTGGCCGAACACGAAATGCCCGGACTGATGGCGCTGCGCGCTGAGTACGGCGACGAACAACCGCTGAAGGGAGCACGCATTGCGGGCTCGCTTCACATGACAATCCAGACAGCCGTGCTGATCGAGACGCTCGTCGCGCTCGGTGCTGACGTTCGCTGGGTGACCTGCAACATCTTCTCGACCCAGGACCACGCAGCAGCCGCAATCGCTGTTGGCCCGACGGGAACCCCCACCGACCCGAAGGGAACGCCCGTCTTTGCGTGGAAGGGCGAAACCCTCGAGGAGTACTGGTGGGCAACCGAGCAACTCTTCCACTGGCCAGACGGTGAAGGCCCGAACCTGATCCTCGACGACGGTGGCGACGCCACGATGCTCGTTCACAAGGGTCTCGAGTTCGAAAAGGCTGGCGCCATTCCCGAGACCGCAGAAGACGCATCCGAAGAAGAAGGCGTCTTCATGGAGCAGCTCCGCACAATCTGGGCTGAGCAAGGCTCTGATTTCTGGCAGAAGATCGCTCCGGGAATCCGCGGCGTTTCTGAGGAGACCACCACTGGTGTGCACCGCCTCTACCACATGCAAGAAGCAGGCGAGCTTCTGTTCCCGGCGATCAACGTGAACGATGCCGTGACCAAGTCCAAGTTCGACAACCTGTACGGCATTCGCCACAGCCTCGTCGACGGCATCAACCGTGGAACCGACGTCATGCTCGGCGGCAAGACCGCCGTCATTGCTGGCTACGGCGATGTTGGCAAGGGCTGCGCAGCGTCGCTCAAGGGCCAAGGCTGCAAGGTCATGGTGACCGAGGTCGATCCAATCTGTGCACTTCAGGCATCGATGGAAGGCTTTGACGTCGTGCGTCTCGAAGACGTCATGGAGACCGCCGACATCTTCATCACCACCACCGGCAACAAAGACATCATCATGGCCGACCACATGGCCCGCATGAAGCACCAGGCAATCG
>CAZMYN010000200.1:0-6175 GCA_964570495.1 uncultured Acidimicrobiales bacterium | reverse complement strand
ACAGAATCAGCAGCTCTCACCGCAGGAACATGGAACATTGAGCCGTCGCACAGCTCGGTTGGTTTCACGGTTCGCCACCTTGGCCTCAGCAAGGTCCGCGGTCAGTTCAACGCCTTTAGTGGCACGCTTGAAATCGCTGAAGACCAGACGGCGAGCTCGGTCGCGGCAACGGTCGAACTTTCGTCGATCGATACCAACAACGCCGACCGTGACGGACACTTGCAAAGCACCGACTTCTTCGGCGTCGAGGCCAATCCGCAAATGACCTTCACCTCAACTGCAGTGACCGCGACTTCCCTGACGGGCGATGTCTCCATTAATGGCGTAACGAAGCCGGTCACCTTCGACCTCGAATTCCACGGTGTGGCCGTCGACGCCTACGACACCACTCGAGCGGGCTTCAGCGCCGAAGGCGAAATATCGCGCGCCGAGTTCGGCATCGACTTCAACATGCCAATCGGTCTCGACGGAATGCTCATCGGCGACAAGATCAGCATCGAGCTCGAGATCCAAGCAGTACCCGCCTGACAGCTCGCCTCGATGTAAAACGAATAGAGCCGACCGGGGAAACCGGTCGGCTCTATGCGTGATTTGCCCTCAGATCTACTACGTCGCTGATGCGTCCCGGATGCTTTGGATAGTCGCATCGATTGTTGCGGTGAAGTCCTCGTCGGATTGCTTCGACGACAGGCCTTCGCTCAATGCACGAGAGAAGCTAGCGATCATGCCTTCGTTGCGGGTGAGGCGAGCGTTTGCCTCGTCGCGGCTGTAACCGCCCGAGAGCGCAACGACTCGAACAACCTGTGGATGTGCTTGGAGCTCGGCGTAGAAGTTGTCTTCCTCGGGGAGGGTGACCTTCAACATGATGTGCTCGTCGGGGCCAAGCTTGTTGGTGTGCTCGAGGAGCGATGCACGAAGCATTTCTTCGGCTTCGGCCTTCTCGGGAGAGTTGATGTCGACCTCAGGCTCGATGATTGGAACGAGGCCCGCAGCGATGATCTGCTTGCCAACTTCGAACTGCTGAGCAACGACCGCGTCGACGCCAGCTTGGTTCGCCATCTTGATGACCGAACGCATCTTGGTGCCGAACATGTTCTTTGCGACCGAGCGAGCAAGGAGGTCGTCGAGGCCAGGGATTGGCTTCATGACCTGTGCGCCGTTTTCTTCGTCGGCGAGGCCCTTGTCGACCTTGATGAAGGGAACGACCTGCTTGGTGTTCCAGAGGTAGTCGCCGGTGTCTTGACCCTCGACCTGACGGTCCATGGTGTTCTCGAAGAGAATTGCGCCGATGACGCGGTCGCCGGTAAATGCCGAGTTGGTCATGATGCGACTGCGCATCTCGTGGACCTTGCCGAACATTTCTTCGTCACCGTCGTATTCATCTTCGGTAACGCCGTAGGCAAGAAGTGCCTTTGGGGTTGAGCCACCGCTCTGGTCGAGCGCGGCGATGAAGCCGGCGGCGTTGGACATCTGCTCGAGTTGCTCAGAATTCATGTGCGATCTGCCTTTGTTGTCAGCTACTGCTCAGCGGACGGGTTGGCTCAAATGACCGGATAACGCCAAGCGTAGGGTCACCGTAGAGCTTCGTCGTGAGAACTTCAGACTAGATCCTTCCCACCGAAAATGGGTCTTGTTTGTGACCAACACACGCGATATCGGGCGTACAGAGTTGGCGCCGCCAGCGCATCTACACCGAAGATGGCTGTAATGAATGTCGGAGACAGACGGCGCGGGCCGTCGATCGAGGATGTCGCACGCGAAGCCGCCGAAGACGAAGGCTCCAGCACGTAGCTGTCACACCTCATCTCTAGGTTGTTGCCAAGCACTTCCCCCTGCGACGCAATAGATGAAAGAAGACGGACATGAATGTCGTCGTTATACGCGGCACGCTCTCAAGCGAGCCCATCGAGAGGACCTTCGCCGGGGGTCGAAACGTCATGGACTGGCAGGTCACGACCGTGCTCGACGGCGTGAAGCTGTCGGTGCCAGTGCAATGGCACGACCCTCCAAAGCACGCGTTGAAATACGGCGAGGGCGACGAAGTCGTCGTTCTTGGCTCGGTCCGACGCCGGTTCTTCCAGGTCGGCGGAGCAACAGCGACTCGCACCGAGGTCGTTGCCAACCAGGCCGCCAGGCCAACGGCGCGAGTCACGGTCTCGCGGATGCTTGATCAGGCACGCACCCAGTTGGCGGCGTAGTACCAGCACCATCTGGGGCGCCAGGGCTGGCGCCCGCTACGTTTCGTCTATGACCAACACGTGTGGCCCGAGCCGAATGAGCGGGCGCGCATGCGCCTGACACGTCGAACTCAATCCCAGCCGAACAGCCCGATCGGCGCGCACGCGCATCTCCTCGATCAGGTGCCGTCGAACAAACCGTTGCTCAACCTCTCCCAAGGCGCGCCCGGCTTCCCGCCAGCTCCGAGCGTGCAGCAACGCATGGCCGACGTGGCACTGGCCGACGACGGCAGTCGCTACGGGCCGCTTCGCGGGCTCGACAAACTGCGTCTCGAACTGCTTCGTGACCTCACGGCGAGCTACGGCGACAACAACCTGACCGTCGACGACATCTGCATCACCAGCGGCTGCAACCAAGCTTTCACCATGGTGGTGAGCGCGATCACCGAACCCGGCGACGACGTCATCTTGCCCGTGCCGTACTACTTCAATCACGACATGTGGCTGGCCATGGATTCGATGGTGCCCAACTACGTGCATTCCGCCAACGGCGTGGCGCCAACCGTCGCCGAAGCCGAGGCCGTTATCACCGATCGGACGCGGGCCATCGTGCTCGTCACTCCCGGAAACCCCACCGGCCACATTCTCGAACCGAGCCTTATTGGCGAATTCGCTGACCTGGCACGCGAGAAAGACATCGCGCTAATCCTCGACGAGACCTACCGCTCCTTTGTTCCCGACAGCATTGGTCTGCACGGTCTGTTCAACAACCCGACGTGGCGCGACAACATCGTCTCGCTGCATTCGTTCTCGAAAGACCTTGCAATCCCTGGGCAACGAGTCGGCGCCATCGTCGGAGATCCCGAGCTGCTCACCGAGGCAGCAAAGCTCATCGACTGCATCTCGATTTGCCCGCCTCGAATCGGCCAAGAGGCCGCGCACGCCGGGCTCAGCGAAGCGGGCGAGTGGCGGGCGGACAAGGTCGCCGAGATCGCCGCCAAACAGCAACGCTTCGAAGACGTGATGGCCAACGCCCCCGGCGGGTTCCGGCTGCTGTCCGCTGGCGCGTATTACGGATGGGTAAGCCATCCTTTTGCCAACACCCCAACGCCCGACATCGTCGAACAGCTCCTGTTGGAGCAAGGGGTCTTAGCGATTCCGGGCACCGCGTTCACGCCGACCGATGAGCAGAACATCCGGTTTAGTTTCGCGAACGTCGAGCTCGATCGAATCGACGAGCTCACGGATCGCTTGAGCGAATTCGCCGCGAGTCGCTAGCCGGCGAGTTCGCCCATCCGCTTCCACAGCTCGTCATCGAGCTCGACCTCGTCGGGTACGCCGCGCTGCGAGCCTGGTAGCCGTGCGTTCGGCTGAGCGTCGACGGCTGCCGCGATGGCGTCGAGCCGATCCCAGAAGCCGTCGCCCGCAAATGCTGTTGGGTCGATGAGGATGTAGAACTGGCCGATGTCGTGATGTGGACCTTCGGGCGCCTTCAATGGCGGAATCTCGGTACTGAGAAGCGAGCCCGTCAGCGCCCCGGCAAGGACCTCGACCATCAGGCCAAGCCCGTACCCCTTGTAGCCACCGGCCGATACGAGCGCACCGCCGTCGAGCGCCGCGCTCGGGTCGGTGGTGTCATCTCCGTTGGCGTCGACCGCCCAGCCAATGGGGATCGACTCGCCCGCTGCCTTGGCCATCGTGATCTTGCCGAGGGCTACAGCCGACGTGCTGTAGTCGAACTGGAACGCCACCCCTCCCTCACGCGCCGGCACAGCCATCGCCATTGGGTTGGTGCCGAGCACCGGTGTTGACCCGCCGGGAGGCGCGACGCGTGCGGTCGAGTTGGTTGCACCGATGGCCAGTAGCCCGACCTCGGCAAACTGCTCGGTGAAATAGCCAAGCGACGTGCACGTGTGGCTGTGTTCGATCGACAGTGACGCAATGCCGTTGGTGCGGGCAGCCTCGACAGCGGTGTCGAAGCCCGCGGCAAAGGCGACCTGAGCAAAGCCGTACTTGGCGTCGACGCGCACAGCGCCAGCGTTCGTATTCGTGACCTCGGGCTCGACGTTTCCAAAGACACGACCCGACTCGAGCTGTGTGCAGTAGCTCTCGACGTAATACAGCCCACAGATTCGATTGTTGTTCGCTTCGGCTACTCGAACCGCGCGAGCGACCTTGGCAGCGGCGTCGGGGGATGCTCCGTGACGCTCGAGTGCTTGCGCGGTGGTTGTTTCGATCTCGGACAGTGCAACGTTTGCCATGGCGAGACCCTACGCCAGACGCTTCGAAAGTTCGGAAAGCTGCTCGACGCCAACCTGATGCATGGTCGTGATGAGGCCGTCGTGCAAGATGTCGAGGGCGTGTTCAGCACCGTGCTCGCCGAGGGCTCCGAGTCCGAACATGAACGGTCGACCCGCAAAGCAAAAGTCGGCGCCGAGCGCCAGCGCGCGGGCAACGTCGAGGCCGTCTCGGATTCCCGAGTCGAACAAAATGGGCACCCGCTGTGCAACCACGTCGACGATCGCTCCAAGTGCGTCAATCGATGCGATTGCGCCGTCGAGCTGGCGGCCGCCGTGGTTCGATACCCACACGCCGTCGGCGCCGTGTTCGACGCAGCTGGCAGCGTCGTCGGGGTCGAGGATGCCCTTCACGACAAGCGGGCCATCCCACTGCGATCGGAGTGCGTCGAGGTACTCCCACGACAAGGTACCGCCGAGGTTCGCACCGACAAAGCCTGCGGTGTTCTTCATCGACGCTTCGTCGACGTAGGCCTCAAGCGCGCGGAACCGTGGCATGCCTTCCTTGGCCAATGCACGTGTCCAGGCAGGTTTGATAGCCGCCGTCGCCACAAGGCGAGCGTCGATCTTCGGTGGTACCCGCAACCGTGCCTTGCGTTGGCGTTCCCGTCGGCTCTGCGCCGGGACATCGGCGGTGACGACAAGAACTTTCAGGCCCGCGTCGCGAGCTCGATCGAGGAGGTCGCTGCGGATGTCGGGCTTGCGTGGTGGGTATAGCTGAAACCAGCCGTTTCCGCCGGCCCATTCACCGGCTTGCTCGGGAGAGGCAGTGCCGACCGTGCTGAGCACGTAGGGGATGTTTCGTCGTGAGGCGGTTTGAGCAAGGTAGCGGTCGGCACCAGGCCAGATCAGACCGGTGAGCCCGACCGGCGCGATGCCAATCGGGGTGTCGTAGCTCGCACCGAACAGTGTGGTTGTGGTGCTGGGTTCGAGTGGCCCCTTCAAGAACTGTGGGCGGAAACGAACCGCAGCGAGCGCCTCGCGATTGAGGTCGCGGGCACGGTCGTCACCGGTTCCCGACTCGAGGTACACCCACGCGAACGACGGCAGTCGCCGCTTGGCCCGACGCTCCAGATCCGAGATCGATGGCAGGGCGTCCATTCGTGCGGCATCCACAAAAGAAGTGTCGCACGGAGGCCGCTACTACCCCGAAGCCAACGTCGCAGCGGCTATCGTTCTTGCGCTATGGCGGTCGAGATCGACATCACGCCCAAACCAGAGGGAACGTACCGGATTGCCGTATGGACGGTGGGTCCGGGTATCGAGCGTCGCTATCCCAAGATTGAAGCTCTTGAGGCCGACGTGGTGGTCACCGCTCGCGCCGGTAACGAAGTACGGCTGCTCAAGGCCAACCGCACAGCTCACTCGGCAATGGCATGGGTTGGTCGCCACGCCCAACGGGGGCTTGGGGTGATGTCGTTCCGACCGTCGTTCGTCAAGCTCGATGGTGGTCGCTGGGATCAACGACTCGAATGGGTCGCACCGGTCATCGTTAGCGGCGTGGTCAAACACAACCTGCTCGCCGTGTGGGCGCTTTATGAGAAGGCGCAGGTCAAGTTCAAGTCGAAACCGCCAGCGAGCCAACCCATTCAGATGATGCGGCTCTATCAACGGACGCTCAAGAACCCGACCGTCATTGCGGGCGACTTCAACAACAACCCGATCTTTCATCGCAACGACCCCAACTGGGACATGCTCGAA
>CAZMYN010000199.1:4494-6211 GCA_964570495.1 uncultured Acidimicrobiales bacterium | reverse complement strand
CCATCGCAGTCCGGCTGCGCGAATTGCGGGGACCGCTCGACCAGACACCGCAAGTGCGGTTGCGGTTTGGCAGGCGTGGTGAAGCCACGACAGCGAGGCTGACCAGTTGCTCGCGGTCTTTCGACCGCCGATCACGTTGGCGAGCTCGGCGGTATCTATGTCGAGACCTTCAAAGGCCGTTCCTGGGGCATCGGAAAGCAAGGTTGTTGCGAAATCATGACGAGATACACGTTCGCCCAGGACAGCTCGAATGTCGGGACCAAAAAGTCCAGCCGCTACGGCCGTAATGTCGCGTGCGGTCGCGTCGGGGTGGTCGAGCCAAAGAGAAAAACCCTCGCCGAGCCATGTCGCGTGTAGTGATCCTGGGGGGAAAGGCGTGCGAACCACCTATCCACGCTAGCGGGGTTGTTGTCGCGCTCCTCACGTCGTTGGACCGTTCATCGATTATCCACAGAACGGAGCGCGTAATCCACAGATGTGACATTTGCATTACAAACGTCACGGAAAGGTGATAGTTTGCCATTATGCGACCAAAGAAGATCACACAAGCGGGACGACCTGCGACGCAGAGTGTTGAGTCCTCAGTAAAAAACGCCTCTACCCCAGAAAGTGTTACGGACACCGCAACACAAAACGATCGATTTGCCGTGCGTCCGTCGCACGCGCTCGGCGGAGCGCTGCTGGCGCTTGCCTTGTTCCTCTCGAGCGTCGTCATTGGCGGCGCGGCAGCTTCCGGCGTTGGGCCAACCGACGGAATCCTCTTTGGCGCGGCCTCGGGAGCCCGCGGCGGCCAGACTCAGATAGGCGCGATCCAAGAACTCGAGGGACAACTTGGCGGGAAGCTGCCACTCGTGCGCACGTTTGCTCGCTGGGACACCAAGCTCGACAACTCGTTGCGCGAGTTCATTATCGACGGGGACCGCCGCATGATGGTCTCGATCAAGCCGCAACGTGACAACGGGCAAATCATCACGTGGCGAAGCATTGCGAACGCCCGGCCTGGTTCGCAACTGCACAACGAGATGGTCGAAATGGCGCGCGACATCAGGAGCCTCAACGGTGACGTGTGGGTCGCATTCCACCACGAGCCCGAAGCCGGAGCCGATTCTGAAGCGTGGGGCAGTCCCGACGACTTCCAAGCAGCATGGCGCAACTTCCACACGGTGTTCCAACAACAAAATGCGGGTGTTGAGTTCGTGTGGACGATGACGGGCTGGAGCTTCGCGGTCAACACCGCAGATCGTCGCTCTGCATTTAGGTGGTATCCCGGCGATGCATACGTCGATTACCTCGGTGCCGACGTTTACAACTGGAACCAGTGCCGCAACTCCCGCGAGACGTGGCGCTCGTTGAAAGATGCGATCGACCCCTTTGTTGAATGGGGCAACAGGAACCATCCGAACAAGCCGCTTGTTCTACCCGAGTTCGGAGTTCATGGCAGCGCCTCGGCAAAGGCTGGCTGGCTAGATGATGCGCGAGCGCTTCTGAAGTCGTCTCCGTACAAGGACCGGTTTGCGGCGGTCATCTACTTCGACTCGATCGATACCGGTGCTCCGGGTTGCAACTGGCCCCTCGACTCCAGCAGCGCAAGCCTTGCGGCTGCACAGCGAATTGCTCGAGACCCGTTCTTCCAGGAGTCGGGATCGTCCTCGACGCCTTCGCCGACCACGACTCGTGCTCCGGCGCCCACCACGACCACGACTCGTGCTCCGGCGCC
>CAZMYN010000199.1:2810-4394 GCA_964570495.1 uncultured Acidimicrobiales bacterium | reverse complement strand
CGACCACGACTCGTGCTCCGGCGCCCACCACGACCACGACTCGTGCTCCGGCGCCTGCACCAGTGCCAGCACCGAGCAACTCTGATGATCTCACCCCGATAGCGGCGGTCGGCGGCTGCGTCGTCCAAGCGATCGACGGCTCGGACAGGGTCACGTGGACTCCCCAAGGCAACAACTTCACCTACAACGTGCGGCGCAACGGATCATGGCTGGACAAAACTGGCGGGAACACCTGGCAGTGGAATTACGGGGTGACCGCCGGCAACTACGAGGTGATCGCTCGCGGCGACGGCAACATCGCCCAACTCAGCTGTCGGCGAGAAGCAGCCGTGAACTCGAGGAGTCTCTCCACCAATGCCAATGCGACGACGATCCCGGCCATTGGCGGCTGTCGTGTTGACCGAATCGACGGGTCCGATCGCGTGACGTGGCCGATCCAAGGAAGCGGATTCTCGTACGAGGTGTACCACAACGGTCAAAGCATCGCCACGACACCGAACACCTGGCAGTGGAATCAGAACATCACGTCGGGTGAGTACGTCGTAGAGGCAACGCTCAACAACGGTGTTGCAACGCTGAACTGTCGTCGACGCTAGTCAGACGCCAGAGGCGGCCCTAACTTGCGCCACTGGCTCGACGCAGCGCACGCTGCGCGAGCCTTTGGTCGCCAAGTCGACGCCGGAGCGCATGCTCTAGGCCTTTGATGGGGTACAGGTTCTGAGGCGCCCGGCTTTCCTTGTGCGGCTCACTGGCGAAGCGGGGGAGCGTCGCCGAAACCTGATCTGCGAGAGACGCTGCTGTCGCTACGTCGTCTACATCTGTAGCGCCTGTGCTCGCCATCTCACACCGGACAATTCCGGCCCACGCATGCGTCCGCGGCCCGGGCAGGCGTAAATACCAACTCCATCGAGCAAACCGGCCGGCCCCGATCGTGAACAGCGGCGAGCGCTCGCCCGTCCCAAGATTCGACACGACCTGTTGCTCAGTGAGGTCGAGGTACTGAACGTGTTGGGTCTTGATGAGGCCAACCGCACGCTGCACGGCGCGGCCTCGAAGGGGGCCGTCAAAGATGATGAGATCGTCTGGGCCAGCAGTGGGCACGGTCTCGGTTTCAAGATCGGTCATCTGTTCATGGATCCCGAGATACAAGTCCTCCGGTGACCCAGATTTGACCGTGACGTGGACGTAGTCGCCAATGTCGGTGTGGATTTGTCCCGCACTCTCCGTTGGCGGGGTAAAGACAGCCCGTCGGACTTCGACATCGCTCACAAAAGCTCGCGAGCCGCTGCACGACACGACCCCGGCCGCGACGGTTGCGCACGAGCCAGGAAGAACTCGCCCGTCGTCGCTCACCCAAATGCGGGCATCGATCCGGCGCACACCGTCGACGAAATACACCACCCCCGACGCGGGCGCAGAACTCGGAGCGATTGGCTGCCACTTTTCGAGAGGAACCTCGACGCCAGCGTCGACAACGTCCGTCGACGCGGCAAGCGCATCAACGTCGCCGCCAGTTCCGTAATCGGGATCCCAGGCCTCAACCGCAAACTGCATTGCTTACCGGACCGCCGTTTCTGGCCGTTC
>CAZMYN010000199.1:0-2710 GCA_964570495.1 uncultured Acidimicrobiales bacterium | reverse complement strand
GGTTCTTTCGTGATGTGTGATGTGGTTCATTGCTTACCGGACCGCCGTTTCTGGCCGTTCGGTTCTTTCGTGATGTGTGATGTGGTTCATTGCTTACCGGACCGCCGTTTCTGGCATCTCGACCGTCGACCCGGTCGGGCTTGGCTTGACCTGGAATCGCGTCGGAATCCGTTCGGCCAGATCGGGAAGGTGAGTCACCACGCCGACCAGCTTGCCCGATGAGCCCAGCTCTTCGATCGCTGCTGCGACCGTGTCGAGCGTTTCTGCATCCAGAGTTGCGAAGCCCTCGTCCAGAAACATCGACTCGAGCGGTGGTGTCGACGTCGCTGCAAGCTCGGCAATGCTGTCCGACAACGCCAGCGCCAACGCCAGCGAGGTGAGAAAGGTCTCGCCGCCCGAGAGCGTTCGGGCGTTGCGCAATTCGTCGGCGTTGCGATGGTCCCGGATTTGGAAGCTCTTCGAGTCGGTCGTAAGGGAATAGGCACCATGGGAGAGCCGCTCCAGACGTGACGATGCGCGCTCGGCGAGATCGGCCATGACATCGCCCATGATCCACTGCTCGAACATTCCCGACGCCAGATGCTTACCAACGACCTCGGCGCGCAACCGCTCTCGTTCGAGTTCCTGGATCTGGTCGTGTGTCGTAACTTGCCGATCCGCGCGGTCCTGGGCATTGGCGAGCAAGACCCGCGCGTCGGTGTGGGCTTTTTGCACCGCGGGCAATGCCTGATCAGGATCGAAGTCTTGGTCAGCCGACACATGCGGTGCCATCAGCTTCCCTAAGACCTTCTCCGCGTTGTCGAGCGCCTTGCGTGCAGCGTCGGCCGACTTCGTGAGAATGCGAAGCTCGGCCTTGACCTCGCGCGCCGTCGCCTTTGCCCAGGCAGCGAGTTCGGACCAATCGTTTTGCAACGAGTCCTCCGACGGCTTTGGCGGGCCGAGAGCCACAACGGAATCCCGCGCCTCGGTAAAGGAGCGTCGCATCATGGTTTCGTTCTCCATGACCTCGTCTAGCGCGGAGCACGTCTTGGTGACCGCCTCGAGTGCCAAAGCGAGACGCTCGGCTGCGGTTTCGAGCTTTGTGTCAGCGGCCAACGCCCGCTTTTGGAGGGCGAGCGTTTGTTTCAAGGTCGGCTCGTCGGCGAGCACCTCGGCTATCTGGGCGACCATCAACTCCGCGCCCTCGAGTCGCGCCGCAGAATCGGCCTGCTGTGCCGTGGCCTTCTTGAGAGCGTTCATCTTCGCTTCGGCGTTTACCCGCGCCTTCGTGCGAGCCGCTTCGGCTTTCGTGACGACCGCGGCACTCTTTTTCGCGGTGGGGAAGTTGGGCAGTTCGCCGACGATTTGGGTGCAGACAGGACATTCATCACCGACGTGAAGTAAAGCCGCGATCCCGTGAGCGCCGGCGGCATGGCGTGCGTGTTCGAGGTCGTCTTCGGCGCTCGCGAGAGAAATCGTGGCCTGTTCGGTGTCGTTTGTGGCCTTGTTGAGAACGTCCATTGCCCGAGCGTGTTGTTCCGAGGTCGTGGTGAGTTGCCCGGTCGCAATCTCGTTTTGTTCATAGGTGTCGAGGAGCGTGTCGAGTTCTGCGGTCGCTGGCAGCTCGTCACGAGCAGAAAGCACGACGCCATGTTTTTGTTCGGCGGCCTCGAGCTTTGTTTGCGCTTGATCGCGGGCCTTCTCGGCCGCCGTGATCGTCGAGGCGAAGGACTTCGCGTCGTCCGGGATAGTGAGTTGCTCCAGCCGTTCGAGCTGAGCTGCCAGATCGTCGAGTTTCGTTTGCATCGACGCCTGCTCATCAATGGCAGTGAGGCGTGTCTGGTTCGCTGCTTCAACCTCCGAGACGTGAACCTCGAGCTCGGCGACACGGTCGGTCAGTGCCTCGACCTCGCCGGGTTCGACCAGGGTGCTCGCAGCTCCGGGCTGAGTCAGGACATCGAGCTGTGACTGCATCGTTCGAGCGCGAACTCGTGCTGCCTTGCCGACCTCGGCAAACACATCCAACCCAAGGAGGTGTCGCAATAGCTGTTGGCGACCACTCGGCTTCACATTGAGAAACTGCGCGAAGTCGCCCTGGGGGAGGACCACCGTCTTGGTGAACTGGGAGAAGGTGAGACCGACGATCTCCTCGATCGCGGCACCCACCTGCTGGGCGTTGCTCGCAATGACCTCGTCGCCCTGTTCGAGTCGAGCCTCTTTGGTCGACGCCCCGTTTGCGGACCTCCGTACGATTCGCACTGCGGTGTACTCGGTCTCACCGACGGAGAAGTCGAGCCGGACGCGGGCCTCGCTCGAGACAGCATTGATCACGGGGGCGACCAGCTTCGCGTTGTCGTAGCGGGCGATCGACCCATAGAGGGCAAACCCGATCCCGTCGATGATCGATGACTTGCCAGCCCCCGTTGGCCCGGTCAGCGCAATCAGCTCATGATCGCGAAAGTCGATGGTGGTGGGCGCACGAAACGGGCCGAACCCATGGAGTTCGAGGACGAGAGGTCGCACTTCTAGGAACCTTCCGCAGGCTCTGCAGCGAGACCTTCGAGCAGTTCGTCGAAGACGGTCAATAGATCGGGATCCTCGACCCCGAGGCTCGCGAGGTACTCGCCGTAAAGCTCTCGTGGACTGCGGGTGGTAATCAGCTCTCTGGTCTGGGTGTTTTGTTCCTCTGGCAGTTGGCTCTCGACAAGCACGTCGACGCAACGCTCGCCGA
>CAZMYN010000198.1:0-6258 GCA_964570495.1 uncultured Acidimicrobiales bacterium | reverse complement strand
ACGCTGACGATGATGGCGTCGCCTTGACCGCCACCGCCGCACAGCCCTGCAGCACCAATACCGCCGCCGCGGCGACGCAGCTCGTGCATGAGCGTGAGGGTGATGCGGTTGCCCGACATGCCGAGCGGGTGGCCAACGGCAATGGCGCCGCCGTTGACGTTGACGACGTCGGTCGAGACTCCGAGCTCGCTGGCTGACGCGAGGCCGACGGCAGCGAACGCCTCGTTGATTTCGAACAGGTCGATGTCGTCGACCTTCACGTCGGCACGCTCGGCCGCAGCTTGGATTGCGCGAGATGGCTGATGAAGCAGCGAACAGTTGTCGGGCCCGGCGACCATGCCGTAGCCAAGCACGGTGGCGAGCGGCTCAACGCCGAGCTCTTGTGCCCTGGCCCGGCTCGTGACGATCATCGCTGACGCACCGTCGGAGAGCTGCGAGGCGTTGCCTGCGGTGATCGTTCCTCCATCGCGTACAAACGCTGGACGGAGTCCGCCAAGCGACGCAGCGTCGGTACCGGCTCGGACACCCTCGTCGTCTTCGAACTCGATCGGGTCGGCCTTGCGCTGGGGCACCGAAACAGTGAACGTCTCGCTGCGCAGGATTCCGTCTTTGATCGCGCGGGCAGCTCGGTCGTGCGAGGCCGCCGCGAACTCGTCTTGGTCTTCGCGCGAAATCGCGTCGGCCGCGGCGTAGACGTCGGTTGCTTCACCCATGATCTTCGACTCGACGGCGCACGTCAGCCCGTCGTAGGCGAGCGAGTCGACGAGTGTTCCGTCGCCAAAGCCATACCCGGTGCGGCTCTTCATCAACAGGTGTGGGCTGTTCGACATCGACTCCATGCCACCCGCGATGACGGTCGTTGCTTGGCCGGTCATGACCTGCATTGCGGCGATGTTGATGGCCTGCATGCCCGAGAGGCACACCTTGTTGACCGTCGTCGCGTTAACGGTCATGGGGATACCGCCCTTGACGGCGGCGTTGCGAGCGCCGGACTGACCTTCGCCTGCGGTTAGCACATGGCCCATGATGACCGAATCGATCTCGCCAGCATCGACGCCGGTGCGCTTGAGCACTTCGGCGATTGCTAGGCCGCCAAGGTCGGTGCCCATGAACCCGCTGAGCGAGCCATTGAACTTGCCCACCGGAGTGCGGGCTCCGTCGAGGATGACGATGTCGGTGGGTTCGACTGCACTGCTCATGGTTGTTCCTTTAGAAGTTGACGAAGTAGTTCGT
Source organism: uncultured Acidimicrobiales bacterium (assembly GCA_964570495.1). Classification (GTDB taxonomy): domain Bacteria; phylum Actinomycetota; class Acidimicrobiia; order Acidimicrobiales; family SHLQ01; genus SHLQ01. Next base: position 5,025 of record CAZMYN010000198.1, on the reverse strand, counting down.
TAGTGGCCCTATGTGGTGAGACTTCTGCGGCTTCGGCCCTGCGTAGCTGGTCGGCGCCGAGACCATCCATCATGGCCTCTGCGGCGATCGAGAGCGAATGGGTCAAGCGAGCCCGTATCTCGGTGCGCAAACGGTGCCTCCGACGAAGGGCGCGGCCATCGGTGTTGTCTAGGTGGGCGAGGTGAGTTTGCACGCCGTCCCACACGTCGGTGCTGCCGTCGCCGTTCAACGCGCTGGCCATCACGATTGGAGGCCGGTAGCCAGTGTTGGATTCCTGGCCGGTCATGTGACTGAGGTCGAGCATGAGGTCGAGATCACGCTGCACATCGTGGGCGCCGGGGCGGTCGGCCTTGTTCACCACGAACACATCAGCCACTTCGAGCAGCCCCGCCTTGTTTGCCTGCACGCCATCGCCCATACCCGGCGTCATCACCACAACAGCGGTGTCGGCTGCTCCGACCACGTCGACCTCGACCTGCCCAACGCCGACCGTTTCGATGATGACCGGGTCGTACCCGCATGCATCGAACAGACGCACGGCCAACGGAACAGCTAGGGCCAATCCCCCACTGTGCCCCCGAGTGGCCATCGACCGAATAAACGCGCTGGTCTCGCGATCTTCGATGCGTATACGGTCGCCGAGAATAGCTCCGCCCGTCAGCGGCGATGAGGGGTCGACGGCCAAGATCGCTGGTTTCGTTCCACCTTCCAACAGGTGGTTGACAAGGCGACCAACGAGCGTCGACTTACCCGAGCCGGGAGCCCCCGTGACACCCACGATGTGAGCGTTGCCCGCGTCCGGGTGGGCGAGTTCGCTGATTTCGTCGGCGTTCGCTCCCCCGCGCTCGACCATGGTCAACAACCGGCCAAGAGCACCACGGTCCCCCGAACGAGCTGCGGTGTAGAGCTCGGCGATCGAGCGCTTGGGTCGGGCCACGTCAGCTGCGCGACGCAACGGCGTCGCGGACCGTCTGGGCCACTGCTTCAGCCGAAGCGCCCGGACCAATCACCGATGCGACTCCCGCGTCGAGCAACGGCTGAATGTCGACATCTGGCACGATCCCGCCAACGACCACAGGCGTGTCGAGGTCGGCTTCAGCGAGCGCCTTGACCATTGCAGGGGCGAGCGTCATATGGCTGGCGTTGTGCATCGAGAGCCCAATCGCATCGGCGTCCTCTTGCTCGGCGGCCGCAACGATGCTGTCGGTTGTTTGACGCAAGCCCAGGTAGATGACTTCCATGCCCGCGTCACGAAGGATTCGAGCGACAACCTTGATGCCGCGGTCGTGACCGTCGAGACCAAGCTTCGCGAGCACGACGCGGATTTGTTCGCCGTCATTGTCCGAGGCCGCCATCTAGAGAACCACCTTTTCGACGTAGGTGCCGAACACCGATTCCATAGCCATCGAGACTTCCTCGAGCGTGGCGTAGGCCTTGACGGCATCGATGATCGGGGGCATCACGTTGACCGATTCGTCGGCGGCTGCGGCAGTGACCTTGTCCAAGGCAGCAGCGACTTGGGCGTCGTCTCGCTGAAGCTTCACGTCGGCCAGTCGTTTGCGCTGGTACTCCTCGACTTCGGGGCCGATACGCAGCGTGTTCTGCTGTCCTTCGTCGCCGTCGGTGAAGTCGTTCACGCCAACGATGATGCGGTGGCCTGCATTGACCTCACGCTCGAAGCGATAGGCAGCGTCGGCGATTTCGCCGACGAAGTAACCGTTGTCTATGCCCGCGTAGACACCCTCGAGGATCGAACCGTCGCCGAGCTCGTCGAGGTGGCTAAAGATCGCCTCGGCTTGGCGCTCCATTTCGTTCGTCATCCACTCGACGTAGTGCGACCCGCCAAGCGGGTCGATCACGTCGGCGGCGCCGGTCTCGTGAGCGACGATCTGCTGGGTGCGAAGCGCAATGCGAGCAGCCTTTTCGGTCGGCAACGCGAGAGCTTCATCGAAGCTGTCGGTGTGCAGCGACTGGGTTCCGCCGAGCGCACCGGCCAAGGCTTGGATAGCGACGCGGGCAATATTGATTTCTGCTTGTTGGGCGGTAAGCGACACTCCCGCGGTCTGGGTGTGGAAGCGGCACAGCATCGAGCGTTCCTTGGTTGCGCCGTAACGCTCTTTCATCCACTTTGCCCAAATGCGCCGAGCGGCACGCAGCTTGCCAATCTCCTCGAAGAAGTCGCTGTGGCTGTTGAAGAAGAAGCTGAGACGACCTGCGAAGTCGTCGACGTCGACTCCTGCCGCGGTGGCGGCCTCGACGTACGCGAACCCGTTGGCGAGCGTGAAGGCAAGTTCCTGGGCAGCGGTGCTTCCGGCCTCGCGAATGTGGTAGCCCGAGATCGACACGGGGTGCCATTTCGGCATTTCGGCTGCGGTGTAACGGATCATGTCGGTGATGATCCTCACGCTTGGCCGCGGCGGGTAGATGTACTCCTTTTGCGCCTGATACTCCTTGAAGATGTCGCTTTGGATCGTGCCCGCGAGCTCGCTTGTGGCAGTGCCCTCTTCTTCGGCGACCGCGATGTACATGGCCAAGATCACCGCTGCTGGGCCGTTGATCGTCATCGACGTCGATACCGAACCAAGGTCGATGTCGGCAAAGAGGTCGCGCATGTCCGCAATCGTGTCGACCGCTACACCGCAGTGACCAACCTCGCCGAGTGCCCAGGGGCTATCGGAGTCGCGGCCCATAAGTGTGGGCATATCGAAAGCGGTGGAGAGCCCGTGGGCGCCATTGCGCAAGATGTCCTTGAAGCGGGCGTTGGTGTCTTCGGCCGTGCCGAAGCCGGCAAACATGCGCATCGTCCAGAGCCGACTCCGATACATCGTTGGATAGACGCCGCGGGTGTACGGGTACTCGCCCGGGTAAGGGCCAGGTCCGTAGATCGGCTCGAGTGGGACGCCCGACATTGTCTCGAACGGCTTGTCGCGCACGTTGGCCTCGTCGTAGCGCTTCTTCCATGCCGCGTACTCCGGCGAGTCGCGCCACGCTGCTTCCTCGTTGCCCTCGGCGGTTTCGGGGTTCATCGTGTGCCCTTCGTCTGGATCGAAGAATCGGTGTGGTCGCCCGCGGATGCACGGATGCGGGTGAGGTCATTGGTTAGCGCGGCGAGCGGCGAATCGCCGATCTCACCCATGCCCCAGCGGATTGCTTCGAGCGCAGCGGTTGCCTTGTCGAGAACCTCGCGGCCGTCGGGGGTCAGGGTTGCAAGGGTTGCCCGGCGATCGTCAGGATTTGGCTGACGTGTAACGAGTTGGTCGCGTTCGAGCCTGTCGATCGTCGACGTGACGCTGGTGGGGTGAACCTGCAAGCGCTCGCCCATGCGGGCCATGCCCATGGAGTTGTTGCGAGCAAAGCTGAGCAACGCGAGCGCTTCATAGCGAGAGAACGTCAGGTCGAACTCCGTGAGCGCCTGGTTGATTCGCCCAAGGACGATTTGATGCGCCCGAGCAATCGAAGTGGCGGCCACCATCGCATCTGTTTCTCGAAGCCCGCGCTCGGACCAGTTGCGCCGAGTTTCGGCAATGAGGTCGAGCGGCTCGTGGTCGCGTTCATCTGCCATAAATCTAGATTACTACGGACTTCCAATAGTCGGATGTCCTACTAATCGGCGCAATCTCGAGACTCCTGAACGCCTACACCGGGCACCTGTCAATCCTCGCTACTCGGCGAGGATGGTCTCGGGGCTGGCGGAAACGCCCGTTGGGCGGATTTCGAGAATGAGATCGCCGCCCTCGAGTGATGCACCCGACGCGATTGCGATGCGGTCGATGGTTCCTGCGATCGGAGCCGAAATCATCGACTCCATCTTCATTGCTTCGATGAGTGCCACCGAATCACCGACAGCGACCTCATCGCCGACAGCCACCGTTGTGGACACCACGCCTCGGAATGGCGCACCGACATGACCGGGCTTCGACGAATCGACGCGTTCGGCCTCGGGGTGATCGGATGCGAGCGAACGATCACGGGTGTCGATGGCGCGTGTTTGCCCATTGACCGCAAAGCTCACGCGCCGGATGCCCTGATCGTTGGCTTCGCCGATCGAGCGCAGCGCAAGAAGCACTCGCACGCCTCGGCCAAGGCCAATCGATGCCTCGTCGTCGTGCACGTCGAGGCCGTACCAGAACAGTGGCGATGGCAGGACCGCAAGGTCGCCGTAGCGAGCCCGCTGCTCAGACTGCGAAGCCGAAGGCCCCGGAAACAACAAGCGGCTCAACGTCTCGCGGCGACCGTCGCCGTTCAATGCCTCGGCGTCGGCGGGCAACAGTTCCTCTTCGTGATGCGGAGACCACGACCGACCCTCGACAGCCTTGGAGCGGAATGGCTCGGGGAAACCCGCTGGCGGTGTTCCGAGCTCGCCGTGCAAGAACCCAACCACCGAGTCGGGTAGGTCGATCGACTCGGGAGTGTCGCGCAATTGCTCGGGCGTAACGCCGGTAGCGACGAGGTGCAGCGCCAAATCGCCAACCACCTTCGACGACGGAGTCACTTTGATGGGTCGACCGAGCATCTCGTTGCATGCGGCGTAAAGGCGTTCAACCTCTTCGAAGCGGTCGCCAAGACCCAGCGCCACGGCTTGGGAGCGCAGGTTGGAGAGCTGACCGCCGGGAATCTCGTGGCGGTAGACGGTTCCGGTCGGGGAACGCAGCCCAGCCTCGAATGGCGCATATACGCGGCGCACGGCTTCCCAGTACGGCTCGAGATCGCCGATGGCGTCGAGGGAGATCCCCGTTTCGCGCTCGGAGTGGTCGGTCATCGAGACGACGGCGCCCATCGAGGGTTGTGAGGTCATGCCCGACAGCGGCGGTGCAGCTGCATCGATGGCGTCGACGCCAGCGTCGATCGCGGCCAGGTAGGTCGCCACCTGCCCGCCGCTGGTGTCGTGGGTGTGGAGCTGGACCGGCTGATCAAAGCGCTCACGCAGAGCTGTGATGAGCGTCCGGGCAGCGTCGGCACGCAACAGACCTGCCATGTCCTTTACGCACAGAATGTGGACCCCTGCGTCGACGAGTGTCTCGGCAA
>CAZMYN010000197.1:0-6278 GCA_964570495.1 uncultured Acidimicrobiales bacterium | reverse complement strand
GTTCCGGACCCCGGAGCAATAAACGGCTTCTATCTGAGCGCCGCCTTCGGTGTGAACGGCTTTGCGCCAACCGGCACTCGGGCATTCTTCGTCGTCGATGAACCAACCGTCCCCGATGAACGGGTCACGAGCCACGAGATTGGACATCTCTTTGGCCTGCACCATGACCTGAACGACCCTGGCCGCCTGATGTTCTCCGGCACTGATGGCGCCGCGCTCAATCGATCTGAACAAGAGGTATCTCGCTATGTCGCACAAGGAATTCTCAATGGCCAACGCTGACCACCACCCACGATGTCTTGCTCGATGGCTTGGTCGACGTGCACCGTTGCTGCTCGGACTCGCGATCGTGTTGGCAGCGTGCGGATCGAGTGCCGACACAACGTCCGACGCCACCGCGCCTGAAAGCACACCCGATGCAACCACCTCAGATGCAGCGGCATCGGAGTCGAGCGCTGAGGTGACCGTCGACTGGGTAGTTCCCAACCAGGGTGGAGCCAATGAAGGTCACACCCCACGCGGTTTCCAGGGGAGCGGCACTGGACTGTTCGCAGGAGACGAACTCAACACGAATTTCCCGCCCGAGGACGGTGTCCAGATCTGGCTTAGCTTCGAGCTGCCCGCCGATGTCGACACGGTGAGCGATGCCACGTTGCGATCCGATGCTCTCAGCGTGCGAGGTAACCCGTTTGAGACTCTCGGCGATCTGGAGATTGCACCCGTTCGCTACGAAACGTTCGGGCCGAGCGTCGTCCCCCTCGAACCTGTGGGTCCCACCGTGATCTGTCCGCCGCCAAGCGGGTCGACATTCACCTGTGACGTCGCCGACGCGGTGAGCAGCGAGATCGATGCAGGCCGCTCGAGCGTCCAGTTCCGGTTGCGATTCGAAGAGGTGTCGGACCCCGACGGCGAGCAGGACCTTGCACTGTTCTTCCTGACCGATTCGAACACGAACGAACCGGGCATCTTCAACCTTGAGCTGAGCAGCTAGCCAACCGAGGCGAGCTGGCGGATGCGCCAGCGTTGGTCACCCCAGGGCTGGACAACCTGATCGAGCACGACCTGGTCGCCGCGACGAGTAAGCACGCCGGTGTGCGGCTCCCACAGGTTCACGAGCCGATACCGGAACTCGCTCGTTCGTTCAATGCGCCACAGCTGGCTTGGCCAGCTCTCGTTGAGCGGCTGGAGGCCAACCTCGCTGCCGGGGGTGAAGCCGCCCTCGTCGTTGGGTTGGCCGACACGGGTCAAATAGCCGTCGGTCTCGTTCCAGGACGAATGGATCCTGAACCAACCATTGCCCGCAGGTTCAAAGCGCCATTGCAGGCTCAGCCAATCGAGGCGATCGGGCGTGAGCGCCCCCAGCCACGTACCGTCGGCCGGCACGGCGTTCGTTGGACCGCTGCCCAGACGGCCAAAGTACCGCGCGTCGGGACCACCAACGCCTTGTATGCGGCGTTCGCCGTTTTGGAAGATGGGTTTGTCCGTGAAGTCTTCCAAGGCTTCGACGATGCCGAAGTAGGCGGGCTTTGTCGTCAGGGGGTCACCGACGACGGGCTCTCGAAAGATCGTCGGAAAGGTGTACGTCCCAGCCGGGATTGGGCCAAGTGGAGCTCGCGTGGGGTGTAGCCATGAACGCTCGTCGGCGAAGTCCCACATGAGCAGCGACTTCACTGCCGGTTGTTCGAGGGCAACCCGGGTGATCTCCTCGTAGATCGCGCGCTGGCGTGACCGTTCGTTCGGTGATGGTACGGGCGAACTGCTGGGCTGCTGGACAATCCCGACGTCGAGCTCGGTGATGTACAGATCGAAACCAGCCGCAGCGAAGCGTTCGAAGTTCTGACGGATGCTCCAGAAATCGGGGTCCGTTCCCACATGCATCTGAAAGCCAACACCGTCGATGGGAACGCCGCGCTCACGCATTGCAATCGCTTCGGCGAGAATCGCGTCGGACTTCGCGTTGAGCTCTTCAGCGCCGTAGTCGTTCAGGATTAGCTGGGCGTTGGGGTCGGATTCGGCCGCCCAAATGAACGCATCGTCATAGCGGCCTCCGAGCGCGTCGTACTCGACGTAGGTCGTCCGTAGCCCTTGGGCGTCACGTTGCTCGCCGGGGTCGGCAAACACTTCGTTCACGACATCCCACACCCACACATCACCAGCGTTCGACGAGGCAATCGTGCGGATGTAGTTCTCGAGCACGGTGCGATGCCCCGACTCGAGGTTGTCGTACCAGCCGAGGTTCTCGTTCACGAACGGATACAGCAGCGTGTGGCCGTGTACCCGCAGGTCGTTGGCGACCGCCCAATCAACAATGTCGTCGAGGGGCTGGGTGTCGATGACCCCACGGCTCGGATGCGGGCCCCACGGCATGTAGGCGGTCGTGGTCACCGCATCGAACTCGGCGGCGGCGGTGGATGCGTAGAGGCCGTCGTCCCAGGCGGGGTCGTAGCTGTGCAGCACCCCGCCGACAGCGAGACGGTCTGGGGCGAGGGCGGCGAGCCCGCTGCGCTGAGCTGTTTGCCCCGCAGCGGGGCTGAGAGTCGCTGCCGCGAGTGCGAGCGCGAAAACGGCCATGACCGTCGTGTGCCAGGTGATGCGTTTCATTGATTCAGGCCTTCCCGACCAACCCGCACTCGACTGTAGTGCTTGAGCGAGGACGACTCATTGCAGTTCATGGAACCCGAAGCTGCATCGGTGGCGTTGAGGAACCGAGATCTCGAAGCACAAGGGAGCGAAATGGGTTGCAGAAAAGGTTTGTGGCTTGGGCTGACCATCATCATCGTTGCGGCCCTGTCGATCGTGAGCGTGGCTGCTACAGAACCACTAGCGACCGAGCCACAACTCGCAACGAAGATCGAGCAAGGACGAGCGCGTGGGCCTCAAAGGCCGCCAGCGCCAGACGTGCCGACTACCCACGAGCTGGTTGCCCGAAACGACCTGCACTACCAGGGTTCGTTCCGCGTCCCCTACGGCGATGGCTCGAACGAGTCGACGCTTGCATGGGGTGGAGCGGGGCTTGGCTACAACCCAGCGAACAACTCGTTGTTCATCACCGGCCACGACCACCATCAGCTAACCGCCGAGATCTCGATCCCGGCCTTCGGCCAATCGACCTCCGTATCGGCGTTGCCTCAAGCTCACTTCATTCAGCGCCCCGAGGATGCAACGGATGGAACACTGTCGAGCCTTGGTGAACCGAGCCACCCCGCCTTCGATCGAATCGGCGGTTACCTCGTCGATGGCGACGAGCTGATCGTGTCGGCGTACCACTTCTACGACGCGAGCGACGATCAGGTTCGCTCACATCTATTGACCAACACCGACCTTGGCGCAGCGTCGAACATGGTGGCCCTCACCGACGAGGTCCAGCCGCGTTGGCTGGGCGGAGCGATGACACAGATCCCAGCGGCGTGGCAGGACGACTTTGGTGGCGACACCTTCATGACCGGCCTGTCGGGAATCTCGATCGTGAGCAATTCCTCGGTCGGCCCATCGGCAGCGACATTCACCCGAGAGACACTCAACGGATCGAACCCGGCCGAGTTGGTGCTCGGCTACCCCTTGTCGAATCCGCTCGAAGTTCCCGAAACCCAGAACGATGTCTGGAATCTGACGTCGGAGGTGCGAGGGATGGTCTTCCCCGAGGGAACCGCCAGCGTCCTCTACTTCGGCACCCATGGCGTCGGTCAGTACTGCTACGGCGTTGGAGAGGCCTGCGGCGATCCGGTTCGCCCGTACCAAGGAACACACGCCTACCCGTACCGCTACCAAATCTGGGCCTACAACGCCGCCGACCTGGCAACGGTCTACGCGGGCGAGGCTGCGCCCGACTCGGTGCAACCCTATGACGTATGGGAGCTGGCCTTGCCGTTCGTTCCCGCCACGACCCAGCTCGGCGGCGCCACCTATGACCCGGCAACCGGGCGCATCTTCATCTCGCAAGGCTTCGCAGATGGCGACAACCCGGTGATTCACGTGTACACCATCGTCTAGTCAAAAAGGAGGGCTCGCGAAAATCATTTAGAGCGCTGGGGGTCTTCGGTTAGGCTGATTTTCGATAGAGGGGGAATCGAGTGAAGAAGGTCTACGACACCGCTGCCGATGCATTGGATGGCTTGCTCTTTGATGGCATGTTGATTGCCTCGGGCGGCTTTGGGTTATGTGGAATTCCCGAGTTGTTGCTCGGGGCAATTCGCGACGCGGGTACCAAAGATTTGACGTTTGCGTCAAACAACGCCGGGGTCGACGACTTCGGGATTGGCATCTTGTTGCAAACCGGCCAAGTCAAGAAGATGCTCTCGTCATATGTCGGTGAGAACGAAGAGTTCATGCGCCAATATCTCTCCGGTGAGCTTGAGCTCGAGTTCAATCCGCAGGGCACGCTCGCGGAACGGATGCGTTCGGCGGGATGCGGTATCCCCGGCTTCTACACCAAGACCGGTGTAGGTACGGTGATCGCCGAGGGCAAGGAGCACAAAGAATTTAACGGCGAGACCTACATTCTGGAGGAGGGATTCTTCGCGGACCTATCGATCGTGAAGGCGTGGAAGGCCGACGAGACCGGAAACCTGGTCTTTCGCAAGACCGCAAGAAACTTCAATCCGCCCGCTGCAATGTGCGGAAAGGTGGCCGTCGCCGAGGTCGAGGAGATCGTCCCCGCTGGCGAACTCGACCCCGATCACATCCACCTTCCTGGCGTGTATGTGAACCGCATCATTCAAGGCGAGCACGAAAAACGAATCGAACAACGAACAGTGAAGGCGGACTAATGCCCTGGGACCGTAATCAAATGGCCGAACGAGCTGCACAAGAGTTGGAGGACGGCTGGTATGTAAACCTCGGTATCGGCATTCCGACACTGGTGTCTAACTACATTCCAGACGGCGTTGAGGTAACCCTCCAGTCGGAGAACGGCATGCTCGGAATGGGCCCGTTCCCCGACGAGGAGAACGTCGACGCCGATCTCATCAATGCTGGCAAGCAGACAATTACCGAGCTTCCGCAGACCTCCTATTTCGATAGCGCCACCTCCTTCGGCATGATTCGTGGGGGCAAGATCGCTATGGCCATCCTCGGTGCCATGGAGGTAGCCGAGAATGGAGACCTTGCGAACTGGATGATCCCAGGAAAGCTGATCAAGGGCATGGGCGGCGCCATGGACCTCGTTGCAGGCGTTGGCCGGGTGCTCGTCATCACCGACCACACGTCCAAGCACGGCGATAGCAAGTTGATTAAGTCGTGCACCCTGCCCCTCACGGGGAAGGGTGTCGTCGACCGAATCATCACCAACCTCGGAGTCTTCGACGTGGTGGAGGGTGGCCTCAAGATCGTTGAGCTCGCGCCCGACGTCACCGACGATGAGGTTCGTTCAGCGACCGACGCGACGTTGGTGAACTAACAAGAAGACTCTGGATCCGCCGTTGGATGTGGAACCGAGGTACTCGCCTCAACTAAGGATTCTGGCCGAGAATCCGCCTTCTGCGCCGAGTGTCCACCCGGTGCAGAGACTTGAGGTGAATTACCAGAATGGGGGAAGTACCACGGGTATCACCTTCTGGCAAGCCGGGTTCGGTAATATAACTCTCGGAGTAGGGGTTGGTGGCGGCTTTCCCTAAGGAGTAACAGTCATGTCCCTACTCGCATCCATTCGAGAACCGGAGAACCGGTTTGCTCGAATGTCCTTCGCAACTGCAGCAGCAGCCCTGCTGTTAAGTGCTGTGGCGGCCACGATTCCGGCCGGCGCTCAGTCCGAATGCAGCGTCGAGCTGACATTCGACGAAACAGCACACCTGCTGAACAACGGTGTTGATGACACTGCAGGTCCCTTCGATGTTGACCTCGAAGCTGGTACCTACACGATCGTGGTCGTCTCGACCGACGATCATGACGTTCAAGTAGGTATTGCTGAGCAGCCTGAGGAGCAGTTCTACCTCGTGCTCGATTCCGGGTACCGCTCACCAGCAACCAACGATGTTCCCGCTGACGCGAATACCGTCACGACTGTCTTTACCAATCAAACCATCGACGCGAGCTCGAGCCTCGTGCTCGAACACGTACGCCAAGGCAACGTGAACTCGGTGTTCCCATCGTCGGTCTGCTTTATTCAAGAGTCCGCAGCAACTCCAGATGTGGCCCCAGCCGTTGACTGCAATGCAGCGAACGATGGCGCTCCAGGAGATGGTGCTGGAGATGACGCTGACGCAGATGCTGATGCAGCAAACGCAGGCGACGCTGACGCAGATGCTGATGCAGCAAACGCGGGCGACGCTGAGGCAGCCGCC
>CAZMYN010000196.1:3002-6285 GCA_964570495.1 uncultured Acidimicrobiales bacterium | reverse complement strand
GAGCTCGACGCGGCGCTTCGATTCCCGCTGCTGTTTCTCGGCGGCTGGGCGCTGTTTGCGATCTCGTATTTCTTTCCGACGGACGGCGGCTCCTCGTTGACGTTCTCGGTCACCGCGGTGCTGGCCGCGATCAGTGCATTGGTCTTGTCCGGAGTCGGTTCACTGCCGATGGCCGACGCCGTGCGTCATCGCCGCACCAAGCGTAAGCAGATCCTCTCGCTGATGTTCCTAGTGTCCTGGGTCGCCCTCACCATCTTCACCGGACTCGAGGCGGAGAACACCCTGGAGACCTTCATCTTCGCTGCCGCCGGAATGGTGAGCATCGTCGTCGCCATGATGTTTCTCTTTGCACATCGAAAGATGGGCACGGTCTGGGAGGAAACCGGAGCGCCCAACCCTCGGCCCGTGGTCTACAACCCAGGTGGCCCGTTGTTCGTGTTGGGATGGTTTCTCTTCTGGCTCGCAATGGCATCAGCGAGCCCCGAGGCCGGTGATGGTGGCCTCTTGCTCGACCTCAACTGGCGAACCGCTGTGGCCTTTATCGCGGGACTTGGCGTGGCCTTCGCCGTGTTCGCCGTCGACTACGCCCACGATGAGGGAGCGAAGTACGTCGGCTTTGGAACCGATGGTTCGGCCCTTGGACGATTCGTCGAAACGCCCATTCCATTCATCGCGATGTGGACACTGTTTGGACTGGTGAACTTCATCGACCCCGACAACAGCCTCGCGGAACCGACTACTCGGACGATTCTGATCTTGGTGATTTGCCTGGTCATGGGCGTGTTTGTCGGGGTGTTCATCCAAACGGCGATCTACAAGGGGAACGCTCCACTCCTGTCGAAGTTGTCTATGGGCTTCGTGACCTTGTTGGCGTTGCTCGCCATCGCAGTATCTTTTGCCGGTGGCGCTGCCCCATACCTCGTTGTCCCGGGAGTGATCATGGTTGCGATGTCGCAACGCCAGCTGGTGCAGGACCGCAAGCGCGGTAAGTACTGGATGGCCAACGGTGAACCGAATCCGAGCCCGATCGTGTATTCAACCGGGGCCTTGATGTTCCCCGCAGGCTGGATTCTCACGTCCTGGGCAATCTCGCTTCCAGCATGATCCTCCTGCTGGCGTTGTTCTCGCCCTTCACCGAGCTCTTCCCCAACTTGTACATGTCGTGGTGGGCGCCGAGCAACGACAACCTGGCCGAGTATGAACGCAAGTGGTATCGCCGAATCGTCGTGGTGTGCGTCGTGTGGGTCCCGATTCTGGTGGTGTTCTCCCGGATCGTCGCGACACCCATTCTCGTCGCCATGGCGGTATTGATCTTCGGTGCGTTCGCGTGGCGCCTGGTTGCGTTTAGCCGAGAACTGCAGGCCGAAATCGATGGCACGGCACCGACGATGCGCGCGGAGTTGCCTGAACGGCTCTACGTCGTGGCCCTCCTCGTTCTGTTCACGGCGATCTACTTCAACGTGCCAGAGGATGCATGGCGCGTGCCGGTGGGCGCGGCCGGAATATTCATCGGCGCTGGCCTCATCGGACGTTTTCGGCGTGGACCCAACAGGTCACTGCCCGTAGACGTTGCGGCCCGAGTCATCTTCAGCGCGGGCTTCATCCTGAATCTCCACAACTTGGCCCGTGCAGCTGAAATCCTCTGAGCTGACGGCCTAGTATCTGCCAGACACCCAATCGAGGAGCAAAGAAGAAAATGGGCGAGTCCACAATGGATGCGAGTCAGCTAGCCGAACTGCTGAAGAAGACGGGCCATCATCATCACCTGGCATACATCGAAGCCAACGGTGTCGATCCGGAATGGGCGCTGTGGTACTCGGGCTACCTCCAGGCGTATCTGTGGGATAGCGCAGGCGTGTTGCCCACGCGGAGCAGGTTGATTCAGTTGCTTCTCAATGCCGAAGCAGACTTCAACGCCTCAGGCTCGACCGATCCGTGGCCGCCCGCGTACGCGGCGTACATGCTCAAAGAGCTTCAGGCCTAGGGCTACCCGAAGCGAGCCGATACCGATTCGCGCAGCTGATCAATCGCCTCGACAGATGTCGAAGCAGGCACGGCGAATACCCAACGGTCGACCAACTCGGACGGTTCCGGAAGCTGTTCGTCGAATGTTGTGGGGTTGTCCGTCGAAAGCGCCACGTGCACGGACACCTCGAAGGAGTCCGAGCGGTTGGCCTCGATCAGTTCGCCTAAGCGAACGAGTGCCGCAGGGTTCGCCATGTTCAATCCATCGCCATGGGCAAAGGCGAGTTCGGCGGTTTGGGGCCCTGACGCTCCGATGATGATCGGCGGAGGGGAATCGTTGACGAGTCCGAAATCGAAATCATCGACGCTGTAGTACGTGCCGGAGAATTCGGTGGCGCCCGCCCACAAGGCTCGCATGAGCGCGATCGCCTCGATCAGCCTCTCTCGGCGCTCGGCACCGTTCCCGAGTTCGGTTCCCAGGGTTTCGTGTTCTTGCGAGAACCGGGCGCCCGGAGCCGCTCCCGTGCCGATGCCAATCTCGGCTCGACCGCCGCTGAGTCGGTGGAGTGTGTTCGCGATCAGGGCGAGCCGTACCGGGTGTCGGTTGATGACATTCGCGACCAATGGTCCGAGCTGGACCCGTTCGGTCGCCCCGGCAATCGCTCCAAGCAATGTGAACGCGTCGAGCGATGACCCCCGGTCGAACATGTTGCCGGTCATGTGGTCATAGGTCCACACCCCGTCGAACCCGGCACGCTCGGCGTGTACAGCGAGCGACAGGATAGGTTGCGGCTCGGTCCCGAAAGGACTGATGAGCACGTCGAGCTTTGGTGTTGCGTTGGGCATCGTTACTGCTCCGATTCGTGTAGCGCGCGTTCGATCAGCTCATCGATCTCCGTCAATGCCGTGGCGGCGACGTCGTCGGTTATGGGATCACGCGAGGAGGCAATCTCGATGAGCGCTGTCGACTTGTCGACGAGTTCGAACAGGCTGGCGTCGGTTTCGAGGAGGGCGTGGGCTCGCTCACGGGCGAGTGGAATAACGGGCGTGAATTCGTCGCCCGTTTGCATTCCATTTAGCCCGCTGGCGTACGCCGCCGCGAGCGGTTCCCCGTCGATGAGCAAACAGCCGAGCACTTGGTCGTTGCCCTGTGAGCGACGGGTTCGCATCAGCTCACAGATCGCGGCGAGGCCCGCTGTTTGCTCTTCAGCCGATGACCCGGACGACTCGATGACGACATCGACGCTGGTCGCCCCGACATCAAAGCCTGCTTCGCCTTCAACCGCTGGCGCGCCCGTCGGCGGCGTCTCGGCCAATG
>CAZMYN010000196.1:0-2902 GCA_964570495.1 uncultured Acidimicrobiales bacterium | reverse complement strand
TTAGATAAGGAATGCGTCGGTGACGATCTCGACGAGCGCTGGGCCCTTGTGGGCGAGTGCTTGTTCGACGGCGGCATCGATCTGGTCGATCTCGGTAACCCGCGAGCCGTGAATCCCACACAGTTCTGCCATCTTCCCGAAATCGGGATTCACCAGATGGGTCTCCCAGACTTCCCACTCGGCGGTTCGCTGCTCTTTGGAGATCTTTCCGAGCTCGTTGTTGTTCAACAAGATATGGGTGATGTTCATGTCGTACTTGGACAGTGTGGTCAGCTCCATGGCGTACTGACCAAAGCCACCGTCGCCGCTGATGCTGACGACCTGGCGACTATCGCCAACGGCAGCCCACGCTCCCATCGCTGCGGGGAATGCAAAGCCGATCGACCCCAGATAGCCCGACATCAACACGTCTTGACTGCCGCTCGATTCGAAGTATCGACCAAAGGAGTAGGTGTTGTTGCCAACATCGACCGTGATGACCGCTTCCTTGTCGACGAAACGAGAGAGCGAAGCCATGACGGCCGCCGACCCGATTCCACGTCCGGCATCGTCGCTAACTCGACTCGCCTTTTCTGCTCGCCAAATCGACCAGCGTTCGTTTAGCTCGTCGCGAAGGTCGAGGCACTTGCGCGACTCGGGCAGCGAATCCGTAAGGGCTTTGGCCGTTACCGCTACATGACCTTGGAGTGGAATGTCGACGGGATGGAACCGGCCGAGTGCCATCGGGTCGGTGTCGACCTGGATGAGCGGCTTGTATTCGGCGATGCCGGTGTGGTTCGCGAAGCTCGCGCCGAACACGATGATTAGATCGCTCTCGTTCATGAACCAACTGGCGACGGGGGTTCCAGAGCGACCGAGCACCCCACACCCATTGGGGTGATCGTCACCGACGAGACCCTTGCCCTTGAAGGTCGTGGCTACCGGAGCGCCGAGTGCATCGGCGAGCTGAAGCACTTCGTCCATGTGCCCATTTGCGCCGTTGCCCACGATGATCATTGGACGCTCGGAGCCAGCGATCGCGTCGACCGCTCGTTGCAGTTCGCCCGCGGGAGGCGCTATCTCGTTCACACCCATGCGGCCATCGGGGCCGCCCGCTGGTGTGTCCTCATCGACGGCTTGGTGCTGGACCTCATCGGGGAAGATCAGGTGCGCAACATCTCGCTCGACGGTTGCGGTCTTCATGGCCAGCGTTGCGAGCTCGGCGTGGTTCGAACCGGCGTGAACGGTTTCGCTGAAACGCGAGACATCGGCGAAGGCACCTTCGAGGTCGGTGTCTTGGAAAGCGCCGCGACCCTTAACGTCGGAGGAAACCTGACCGCTTAGGGCGAGTACTGGCGCACGATCTTCTTTGGCGTCATAGAGGCCGGTCAAGAGGTTGGTTGAACCCGGTCCGGCAATGCCGAAGCATGCTGCAGGTCGACCGGTCAACTTGCCAAACCCCGTGGCAGCAAAGGCTGCCGCGCCTTCGTGACGAATCCCGATGAAGGTGAGTTCGCCGCGCTCTTCAGCCTTGCGAAGAGCATCAGCGAATCCGAGGTTTGAGTGGCCCACCATGCCAAACACGTGGGACAGGCCCCAGTTGACCATCGTTTCGACCATCACATCGGAGACGGTGCGAGGCAACGGTGTGGGCTTGGGTAGAGCCACCCACACGCCGTCGTCGCGGACCTCGGTTTCAAAACACGCAGGAGCGTCAGAGAACCCGCCCGGCGGCTTGCCGGTGATTGGCGAGTAGTCGTATCCGTGCCACGGACACCGGAGCCAACCCTTTTCGATCGAACCTTCGCCCAGCGGGCCGCCTTGATGTGGACATGCGTTGTCGACACATCCGAATTGGCCCTCATAGTGGCTCACCGCAAAGGTCTGACGACCAACAGCGACCGTCGTAACCCGGCCTTCTTTGAGTTCACCCGGCTCGAGAATTCGATGCCATTCGATTTGGTCGTCCTGCTCTTTACTCATAGGGCACGAATCTACACCGCATCAAGATTGGGTGACACAATTCAGAACCATTGAATCCGAGCTGGCGTTCAGTCGGGCCGAAAAACGATTGAGGGTCGGGTCCTTGCGGACCCGACCCTCTGACACTTCGTTGATCTAGCTACGTGTAGTAGCTAGATGACTCGATTCAGTCTTCTTTACGAACGACAAGGCCGTTGCTGGAGAATCGCATGAGCCCAAAGCCTGCTACGAGTGCAAGCAACGCTGCGATAAACAGCTGATAGGACTCGACACCGGTAAGGGCGAGTCTGTCGCGCGAGCTCGACGCGCGCGGGTCGGCCGAAGAATAGACCCGCGGACGGGATGCTGACGGGCGAGCCAGTGACGGCCGGCGCCCGCCAGCACCGGCCGCCAGAGTCGCCCCGCCGCGACCCTATATCGCCTAGCCTACCACCTATATCGGATAACCCGGGGATAACTTAAGATTGCAACAACTTTGCGCTAAGCTGACCAACATGGTTCAGCGACTGACGAAGCCCACTTCACGAGTGCTCGCTCAACTTCTCGCGGCTGAGGGGGGCAAGGCGTACGGCCTGGAGCTCTCTAACAGCGCAGAGGTCGGACCAGGAACCCTCTATCCCATGTTGACTCGGTTGGAGAGCATCGGGTGGGTCGATAGCTATTGGGAAGATATCGACCCGAGCGAGGCGAATCGCCCAGCGCGTCGGTACTACACGCTCACCGCACAAGGCCGCATCGATGCCACAGCTGCACTCGATCGACGCAAGGGCATCGGCAACGAAGGACTCGCGCAAGCCTAGGGCTACGCCTCTCTAGTCAGATCTCGACTACTTCGGGGACTTGCGCTGGCTGATCAGCAAAGACCGATCGCCTCCCCACGATCGAATAGCACGCCCACGCCAGTGCCGCCGAGGGCACCACGTACATAAGCACGCCGAAT
>CAZMYN010000195.1:0-6407 GCA_964570495.1 uncultured Acidimicrobiales bacterium | reverse complement strand
GACGGTCGACGAGCAGCGGGAACTCCCAACCAAACAAGTTGATGGCCACGGCACCGATGGCCGCAAGCGTCATTGGGGTAAGCAGTGCTCGCCGCATCGCCGATGCAATTCCGTGAGTTTGCGCCGAAGCGAGCGACACCCCGAGGAAGATGCCGGTGGCGTTGATCACGATCATCAGCACGGCAGCGATTGGGATTACCTCATCGCCGAAGGCAAAGGCGCTAATCGCGAGGCCTGCATTACCCACGTTGCCGTAGGCCGAGGTCATCACGGCAGCACTTCGACGAGTTCGGTCCAGACCCACGCGCGGGCCTACGAGAAAGGCGAGCGCTCCGCCTGCTGCCATCGCGACGAGAGCGCCGATCGTCAGACGCCAGACCGTGCTGCCGTCGAGCTCGGCGTCGGCGAAAACGTCGAGAACGAACATCGGACCAATGACCCAGAACGCCAACCTCGACAGCGTCGCTACATCGAAATCGAGTCGGGTACCGGCAAACCAACCAAGCCCTACGACCGCGACGACCGGCCCCATCACGTTTAGCAGTAGCGATACGACACTCATGGCGTCAGCCAGGCCACTCGTTCGTGCCTTCGGTCATTGCGAGGTGAGTCATACCGGAAGTCCAGGGGTTCGCGCGGGCAACGTCCTCGTCGATCTCGGTGCCGAGGCCAGGCTCAGAGAACGGAATGACAAAGCCCTCGTCCCATTGCACGGGATTCGTCAGAAGTTCGGCGTGGAAGCCACCCCACTCTTGGATGCCTTCGAGAACCAGAAAGTTCGGGATCGTCGCCGCGACAGCCAAATTCGCTGCGCCGCCGAGAGGACCGTTGTACAGGTGCGGCGCAACTTGGGCTCCGAACGCTTCGGCGAGGGCCGCTATCTTCTTTCCGCCGGTGATGCCACCTGCTCGGGAGAGGTTCGGTTGCAGGATTCCGACGCCCGCATCGAGAAGACGCTTGAACTCATGCACGCTCGTCAACCGCTCCCCCGCGGCGATTGGAACCGAACAGTGGCGGGCTACCTCGGCCATTGCTTCGGGGATGTCGGGCGGGCACGGTTCCTCGAACCACAACGGCGCGGCGCTCTCCAGCAATTGGCCGAGCCGGATCGCCCCCGACGGCGTGAATTGTCCGTGAGTGCCAAACAGCAGATCGGCTCGGTTGCCGACCGCTGCTCGAATCTCGTTGACGAACGCGGCCGAACGTGTCAGCTCGTTCATGGTGGGCTGGCGCGGCCCAACCTCTCGGTACGGGCCAGCGGGATCGAACTTGATTGCGGTGTGACCCTTCTCGACATAGGTGATGGCTGTCTCTGCAGCGACGGCGGGAACCTCGTAGACGTCTTCGGTCGGGTCATCGTTTGCGGGGTACAAGTAGGTGTAAGCGCGAACCCGGTCCCGGACAATGCCGCCGAGGAGTTGGGTGACATTCTGGTTTGTTTCCTTGCCGACAATGTCCCAGGAGGCAACGTCGAATGCTGAGAGGATGCCGCCGATGGTCACGTCGGGTCGGCCGGTGAACGCAATCGAGTAGATCTTTCGAGAACGCTCTTCGATCCGGAAGGGGTCGGCGCCCTTCACGAAGCGGTCAAACACGTCGGCAACGACCGCCTCGACCGTGGCTGCATCGAACGGAGGCGAGTAGACCTCACCCCAACCAACAGCTCCCGTGTCGGTGAGGAGCTTCACGAAGACGAAGTAGCGGCCGCCATACCCGGGAGGCGGGTTGGCGACGACGAAGGTTTCGATATCGGTGAACTTCATCTCGCCCTAGCTATCCATCATGACGACGTTGCGGATCGTTGCGCCGTTGTTGACATCGGCGATCGCCTCGTTTATGTCGTCGAGGCTGAAGGTGCCGCTGACGAGTTCGTCGAGTTTGAGTTTGCCCTCCCGGTACCAGTCCAGAAGTTGCGGGATGTCTCGGCGGATCTGGCTCGTGCCCATCTTCGATCCGATGATCCGGTAGCCGGCCGCAGCAACCGTCGCCGGGTCGATCTCGATCTCGTTGTCGTTCGCTGGCATTCCAACAATGACCACCT
This sequence comes from uncultured Acidimicrobiales bacterium, assembly GCA_964570495.1. Classification (GTDB taxonomy): domain Bacteria; phylum Actinomycetota; class Acidimicrobiia; order Acidimicrobiales; family SHLQ01; genus SHLQ01. The sequence goes on along the minus strand of CAZMYN010000195.1, from coordinate 4,366 downwards.
CGCCACCCGGTTCGATGTAGCCAAGAGCCGAACTGATCGCAGCTTTCGAGCCGACCGTGACGAGCACGTGCGTTACTCCGCTACGGCCCCCGGTCGCCTCGGCGATCACCTCGTTTATGGTCGTCGGCGTTGCGGCATGGGTGGCGCCGAAGTCCCGAGCGATGTCTAGCTTCTCCTCAGCGAGATCGACCGCAATCACAATCGGAGCTCCGACGATCGCTGCGCCTTGGATGGCGTTGAGTCCGACTCCTCCCGCTCCGACCACCACGACCGAGCTGGCGTCGTCGATGGTCGAGGTGTTGGTGACGGCGCCAACGCCAGTGATGACACCGCATGCCAACAGCGACGCAACCGTCCAGTCGATGTCGGTCGGGATAACAACGACCTGACTGTGGTCGACCACGACTTGCTCGGCGAACGCTCCACAGTTCATCGCTGCGAGGACTTCGTCGCCGGAGTCGTTACCGAGTCGCTGAGACTCGTCGCTTGTAAATGACGTCTCGCAAAAGACCTCGTTGCCTCGTACGCATTGGGTGCACTCGCCGCACGAGCGGATGAGGGTGACGACCACGTGGTCACCGATCGAGACATCGGCAACGTCGTGTCCAATGGCGGTCACGACCCCCGCTGCCTCGTGACCATAGACCGCTGGCAGGTAGCCGCCCCAGGCACCGTCGGCGTAGTGGATGTCGCTATGACAGACCGCGCACGCAGCGACGTTGACGTGCACATCGGTCGGACCCACTTCGCCGAGGGTGACCTCCTCAATGGCGAGGGGCTTTCCAAACTCACGACATACCGCAGCCTTCATCTCGCGAGTTTGGCAGTGTTTCGTTCGATACTTCCGATCGAGATCCCACGAAATCCGACATGGTCGTTTCGCTTTGCTCCTCTCGGAGTTTCAGGCCTTGTCAGCCGAGGAGGGCGTTGCGTAGGCCTTCGTTCCACGCGTTGGCGTCGAGGTCATAGGCCGCGTATCCGGCGTGAAACTCCCAGTACGAAAACGGAACGCCGAGCCGGTTCGCTTCGTCGACCACGGTCTCGGTCCATGCAACCCGGTCGGCCGTCGGAACCCGACCGTCAGCTGCGAACGCACCGAACTCGCCAATGTGCACCGGCACGCCCGTGCGGTCGCTCCACTCGTCGGCTCGCTGCACCCAGCCGCGCAGCGACTCCTCCGCCGACGTGAACGCCTCATCGCAGCCTCGGACCGCCGAACACACCACCAGGTTTGAAAGCAGGATCGGGTCGGAGTTCGGATGTGAATTCATCAGGCTTACCCCGGTCGCCTCCTCGGGACATCCCGAGAGATCGATCGTGAAATTTTGTGAACCCGGGGTCGTCGTAATGCGGGCCTCGTCGAGTTCGTCGCTCCCCGGTATTCGACACCCGACGCGCAAGCTGCCGTTCCCCGCCGCCGTAAAGCGGATTTCCTGAGGGTCTACGGCTTCGAGATAGTCGACAGAAAAGCCTGCCCATTGGCGACCAAAGTCGATCCGCAGCTGACCGTTCTCGGTGCTGGTGCGGCTGTCCCAGGACCGGTCGTGGAGACCCGCGGCCAGACCGAGGTCATTGGTTGACCACCGCGCACCGAGTGGTGGAATCGGGTCGAGCCAATCCGCCCCCTGGTGGGTGAACGAGAACGGCTCGTAAAGATGGACGGTGGCGATGAGGTAGTCGTCGTCGGGGAGCTCTAACTCGTCCAGGAAGTCGATGCTGTTAAAGCCGACAGGGCCGACCACGACCGGACGGGTCGGGTTGGTCTCACGGATGACGCCGAGCCCGTCTGCAAGGAGATCGTTCCAGAGCTCGGGTTGGTCGGTGAAGACCTCGTTCGGTTCGTTAAAGAGCTCGAAGATGACGTGGTTGCCTGCGTCGGCGTAACGCTGGGAGATCTGTCGCCACATCCCGATAATTCGGTCGCTGTGTGCCGCGGGGTCCGCGTGGGCTTCGTTGTAGTGATGCATGTTGACGATGATCGTCAGGTCGTTCGCCTCGGCCTGGTCGATTGCCCAGTCGACGCGCTCCCAAATGTTCGAGTAGGGCTGGTCGACAATGTTTGGATCGATGCCGTCGGGGATCGTGTACGGCGCTGCGGTGTCGGCGTACTCCGCCCAACTCACCGGTAGCCGCACGTGTTCGAACCCAGCATCGGCGATGATGCGAAAGTACGACGCGTCGAGCCCTGCGCCCCAGTCGCCTTCGCGAGGTGCTTCGAGTGAGTTGCCGAAGTTGATTCCTTGCCCGAGTGCCGCTGCGGCCTCGACTCCCGTCGGCGGCAGCGTCGTGGTCGTGGTCGTAGTCGCGGTGGTGGTCGTCGTCGTGGTGGGTGCGACCGCGGCTGCGCCTTCGGAGACCACGTCGGCGACAGAACCGTTCGGCGGGCTTCCAATATTGTCGCTCCGGTCAGGGTCAAGAGGAGCCTGATCATCGGAGCCGCCACACGCCGCGAGCAACGAGACCATGACGACGAACAAGAACCTCATCAGCCGTCGCGTCGCCATTGTGCGCAGTTTATTGGGTGTGGGCTTCGCGCGTGGCGCGGTTAGTCCTGGTCGATCGCGTCGAGCCAAGCGGTCCAGTAGGACTTCCAAGCAGCCACGTCAGATGCTTCGGGGAGCTTGTTGTGCTGGATACTGATTTTTGCTCGGCCATCGCCCTTGTCTTCGACCGAGAGCTGCGCGACACCAGGGCCGACGGCGATCCGGATTGCCTTCGCGCTCGGGGCTGACCTCAGCTCGGTGTCAACCCCGGGGAATAGATCCGGCCTTGCGGCATCGTCGAGAAGCATCGCACGCAAACCAGTGGCGTCGGTGAGCAGCGTCTTTGACTTGTTTGCGGAGAAAGTTCCGTCGGACATTTGCCCCCGAAGCCGACGACCCGTGATGCGCTCCCACCCAACAGTGATTCCCTGGGCCCACCAATCGGTGACCTCGTCGTAGGTGTCGGCGAGGTGGCGGGCCACTGCGGTATGTCCTTCGGCTGAACCCGGCCAGGCGTCGATGATGTCGCACCACTCGTCCCACCCTCTACCGGTTGCCGAGCGGACTGCAGCGTCGTCGACCTCGGGATCAGCTGCCCACGTACGAGTCATCGCGCCCCTTTCGACAGTCAGTGATTTGGACCCTTCCGAGACTAGGTTTATCTCATGACGAGGCCTCCTGTTTCGCTGCTCGACCTTTCGCTCGTTCCCGTGGGTGCCACGAGCGCGGAAGCGCTCGATGCAACGACCCGCATGGCCCAAAGCGCCGACCGGCTCGGCATGCATCGCCTATGGGTTGCCGAGCACCACAACATGAGCGCCGTGGCGAGCGTTTCGCCGCCCGTGCTCATTGCGCACCTCGCTGCTTCCACCGAACGCATTCGAATTGGATCGGGCGGTGTGATGTTGCCAAACCATGCACCGTTCGTTGTTGCCGAACAGTTCGCCATGCTCGAAGCGCTTCACCCCGGCCGGATCGATCTGGGGCTCGGGCGTGCTCCCGGTTCTGATCGCAACACGATGCTGGCGCTGCGGCAGGGCACCAGCCCGATCGACGTCGACGAGTTCCCCAACCATGTGATCGATGTGCTCGGTCTGCTCGGTGATGTGCGCGCCGAGGACGGATTGTTCACCAGAGTGAAAGCCACACCGAACGCCGAGACATATCCGACCGTTGCGCTGCTCGGGTCGAGTGGATATTCAGCTCAGCTCGCTGGTCTACTCGGCTTGCCGTTCGGCTTTGCTCACCACTTCGGAATGGGCGGCACGAGCACGGCGGCCGACATCTACCGACAACACTTCGCACCGTCGCCAGCGCTCGACGAACCGCATCTGATCGTCACGGCCGTTGCCGTCACGGCCGACACCGCGGCCGAAGCCGACCACCTCATGGCAACGCATCGGCTGTTCAAGCTCGGCCTTCAAACCGGCCGCCTCTACGGCGTGCTCGATGCCGACGACGCTGCAGCCCACGAGGATTACCAACGAGCCAGGACACATGCCGATCCGAATGCGCTGTTCGGAAGCGCCGACGACGTGGTGACGGGCCTGGAGAAGTTGTCGGTCGAACTCGGCGCCTCCGAACTCATGATCACCGTCCCGGTGGCGAATGTCGAGCAGCGCCTCAAGAGTCTCGAACTCACGGCGAACGCATGGGCGCAGGCCAATTAGGCGTCGAGCAAACCTCATTCGTTCTTCGAACGATGCTGGTCACTGAGCGACCAAATTCCTTCGAAGAACGGTTTGGCGCGATGCCAAAACGCAGAACGTCCCCGCCCGGGAACCGGGCGGGGACGCTAGGTGAGTGCGGGATTAGCCCCTCACTCAGCAGGGATCGATCAGCCGCCGATGCTGATGATGCCCTGGGTGTCGATGTCAGGAAGC
>CAZMYN010000194.1:0-6465 GCA_964570495.1 uncultured Acidimicrobiales bacterium | reverse complement strand
CAGCTGCCGCTGTGCACCGCATCGACGGATTCACTTACGACGACATCGAGGTCATCGTGCCGAAGTATCGCCGTCCGGAAAGTACGGGCTTCACCCTGCATCGGACCACTCAATTCGGTCGAGCCGATGGTCAGGAGCGAAGTGGCATACCGGTAACCGGGATTGCTCGCACTGTTCTCGATGTCGCCGCGGTGGTCGGACCCAAGCGTCTCAACTGGATGGTCGATGCAGTGATCCGCCAAGACTTAGTCGCCTGGGAAGATCTGTTTCATGTCTGGGTGATCCACTCGATCCAGGGGCGCAACGGGTCGGGACGGCTTCGTATGTTGCTCGAAGAACGGTATGGCGACGAGCGAATTCCTGACAGCAAGTGGAACCGCATGGTCGCCGACCTACTCGTTGATGCCGGGCTGCCCGCACCAGTCTTCGAATACGAAATCCGCTCTAACGATCAGTTCATCGGTCGGGTCGATCTCGCCTACCCAGAGCAACGGCTCGCAATCGAGCTAGACAGCTCGCGATGGCATTTGAACTCTGAATCATTTGTGAAGGATCCACGCCGCAAGAATCGACTCATCCTGGCTGGCTGGACAGTCCTCACATTCACATGGGCTGACTACGCCGATACTCCCGCAGCACTAGTCAGTACCGTCCGCAATGCACGTCAAACCGCCGCCTAAACGCGAATCTGTGGAGTCTGATGACCGCATATCGCGCGTCAGACTCCACAGATTCGTAGTTCTAGAGGTTTTTGACGATTTCTGCCATGAGGTCGCCAGCTTCGGTCGGGTTGAGACCGACCTGGACACCTGCATCGCGCAGCGCTTCCATCTTCGCAGCAGCGGTTCCCTTGCCACCCGAGACAATCGCACCGGCGTGGCCCATCTTCTTGCCAGGAGGTGCCGTAACGCCAGCAACGTAGCTGACGACTGGCTTGGTGACATTGGCCTTGATGTACTCGGCTGCCTCTTCCTCAGCCGAACCACCGATCTCGCCGATCATCATGATCGCCTTGGTCTCGGGGTCGGCTTCGAATGCCTTGAGACAATCGATGAAGCTGGTGCCAGGCACGGGGTCGCCACCGATTCCGACAGAAGTCGTGACGCCGATGTCCTTTTCTTTCAGCTCGAACACGGCCTGGTAGGTCAGCGTGCCTGAACGGCTCACGACGCCAACAGGTCCGCCGGCCTTCGCGATGTGGCCAGCGGTGATGCCGACGTTGGACTTACCGGGGCTGATGATGCCGGGGCAGTTCGGGCCGAGAAGTTGAGTGTCGGGAAAGTCCGTCTTCAACTTGTTGTAGAACCATGCTTCGTCCTGGGCTGGAACACCCTCGGTGATCGCGACCACGAGGTCCATGCCAGCCTCGGCTGCTTCCATGACAGCGCCCTTGACCGCGACCGGAGGCACGAAGATGGCGCTGACGTTGCAGCCTGTTTCGGCTTTGGCTTCGGCGACCGAGGCAAAGATAGGCATGCCATCGACCTCGGTGCCGCCCTTCTTTGGATGGGTACCACCGACGACGTTGGTGCCGTACTCGCGGTTCAGACCGCCGTAGTAGCGACCGGTGCTGCCCGTCAGCCCCTGGTAGACGACCTTGCTGTTTTCATCGAGAAAAATTGCCATTGTTCGTTAGTCCTGTTCAGTTTCGTCGTTCAGCCAGCTACGAGCGATACGGCCTTTTCGGCGGCGCTCAGCATGGTGGCTTCCATCATCAGTGCATCGCCCAGGTGCGGCGCGAGCATGTCGCGTCCCTGCTGAGCGTTCGTGCCATCGAGGCGAATCACGATCGGGCTGTTGATGTCGACCCGCTTCATTGCCTCGATAATGCCCTCGGCAACTTCTTCGCCGCGGGTGATGCCGCCGAAGATGTTGATGAAGATCGACTTGACGTTCGGATCGTTGTTGATGACCTCGAGCGCCCCGGCCATCACGTCGGCATTTGCGCCACCGCCGATATCGAGGAAGTTCGCGGGCTTGCCGCCGACCTGGTTAACAACGTCGAGGGTGCTCATGGCGAGGCCGGCACCGTTGGCGATAACGCCAACAGAGCCATCGAGGCCGACGTACTGCAGGCCCTTCGCGTGAGCGGCTGCTTCGCGCTCATCACGGGTTTGGGTCTTGTCGTATTGCTCGTAGTCGGGATGGCGGAACTCGGAGTTGCCATCGAGGGTGACCTTGGCGTCGAGCACGTGGACAACGCCTTCGGGGGTGAGGATCAACGGGTTGATCTCGACCATGTCGGCGTCGCCCTCGGTGTACGCGGTGTAGAGCTTCGACAAAATGTCGACCGAGCCTTCCACTGCGGCCTCGGGCAAATTCGCGGCAGCAATCCACCCGCGAACGTCCTCTTCGCTCAAGCCAACAACCGGATCGACCCAGATCTTGGCGATGGCGTCGGGGGTTTCCTCGGCGACGGTCTCGATCTCGACGCCGCCTTCCTTTGACAGCATGCCCAGGTGCAACTTCTTGGATCGATCGAGTGTGAAGCTGGCGTAGTACTCCTCGGCAATGTCGGAGGCCTTCTCGATCCAGACTCGTTGAACAATGTGACCCTTGATGTCGAGTCCGAGGATGTTGGTGGCGTGCTCGCGTACGGCATCGATGTCGGCGGCGAACTTGACTCCGCCCGCCTTGCCTCGGCCACCGGTGTGTACTTGCGCCTTGACCATGACGGGTGCGCCAAGCTCTTCTGCGGCAGCAACGGCTTCATCGACCGAAAAGGCGATCTTGCCGGGGGAAACCGGCATGCCGTACTGGGCAAAGAACTCTTTGCCTTGATACTCGAACAGATCCACGTGATCCTCCGTGTTTGGGTGTGGTCGACGTCGTGATCGTCGAACTCTCCAGCGATACTAGGCAGTCGAGACAGCGTTCCCGAGGCTTGGAGACAAATGCCCGTCGCGAAAGGAACAAAATTCGATGCCCGCAGCGGGCTGCTCTTCGGCGGCCTCGCGGTCGTGGTTGCTTTGCTGCTCGGGTTTATTGCGGTTCGACTCGGTCAGCAGTCCAACAGGCTGGTCCTCGGCGACCTCGAGTTCGGGTCGATTAGCGCCGACAACATCGCCAGCGAGATCGCCGAAAACGGCCCGATCCTGTGGCCCGACATTGCCAGCGGCAACCGCGATATCTGGCTCCAGCACCTCGGTGATACGCCCGGAGAGGGATGGACCGCATTCGACGCTCGCTCGACTGGCACCGGTCGAGAGTGCAACGTGACTTGGAGCCCCGCCGATAGCGAATTCAGCGACCCGTGCTCAGGAGCAATATTCCCCGCGTCGGGCGAAGGATTGCCACAGATTCCGGTCTTTATCGATCGGCGCACCCTCGTGATCGACATCAACGGCATCCATGATGCCGACAGCTTTGTTGGATATACCGGCTAGATCTTTTCGAGCGGTGCCCAGCTGAGCAGAAGTTGCTTCTCGCCAGCATCGGGGAAGCGAACTCGGGCTTCGGCCTTGTCGCCAGTTCCGGTGATGTCGATGATGATGCCTTCGCCGAACTTGGCGTGTCGAACATCGTCGCCGATCTTCAATCCAATCGATTCGGCGCCCGACGGCGTGGGGCCGGTGCGCTTCATGGCAGCCTCGACCATCGATTCGCGATGCTCCACTCGCCGAGACTCGCGGTCGGTCGAACTAAATCCACCGGAGCCATAGCTCGATGACCCGAAGCTCGATGACCGGCGGCGCGCCCGACTTCCCTCGGCATCGCTCACCAGCGCTTCGGGGATCTCGTCGAGGAAGCGGCTTGGCGGGTTGTACTGCGTGGTGCCATGCAGCATCCGGCTCCATGCATGTGACAGGAACAGCCGCTCGCGCGCCCTCGTGATGCCCACGTAGGCAAGGCGACGTTCTTCTTCGAGTTCTCGTGGTTCGCCCAGCGAACGCATGTGGGGGAACACGCCATCTTCAAGACCGATCAGGAACACGACGGGGAACTCGAGTCCCTTCGCCGAATGCAGTGTCATCAAAACGACCTGCGACTCGTCGCTGTCGAGTTGATCGGTGTCGGCGACCAAGCTGACCTGTTCGAGGAACTCCTCGACCGATTCGAAATCTTCGGCTCCGCCGACCAGTTCGGCCAGGTTCTCGACTCGGCCTTCGGCTTCGATCGAGCGTTCCTCTTCGAGCTCGGCGAGGTAGCCCGACGCATCGAGCAGGTAGCGGATCATCTCGGCGGGTCCGGTCGTGGCGAGCTTTTCGGCGGCTTCGTCGATGAGCACGAGGAACTCGTCGATTCCCTTCGGTGCACGCCCACTCACGCCCGCTTCGTCGTAGTTGCGTAGTGCGTCGATGAACGGCACACCCATCTCTTGAGCCCACTGGTCGAGCTTGGCGACCGACGAGTCGCCGACCCCACGCTTGGGGACGTTCAGCACCCGCTTGATGCTCACCTCATCGACCGGGTTTACGACGGCCTTCAGGTAGGCGAGTGCGTCCTTGATCTCGCGGCGATCATAGAAACGAGTTCCACCGATGACCTTGTAGGGGATGTTGACCCGGACGAGATATTCCTCGAGCGCGCGGCTCTGTGCGTTGGTGCGATAGAAGACGGCCATGTCGCCCCAGCGCTGCTGGCCACCTTCATGGATGCGTCTCAGTTCCGACGCAACCCATTGGGCCTCGTCGGTTTCATCATCGGCGAAGTAGCGCTGGATCTTTTCGCCGTGGCCTTGTTCGGTCCACAACTCTTTGGGTTTGCGGCCCTCGTTGTTTTCGATGACGGCGTTGGCGGCGTCGAGCACGGTTTGGGTGCTGCGGTAGTTCTGTTCGAGCAAGACGACAGTGGCGTCGGGGAAGGTGTTCTCGAAATCGAGGATGTTGCGGATGTCGGCGCCGCGGAAGCGATAGATCGACTGATCGCCGTCGCCAACGACACAGACCTGGCGGTGGGCCTCGCCGAGCATCGTGACGATCGCGTTCTGGACACGGTTGGTGTCCTGGTATTCGTCGACGAGCACGTGGCGGAAACGGCGCTGGTAGTGGTCGAGAACATCGGGATGCTTGCTGAAGAGCTCGACGGTATTGAACAACAGGTCATCGAAGTCCATTGCGCCGGCCTTGAGCAACCGGTGCTGATACTCGGCATACACCTCGGCGATCTTGCGCTCAAAGATCGTCATAGCGCCTTCGGTGTATGCCTCGACCGTCTTGTAGTCGTTCTTCGCTGCGCTGATGGCGGCATGCACCGACCGCGGAGGAAATTTCTTCGAGTCGAGGTTGAGGTCGCGCAAGACATAACCGGTGAGGCGCACAGCGTCGGACTGGTCATAGATGGTGAACGAACTCGGATACCCAAGTCGATCGGCGTTGCTGCGCAGAATCCGCACGCACGCCGAGTGGAACGTACTGACCCACATCTTCTCGGCCACCGGGCCAACGAGTGCGCCGACACGGAACTTCATCTCGTCGGCGGCCTTGTTCGTGAAGGTGATCGCCAGAATTTCAAACGGCGAAACGCCAAGCTCTTGGATCAGGTACGCCACCCGATGGGTGAGCACGCGAGTCTTGCCGGAGCCCGCACCAGCAATTATGAGAAGCGGCCCACCTTGGTGGAGCACGGCGTCTTCTTGGGCGGGATTTAGTCCTTCGACGAGCGCGGTTGGCATCGATCAACCATACACGTGTTCGAGTGCCGAAGGACCCTTCTGTGTGGAGCTGCTGGGCCCCACACAGAAGCTCTCAACTAGTTCCCCGAACAGAGGCTCGCGTCGATTGTCTCCTTCTTCTGTACGCGTACCGAGTCGACGTCGAAGTAGGAGTTCTCGTTGCGTACGTTCGGGAAGATGTCTCCAACGGGGCGACCCCACGTGTTGAATCCGTCCTCGTCGCCATCAGCGGCTTCGAGGGTCAACATGAGTGCGTGGGATTCAGCTGGCGATACCCGCTCGGTGTTTGTCCAGAACCGCTGACCGTCGATCGAAAAGACCTGGCAGTTTCGGTTCCATTCGATGGCGAAGGTGTGCCAGCCGGGCCTATTGAGGTCGATGCCGAACTGCGAAGCGCCGATGTAGCCATTTTCGGCTCCTCGTTCGGTGGGCAGAACCGCGTTGCCGCTTTGGTCCCAGTGCACCGCCGGGTGGAAGTGGTTGGTCCGGTCAAAGCCGTCCTCGTTCGCAAACGGGATGTACTCAAACACATCGATCTCGCTGCCTTGGGAGAGGTCTCGTAGGTACGCAGGATCTGGATTCCCATCGTGTGCGAACAACCAGCCAGCTGCCCACAACCCTTCGGCGTCGAGCCCGGAGAGATCGACGACGTACTCGACACGAACGGTTCCGTTCTGGCCGGGGCCGAACTTGCGGTTGGCCGCACCACTACGGAAGTCGGTGCTGAGGTAGCACGAGCGAATTTCTTCGCCAACGACCGTCGCTTCAAGTCGCAGCTTTCCATCCGCGGTGCACTGGTCGAACGAGTTGGTCGCGTCGCCGACCGAGGTTCCCGTGTCGGTGTACCAAAC
>CAZMYN010000193.1:0-6482 GCA_964570495.1 uncultured Acidimicrobiales bacterium | reverse complement strand
GGACTCTCAGCACTGGCATCAACGGCGTTGGTGTTGCCCTGATGGTCGCGGTCTTTAGCCAGACGGGCGGCATTACCGGTGGTGAGGCCGCGGTCGCTGGCGGCACCGCAGCGGTGTCGCAGGCGGTTCTGACTGCGGTGTTTGGTGAACAAGCCGTTCGCGATCTCGCCCGGGAGGCTCGGGAGAGCCTCATTACACGCCTCGACACCTTGCTCGACGCTGATCGGCAACGTTTCGACGCATTGCTCGGCGCGGAGGCTGTGCTCGGTGAGCCGCTGCGCGAGGCATCGGCGAAATTGCAACAAACGATGGCGTAGCGATGGCAACGACCCCTGAAATTGCTGATTCGGAGCTGACCATTCGATTGCAGGCCTTCGACCAGGCCACGCACTTGGCGACCAAGTACTACCCCGAAGCCGAGGTCGCCTCACTCGACACGTTGCGCGACAAGGCCCAGGCCCGCCTACGTCACGGCACGAACCTCACCGTCGTGGCGATCGCTGGCGCGACAGGGTCGGGTAAGTCGTCGATCGTCAACCGGCTGGCGGGAACCGAACTGACCGCCAGCTCGGTGCGTCGGCCAACAACGTCGGCGACCCATGCGGTGGTGTGGGGTGACGAAGACGCAGGTCCGCTCCTGGACTGGCTCGACATCACGCATCGCTACAAGGTCGATTCCGCAGCAGACGGTTCGACAACTCCGCTCGATGGCCTTGTTCTGCTCGACCTGCCCGACCACGACTCGACGGCAGTCGAGCATCGGATCGAGGTCGACCGTCTGGTCGAGCTCGTCGATGTTTTGGTTTGGGTCACCGATCCGCAAAAGTACGCCGACGCAGCGCTTCACCTCGGCTATATCCAACCGCTTGCGCAGCACGCCGACATCTTGCGCTTCGTGCTGAACCAAGTCGATCGCCTCGACGATGGGGGAGCGTCGGTCGCTGCCGACTTCGAACGCCTCGTCGCCGACGGTGGAATCGCCGGCGCCCACGCCCTCACCGTCTCGGCGCTTACCGGCACCGGGTTTGAGAATTTGGAAGCCGAACTCGCGACCGCGATAGCGGCCCGCAACGCCGCGCTCGTCCGAGTCGACGCCGACCTTTCCGAAGCTGCACAGGCACTGAGAAGCGAGGGCGACTTCGCCGACCCGCAGGGCAAACTCCGCGACGCCCTCATCTCGGGACTTGGTGAAGCCGCGGGTTCCCAAGAGGCAGGCCAGGTCGCTGAACGCCATCACGTTCGCCAGGGGAGCCTGGCAATGGGCTGGCCCTTCACGCGCTTCATTCGTCGATTGGCGCGCAAGCCGTTGGCCGACCTCCCGGGACCGGGACGAACAGGTGCAGCAGAACCCCGCGCCGACTTGGCGCTGCGCGACTACGCCGAAGCGGTCGCCGGGACGAGCGAGCCCCCGTGGCCCGTCGCGGCACGTACAGCAGCGTTTTCCGAACGCGACGAGTTGCTCGACGACCTACGACGCACCGTGGGCCGCGAAGCAGTCAATGCAGGCTCACGCCCAAAATGGTGGACCGCCGTTGCGTGGTTGCAGCGAGTGCTCGCAATCACCGCCGTCGTTGGCCTCGTGTGGCTGATCGTCGTTGCGATTCTCGGCGGGTTCTTCCAGTTCGACACGGGACCACTTCTTCCGCCGACGCCCGAAGCCGAATGGATGCCCTTGCCGAGCAGCCTGCTGATCGGCGGCGCGCTCCTCGGCTTGCTCGTGGGTCTTGTCGTCCGGATCCCGCTCTCGGGAGGGGCAGCACGTCGAGGACGCGCGGCTCGCAAGGCCATCGAACGACAGATCGTCGAACATGCAAACGACCGGGTGGTTCGCCACGTCTCGGTCGTCGCCGACGATCGGGCAACTATTCACGAGCTGACCTAAGCGTCAGTCGTCGAGGCCGAGAGCGGCGCGGACGCAGGGATAGATGATGTCGGCCATATAGCCGTAGCCCTTTGCTCCGGGGTGGTAGTTGTCATCGCCGATACCGTCTCGCGACGGCCAGCTCCACGGCCAAAACAACTCGTGCTGGCCATCTTTGGCTGCCTTTTCGATCGCCCGTGTGAAGGAGCGAGCCATCACCGAATTGCCGGCGTGGTCAACGCCGACTCGACCGATGACCGAACGCGGCGCCAGCGCGTCGAGGATCGTCTCCAACTCCGACAATGCGTTTGGCCAGGTGTTTGGCGCCACCAGGTTGTTGGAACCGGCGAGCAGCGTCATGAGCGAAGGCTCCTGGCCTGCGGCCCGCAGGTGCTCGACCCGAGGGAGTTCGTATTCGACGATGTCGTCGAATTGCGCTCCCGTGATTCCGAGATTCACGACCCGCCACGAATCACCCGTATCGTCTCGCAGTCGTTCGAGGACCTGCGGGACCCAGCCCTGCAGTGGGTCTGGGCTGCCAATGCCTTGCGACGTCGAGTCACCGAGCGCAATCCACAGCGGGCCGGTGCTGGCGACCGCACGCTGATTCCAGTCGTCCCAGAAGTCAGCATGAGGTTCGCGCTGGGCATCGATTCGGGCAACGCCGGGTGAAACGACGGACAGGAGTCTGGTCAATGTGCCGGTCGAGCGACGGTGCATTGGGGGAAAGTCCACGGCGTAGTCTTCCCCGGATCGGCGAGCGCGCCAACGCCACCTACTACCGTGACGAGCATGCGAACACGAAGCATGCTCTTTGGCCCGGCGCTACGAACCGACTACGTAGCCAAGTTCATCGATGCCGGTGCCGACATTGGTGTCTTGGACTTCGAAGACGCAACGCCGGAAAGCCAAAAGGCAAACGCCCGAGACGCCGTCGTCGACGCGCTGCCAGGTGCGCTCGATCTGGGCGAGATGCTCTTCTTCGTCCGAGTAAACCCGCTCGGAACCAAACACTTCGCCGAAGACGTTCGCGCTGGTGCAGCGGCGCAAGCGGGCGGCATCATCGTGCCGAAACTAGAGACCGATCGCGAAGTTGAGGACGTGCGGCGCGAGATGGCCAAGGCCGACCTCGACGGCGCCATGTTGTGTGCCGGAATCGAATCGGTGGCTGGAGTGCACCGGGCGGTGGAGATTGCCGGAGCTGGCGTCGACCTCGTGTATTTCGGCGCCGAGGACTACGTCACCGACCTCGGCGGGGTGCGGACCGAATCGAACAGCGAGGTCCTCTTGGCCCGTTCTCAGGTCTCGATAGCAGCACGTCTTGCCGGCGTTCCTGCGCTCGATCAAGTCACGGTCGACTTCACCGACGGCGAACGCTTCACGACCGAGGCCGTCGAAGCACGATCGCTGGGCTACGAAGGCAAACTCTGCATCCACCCGTCGCAGGTCCCGCTCGCGAACGCGGCCTTTACCCCCTCCGACGAGGAGATGGCGTGGGCCAGCGGTGTTGTCGCGGCGGCCGATGAAGCCGAACGAGATGGCCTCGGCGTCGTTGCCTACGAGGGAACCATGGTCGACGCCCCGATCGTGACCCGTGCCCGAAAATTGCTGAATCGGTACCAAATCTGAACCGTCGGTGGTGGAGTGTGAGGCCCACGGTGCCGCTCTACAGATAGTTCGTCTGGCCCGGCTGAATATGGCTGTTTTTGCCGATCTCTACCTTGATGGAGACAATGCCGAGGATCGCCGACGAGAACGACGATCGGCTCGACGCGCCCATCGACCATTCTGAACGGCTGATCAACAAGGCCTCACAAGCCATCCTCTTCGCCGTCGGACTCGCCGTCATCATGGCAGCGGTCGTCGGTGCCGGACTCGGAGCAGACGCCTCGCAGGACACGAGCGGAGCACGCCTCGGAGGAGACTTCCCCGCCTTCTACGCTGCTGGATCGATCGTGTGGGACGGCGACATCGACTCGCTCTACGACCCCGCTCGCCAGCAAGCCGCCCAAGACGAGCTCGGACTCGACGGCTACCTCGCCTTTGCCTACCCGCCACACGTCGCGTTGGCGTACGCCCCCCTCGGCGGGATTGGCTTTCAAGTCGCCTATCTCATCCACACGATCGTGATGGCGGCCGCATTCGGACTGGCCGTCTGGTTGATCACCCCAATGGTGCCGCTGCTTAAACGGTGGCGTTGGCCGCTACTCGCAGCGAGCTTCACCTTCTTCCCCCTCATCTCCGCAGTCGGGGGAGGGCAGAACGCAGCGATCAGCGTCTTGTTGCTCGCCGGGATATGGCGTGCGCTTCACGAAGACCGAGAAGTTCTTGCGGGTATCGCGATTGGCCTATTGGTCTACCGACCTCAGTACGCGTTGCCGATGATTGGCTTGGTCTTGTTGTCCAAACACTGGCGGGCCGTGATCGCCAGCATCTCGACGATCGTTGCGACCTGGGTCCTGACAGCTTCGACACGGGGCGTTGGATGGTTTGGCGAGTGGTTTGAACAGGTCGGCCCGTTCATCGAGCGCGACGCCGAGGTCAACGCAACGAACTCGATCTCGTTTCTCGGATTCCTTCAGGCTGCCCTGTCGGCCGACTCCATGGTTGCCCTCGTTGCGGGAGTGACCCTGGCCGTCGGAGTCGTCGCGACCTTGATGTTCCTTTGGGTCAACCCCGAACGGTTCTCACTCGCACAGCGAATGGGTGCCGCGGCGGTCGGAATCATCTTGATCAGCCCACACACGATGTTCTACGACGCGAGCCTCATCCTCATTGCCGGCGCAGCGCTCCTCGCCGAATCAGAAGTTGTTCCGGTCCGAGTGCTCGCTGTGCTTTGGCTTGGAGCGTTGACCCACACGTTCTCAAAGGACCTCGGCGCGACGCCGCTGGCGATCGTCGTGACGGCAGTCTTCGTCGCGTTTGTCTTGCGGGCGTTGTCGGTCGGTTCAGTGGCGGAATTGTCCATGGCGAACAAGGAGCTTGCATAGTGCGCGACCTCACCATCGTCATCCCCGCATACAACGAAGAACTGCGAATTGGTGAAACTCTCACCTCGATCGCTGCCTACCTCGACGAACGAAACATGGACGACGAAGTCATCGTGGTCGACGATGGATCGAGCGACAACACCATCGCGGTCGCGACCAAGTTCGCGCCGCTCTTTCGCCGACTACTCGTGTTGCAGTCACCGCGAAACCTCGGGAAGGGCCACGCGGTTCGCACCGGGATGATCGCTGGCACCGGGAGACATCGGCTCTTCTTGGACGCCGATAACTCGACCGACGTTCGCGAGTTCGACCGGTTGATGGCTGCAGCTGCGCAAGAGCCAATCGAGCCCGGAGTGATCATTGGGTCGGTCGCGGTCGACGGCTCGAACGTCGAGGTCCGCCAACCCGGATTCCGCTCGCTTCTTGGACGGCTCGGCAACCGCTTCATTCAGTGGCTTGTCCTGCCCGGCATCCAAGACACCCAGCGCGGCTTCAAAGTTTTTACCGGCGATGCCAGCGACGCGGTCTTCCGCCGATGCACGAGCAACGGTTGGGCGTTCGATGTCGAAGCCTTGGCGCTCGCTCAAGGACTTGGCTACCACGTTCTCGAAGTGCCGATCACCTGGGAACACCGAGACGATTCGCGAGTTCAGCCCGGCGCCTACATCAGCGCGCTGCTCGATGTCGTGCGGATAAAGGTGCGACTCGACCGTCAGTTAGCCTCAGAGGATGTCAACGCCTAACAGCGGCCGTCCCGTGGTCACCGCCGATGAGGTTCGCTCGGCGCATGAACGCATCCGAGACGTGATTGTCGAGACGCCGTGTTCGCTGTCTCGCACCTTGTCATCGATCGTCGGTGCAACGGTGTATCTCAAATTCGAGAACCTGCAATACACCGGCTCGTTCAAGGACCGAGGTGCGCGCAACCGTCTGCTCGACGTCGCGCCAGGCCGTGGTGTCATTGCGATGTCGGCGGGAAATCACGCTCAGGGCGTGGCCTATCACGGTTCGTTGCTGGGTCTAGAAACCACGATCGTCATGCCGAAAGGTACGCCGTTCGTCAAGGTCGCTCGAACCCAAGATCTCGGCGCAACGGTCGAGCTTGAAGGCGCCGACGTCGAGGAGTCGGCCGCTCGGGCTGTCGAGTTGGCAGCCGAGCGCAACCTCGAATTCATTCACCCCTTCGACGATCCGCAGGTCATTGCGGGGCAGGGGACCATCGGTCTTGAGATGTGCGAGCAAGTGCCCGAGCTCGACATGATCGTCGCGGCCGTCGGCGGCGGGGGACTGGCTGCTGGCATCGCTGCTGCGGTTTCGGCGAGTTCCGATGGCGTCCAGGTCGTTGGCGTGCAAAGCGAGCGGTATCCAGCAATGGCGGACCGCCTCGAATCCCGACCGTCGACCTCGGTCGGAGGATCGACCATTGCTGATGGCATTGCGGTCAGCTCGCCGGGAGAACTCACGACAGCGCTGCTCGAAGCCCACGACGTCGAGGTTCTCGTCGTGAGCGAAGCGGCGATCGAACGGGCAATCGCGATGCTGCTCGAGATCGAAAAGACAGTGGTCGAAGGCGCTGGCGCTGCGGGCCTCGCAGCGCTCATGGAGTACCCGGATGTCTTTGCGGGCAAGAA
>CAZMYN010000192.1:0-6495 GCA_964570495.1 uncultured Acidimicrobiales bacterium | reverse complement strand
CGGCGCTCGTGGTGGCGAGCGCTTTGGCTCCGAGCTCGGCCATCATGCGTGCGGAACCTCGGTCCCATGGGTTTGGCATTGCGAACAAGCCCGACGAGTGCAGCTCGCGGAATTCAGCGGCCATGGCGTGTTGGGCGCTCCGCGATACCGGCACGGCCGAATCGCCCAGGCAATGCTCCCAGCGATCTTGGCTTTGGCCAGCGTCGCGGCCGACATTGCGGACCAGAGGAGCGTCGCGGTTTGCGAGATCGCGCAATGTGGCGTCGACCTCATCGACGGTTTCGAACGAGTGGATTCGCTCGGTTCGTTGACGCAGCTCGCCCGATGTCTGCGCGGCGCGCAATCCAAGCACCGCAATGACCGCGATTTCTTCTTTGCTGAGCGCGAGGACCTCGGTGATGACGTGTTTGTGTTTCCAGGCCCGTGAACCAGAAGGCTTGCTGCTGCGGACCAAGCCTCGCTCGCGCAGCTGGAGAACCGCAGCGTCGACCTCGGATTCGGCGAGGTCGAGGACTGGATCGCGGCTCGTCTTTTGGTTGCACGCCGAACGCAGCGCATTGGTGCTCAACGGATATTGATCCGGAGTTGTCTGCTCTTTCTCGACGAGCGCACACAAGGCGCGGACTTCGTTCGCGCTCAGGTCCAAGTTCATCCTCGAACCTTACTGCTCGGCCGGTAGTGGTCTGGATGTTCCTAGGAGTCCTCGTTGTAGGGGCAGTGCCGACAGTCGCTCTTGCAGCATTCGCCGCGGTCGAGATGGTAGCTGGCGGTCATGGTCAACAAGCCGGTCTCGGGATCGATGTAGTACTGCGCCCCAGAGTCGACCGCCTCCTGGTGGAGCTGTTCGATTCGCTCGTCGACCGGCTCGGTGCTCATGGCGTCTTCATTACCTGAACACCGCATCGACGCAGCGGTCCTCGAGTCGGCCTTGGGACCATCGAGGCCAGACGCCACCGAGCGCCGAACGGGTGGCTTCGGTCCAGCGGATTGCCTCGGGCGAGCCAATCCGTCGAACCGTTTGGCGGATTCCGTTCTCGGTCACCTCGTAGGCCGCCCATGCCCCGGGATAGTCCGACGTTGAGCTCACCTCGGTGTAGGTCACCGACTGGTCGGGCCCGATGTGATGGACACGATTTCGGTGGCTGTGGCCCGAGCTCATGAATAGTCGCTCGTTGGCCTTCGCGAGTGCGTCGACAACGGGCTGGGCATTCGTCGAGGGAATCCCCGGCGGCCAGAACCACGGGATTGGAAACTGTTGGATGTTGTGATGAAGTCCGACGAACGCTGGAGTGTCGACCGAGACCGCGTCGATGAGTTCGTCGCGGATCGGTGCCATGTCACCGCTTCCCTTGCCGGGTTTGCTCGTGTCGGCGAGCACGAGTCGGACACCGTCGAGATCGATGCGCTGCACGCTGTTGCTCGATACGCCGAGCAGCTCGGCTCCCTCGGGTGGGTCCATCTCGCGGCTTTGCCAATGGTCGTGATTCCCTGCGGTGACACGAAACGGGATCTGTGCATCGGCGAGCATCTCCTTGGCGAGCTGCCAATCGCTGCGTGCGCCCGTGTCGACGAGGTCACCCTTGATCAGCAGTTGTTCGGCACCCCACGCTGTAGCTTCGGCCACCGCAGCACGACCATTGCGTAGTGGATATGCATCGTCGCCATTGGCTCGGTCATCTTTGATTCGCGGGTCAGGGCCAAATGACTCGGCCCCCAGATGAACATCGGAGATCGTGGCGAAGCGTGAAATCACTGGACCGAGGGACGGGCGAGTCGTGAGGTTGAGTTCGCCCAAGCTCTGACCGTCGCCGGTCGACAGCTTTGCCCGATAGGTGGTGGCTGGCTCGAGCCCATCGACGTCAATGACCGCAGCTCCACGCGTAGTCGCTGACACAATCCGCGTATCGGCAATGTCGACCGCGACCGACTCGTGCGATGAGCGAACGACCAGCTGGGCCGATCGTTCGTCAACGGCAAATACTTCCTGGTCGACGAGCTTGGTGAATGGGAGGCTGGTGGGGGGCTTCATTGCAACGGAGCTACAGCGCCTCGGCCAACTCGGCGACGACGCGGGTCCCAAAGCTGGTGTTGACCGCCAACCGTTCGAGGTGCTGATCGAGCTGCTTTTGCCCCTGCGGCAGATCTTTGCCAGCAAAGAAGCTCGTGACTTCGCCAGAAACGTCGGGGCTCGTGAGCCAACGGATGCCGGTCAGCATCCGCACGATCGTGTTCGCGGGGAACAGCTCGTTCACCTTGTCCCAGGATTCGCGAACCTCGGTCCAGGCAAGTGAACCATGGCTGCGGTTCATCATTGCCTGGGCAAGAACAAACGGTGCGTTCTGGGTGCGAATCGTGCCGTCGAGCGCCATCGTCGTCACCTCGCGAACCTGCTCTTTACCCGGGAACCCGGGAAGCGCATAGAGATTGCGGATCTCGGCTTGTGGGTCGGCCGCGTTTTCAAATCCTGAGCGGAACGTGGCGAAGTCGTCTGCTGTGCCGTTTGCGGCGATGATCTTGACCGCTCCCGAACGCAGCTCAGGGTCCGGGTTCGGGTCGGCCAGAATGCTTCGGGCACGTTCGATCGCGGCGGTTCGTTCGGGCGAGCCTTCCGCGGTGAGGGTTCCCGTTGCGCTGAACAGCGCGCCACGCAGTTGTGCCATCCGGTCAGATTCCGGACCTTCCGGAGCGTCACCCAACCGGGATCGAGGCGGAGCAATGAGTTCGTTCACAAACGCGCCGAGCGCCGGGCGATCGGCATCGGCGGCAACGTGATTGATGAACCCGAGTCCGCCGATGATCCGTTGCCACACCGAAATGTCGAGCTCGTCTCGGTATCCGTTCAACAGTGCGAGGAAATCGGCAATGCTCGTCTCATTGGCGAGGGTGAGGCTCCACGCGTCGTCGACCAAACCAAAGCGTTCGACGGACTCGAGGTGATCGACACCGGACTTGCCGAGGGCCGCGAGTCGCTCGCCCGGCAGTTTCACCCGGTAGAAGCCAAAGCCCGCATGGTTGAAGCTCTCGAAGTGATCCGAAGTCTCTGCCAGCTCGACCGATTGTCCATCGAGCTCAACCAGCGAGACCGAATCGTCGTCGTGTCGCAGTTGCAGCGGCACCGACCACTTCGCCGAGCTCGATTCGCCGGTGTAGGTAAAGCGTCGCTGATGGGCGTGCGTCTCGTCGATCTCGATGAGCGGGTAGCCGCCCTGGAAGATCCACGTCTCCATGGCCGACGTCACTGGTTTGCCCGCAACGTGTTCGAGCGCGTTCCACAGGTCGTGGGTCTCGGTGTTCCCATAGAGGTGGGTCTGTAAGTAGTGACGGATGCCGTCGCGGAACACCTCTTCGCCGAGCCACTGCTCGAGCATGCGCACGACCGCGGCACCCTTCTCATAGGTCAGCAGGTCGAACATTCCCTCGGCGTCTTGTGGCGACACGACGGGAAATTCGATCGGGCGAGTCGATTCGAGGCTGTCGATGTCGAACGCGGCAGAACGGCTGATCCCAAAGCTTGTCCAGCGTTGCCATTCGGGTCGGAAGTTGTCGGTGGCCCGCATCTCCATGAACGTCGCAAAGGCTTCGTTTAGCCAGATTCCGTTCCACCAGCTCATCGTCACCAGGTCGCCGAACCACATGTGGGCAAGCTCATGGTTCACGACATCGGCCACGTTTTGCAGCTCGGGCTGGGTTGCGGTGTCTGGGTCGACGAGCAACAGGATCTCGCGGTACGTCACACAACCCAGGTTCTCCATAGCGCCCATCGCGAAATCGGGAAGGGCGATCATGTCGAGCTTGTCGGTTGGATAGGGGATTGCGTAGTACTCCTCGAAGTACGTGAGCGCCGCGACCGCCACGTCGAGCGCGAACTGGGTCAGGTGTTCTTGGCCTGGCCGGTGCACGATGCGAACCGGCACGTTCCCCGCGTACGCCGGCTCGGAGATGACGAGTGGGCCAACCACGAACGCAACGAGGTACGTCGACATGGCCATCGTCTCGGCGAACGTGACCGCCACGAGTCCGTCGTCTCGAGTCGTGCGGTCGGTCTCGGCGCCATTGCTGACCGCGGTGTATTGCGGATCGATCACGAGGGTCACCGCGAACGTTGCTTTCATGTCGGGTTCGTCGAAGCACGGAAAGGCACGGCGTGCATCGGTCGACTGAAACTGGGTGGTAGCGATCGTGTGCTCGGTGCCGTCGTCGTCGGTAAACGATGACCGGTAGAAGCCTTTCAGCGAGTCGTTCAGCGCGCCGGCGAAGTTCGCGGTGAATTCGATCGTGCCGGGTTCGCGCTGAGCGCCTAATTCGACACGGAGTTGCTCGTTCTGTTCGTCGAGCGAGAACGTGCACGGCACGCCGTCGACTTCGACGTTGTCGAGGTCGAGTTCGAGGACGTTGCACACGAACACATCGGTCGGCTCGATGACCTCGGCCGAAATGCACACGCGGCCGGTAAAGGTGTGGTCGTCCAGGTTGGGTTGGATCTCGACCTCGTAGGAACGGGGGAGAATCGAACGCGGCAGGCGATAGTCCATGATGCCTCTCGGTGCAGATTTGCCAGGTGGTCCACCGTTGCGGACCGCGTCGCGAATGGTACCTTCGAGGACCGTGCCTGGATTGGATCCGGGCGAGGGAGATGTCATGAGTGCAGCGCAAGTCGTCGGCGTCGGAAACGCGATCGTCGACGTCATTGGTCAGGTCGGCGATGAGTTCATTGCTGAACACGATCTCAATCGAGGATCGATGACCCTCATCGACGAACCTCGGGCAGAACAGCTCACCTCGCTGATGCCCGAAGGAATCAAAGCATCGGGCGGGTCGGCCGCGAACACGATGGTTGGGGTGGCCTCGTTTGGTCAGAGCTCGGCCTACATCGGCAAGGTCCGCGACGATGAACTCGGTGCCGCGTTTGTCGAGGACATCCGCAAAGCCGGAGTCGAGTTCGACGTCGACCCTGCAACGAGTGGACCAGCGACCGCACGCTGTCTCATTCAAGTAACTCCCGATGGCCAGCGAACCATGAACACGTTCCTCGGCGCCAGCTCCGTTCTCACCACGAGCGACATCGACGAAAGTCTCGTCGCCAACGCCAAGATCTTGTACTGCGAGGGCTACCTCTGGGACTTGGAGGAGGCCAAACAGGCAATCCGCAGTGCCATGGACATTGCTGGCTCCAACGGTGTCACGTCGTCGTTGACACTGTCTGACCCTTTCGCCGTCGACCGACACCGTGACGAATGGCTTGATCTCATCTCCGACAAGGTCGATCTCGTGTTTGGCAACAGCGACGAGATCGAGTCGCTTCTCGGCACCGACGACCCCGCAGAGATCATTTCCCAGCTTCGGACCATGACGCAGACCGCATGCATCACCAAGGGTCTCAACGGATCGATGATCGTGACCGCCGACGACGTCATTGACATTCCGGTCGTCGAGGTCGAAAAGCGGATCGACACAACCGGCGCCGGCGATCTGTACGCATCGGGCGTGCTCGCCGCACTCGCTCAAGGCAAGACACTGGCCGAGGCCGGCCACATGGGAAGTTGTGCAGCTGCCGAGATCATCACCCACATGGGCGCACGACCGCTGCAGGACCTGGCCTCGTTCTGCGCCTGAGCTGGAACCTTGACGGTCTAAGGCTGGCCGTTACTATTCGACCATGGGCAGTTCCAGCTTCGAAGTCACCGAGTCCGAGGGCATTGCCCACATCGTCCTGAATCGTCCCGACGAGATGAACACGATGACGCCAGACTTTTGGCGCGAGCTACCTCAAATCGTCGACGAGATCAGCGACCGGGGTGTGGCGCGTGCAATCGTGCTGTCGTCGACCGGCAAGCACTTTTCGGCTGGCATGGACATCAGCGTGTTCACGAGCGGCAATCTCGGCAACGACGCCCAAGAGGTTGGTCGCTCCCGAGCGAACTTTCGCTACAACGTCCTGCACCTGCAGAACGCTCTGTCGTCGCTCGAGCGGGCCCGGATGCCGGTGCTCGCTGCGCTCCAGGGCGGAGTCGTTGGCGGGGCCGTCGACATGGTCACCGCCTGCGACATGCGTTACGCGACCGAAGATGCCTGGTTCTGCATTCACGAGATCAACATCGGGATGACCGCCGACGTCGGAACCCTGCAACGATTACCGAAGCTCATCCCCGAGGGCGTGTGTCGCGAACTCGCCTACACCGGCGATCGAATGCCAGCGCAGCGAGCCAAGGAAGTCGGTCTTGTCAACGAGGTATACGCCGATCACGAGACGATGCTCGCTGGGGTTCTCGACATTGCCCAACGGATTGCGTCGAAGTCGCCGCTTGCGATCCACGGCACCAAAGAGATGATCAACTACACCCGAGATCATTCGGTCGCCGACTCGATGCAGTACATGGCGGCTTGGCAGACCGGAATGTTCCAGCCAACCGATCTGATGGAGTCCTTCGGGGCCCAAGCCGAAGAGCGTGAACCCACCTACGACGACCTCGGCGAAATAACGCGCGGTCTCTAAGC
>CAZMYN010000191.1:0-6500 GCA_964570495.1 uncultured Acidimicrobiales bacterium | reverse complement strand
GTCGAGTTCGTGGAGATCGATGGCGCGCTTTTTGGGCAACACCAACAGGTGCCCACTCGTGTAGGGGTACGCGTTCAAGAGAGCGAAACAGTGAGTGCCGCGCCAAAGAACATAGGTAATCGAGTCGTCGAGTTCGGACTGTTCGATCCCCTCAAAGAGGGTCAGGTCGTCGCCGTGGCCTTTTGAGCGTTCATCTTCGTCGGCGAGGATGTACGGAATTCGCCACCCCGCCCACAGGCGCGTCATCTGGTCGGAACCGGACAGCGAGTTGTTAAACACCGACTTGTCGAGAGGCGAATTGCTCGGTGAGTCGCTCACGACTTCTCGTCGATTTCGCCTTGCAACTGCGTGAGGAAGGCATCGACACCAACATCGCGATCGACATCTTTGACACCGCGCTTGTTGACTCCGACGGTGCGGTTTGCGACATCGTCGTCGCCAACGACCAGCACGTAGGGAGTCTTTTCGACCTTGCCGTTGCGAACTCGCTTGCCCAGCGGTTCGGTCGCGGGGTCGATCGCTACCCGGATGCCCGCGCCACGGAATTGCTCGACGAGTGAGTCGGAGTACTCCTGGTGGGCTTCGGCGACCGGCAAGATCTTGACTTGGATAGGGGCGAGCCATGCGGGGAAATTTCCGGCATAGTGCTCGATCAACACCCCGAAGAAGCGCTCGATCGATCCCATGAGCGCACGGTGAATCATCACCGGTCGCTTGCGTTCACCGTTGTCTGCGACATATTCGAGCTCGAAACGCTCAGGCAAATTGAAATCGAGTTGGATCGTGGAGAGTTGCCACGCTCGGCCAATTGCGTCGCGCACGTCGACGTCGATCTTGGGACCGTAGAACGCACCCCCGCCCTCATCGACGGTGTAGGGCAATCCCTGCGACTCGAGCGCTGCCTGCAGGCCGATCGTTGCGACCTCCCAGATCTCGTCGTCGCCAACCGACTTCTCGGGCGGACGCGTCGAGAGCTTCGCTTCGAACTCGTCAAAGCCAAACGCCCGAAGTACCGACAACACGAAGTCGAGCAACGACGCGAGCTCTTCGTCGATCGTCTCACGCGTGCAAAAGATGTGGCTGTCGTCTTGGGTGAAGCCGCGGCTGCGCATGAGGCCATGGATCGCGCCGGACAACTCGTAGCGATAGACCGTGCCCAGTTCGAAAAGCCGGATCGGAAGATCCCGATACGAGCGCTGATCACTCTTGTAGATCATCACGTGGAACGGGCAATTCATGGGCTTGGGGTAATACGTTGCCCCGTCGAGCTCCATGGGCGGATACATGCCGTCGGCGTAGAAATCGAGGTGACCCGAGGTCTCCCAGAGCAGCGACTTTGCAATGTGCGGGCTATAGGCAAACTCATAGCCACCGGTCTCGTGACGCGAGCGGCTGTAGTCCTCGAGGATCTTGCGGATCACGGCGCCCTTGGGGTGCCATACAGACAAGCCGGGGCCTAGTTCATCGGGCCACGACACGAGGTCGAGTTCCTGGGCCAAACGCCGGTGGTCGCGCTTCTCGGCTTCTTCGAGGCGGTGCAGGTGAGCCTTCAGATCCTTTTTGTTCGCCCAGGCAGTGCCGTAGACGCGTTGGAGCATCGGGCGCTTCTCATCGCCGCGCCAGTACGCACCGGCGACCTTCATCAGTTTGAAGTGTTCGAGGTACTTGGTGCTGGGCACATGGGGCCCGGTGCACATGTCCATGAAGGATTCGGAATTCCGGTAGTAGCTAACGACATCCCCAGCTACTTCCCCCGAATCTTCCGACGATGCTGCACCATCGCGGACGCCTTCGATGATCTCCAACTTGTACGGCTCGTTCGCAAAGAGCTCAAGCGCTTCGGCCATTGCGACCTCGTGGCGCTCGAAGGGCTGGTCGGCTTTGACAAGCTCGTGCATCCGCTTCTCGATGGCCTCGAGGTCGGCGTCGGAGAGTGTCTTTCCGTCGGGCAGATCGAAGTCGTAGTAAAAGCCGTTCTCGATCGGTGGACCGATCGCAAAACGGGCGCCCGGGTGCAGGTCCGAAATTGCCTGCGCCATGAGGTGCGCCGTCGAGTGGCGCAAGGCGTGAAGTCCCGCTTCGTCCTTGCCCGTGACAAGAGAAACCGTGGCTCCGTCGGTGAGTTCGCGGTCAAGGTCGACCTCTTCGCCATCGACGACCGCGATGAGGGCAGCCTTGGCCAATCCCGGACCGATTTCCATCGCCAGATCGGCCGCTGTCGACTCGGCCGGAAGTTCCCGCGTGGATCCGTCGGGCAGCGTCACGTGTACAGCACTCATAGTCAAGAGATACTACCGTTCTGCCGACGAAAGGTTTTGGTGTTGCCAGAGGTGTTTCACTATCCTCTAGTCACCGCGCGGCGTACGAAGGGAAACTTAATGAAGTTCACGACTCGATCGCTTGCAGCTGCATCGGCATGCGCATTGTTCGTAAGCGTGCTCAGCGCATCTCCAGCCGGCGCACAAGAAACGTGTGGCGGCCAAGCAGCGACCATCGTCTCGAACGACGCTGTCATTCGTGGAACCGAGGGCGCTGACGTGATCGTCGGAGGCGACGCCGCCAACATGATCGAGGGTCTCGGCGGCGACGACATCATCTGCTCTCGAGGGGGCGACGACGAGATCATCGGCGGCGCTGGCAACGACTTCATTCGAGCCGGAGGCGGCGCGGACATGGTCTTTGGCGGCCTTGGCGACGACCGCGTCTTTGGCGGCTGGGGCGGCGACCTGCTCAACGGCGGCGACGGCGCCGACCGCCTGTGGGGCGAACAGAACCAAGATCAGCTCAATGGCGGCGCTGGCAACGACATCATCCGAGGCGGATTCGCCATCGACGAGATGAGCGGTGGAGCCGGCAACGACCTCATGGTCGGCGGCTCCGGACGCGACATCCTCATTGGCGGAACCGGCGACGACGTTATGTTTGGCCAAGAGTTCTCCGACGTCATGGACGGCGGCCTCGGCGACGACTGGATGCACGGTGGCCCCGGCCCCGACGACATGCTCGGCGGCCTCGGCAACGACACGATGATCGGTGCGCCGGGCGATGACTTCATGCTCGGCGACGACGGCGCTCAATACGACGAAGGCAGCACCACAGTCACCCATCCCGGTGGCGCCGACGAAATGAACGGTGGGCCGGGCAACGACTACCTTGGCGGCGAGGGTGGTAACGACACCCTCCTCGGCAACCAGGGCTTCGACGTTGTCGACGGGTTCCACGGCAACGACCGCGTAGAAGGAAACCTCGCCAATGATCTACTCAGCGGTGGCGCCGGATCCGACATGGTCATCGGCGGAAGCGGCCTTGACAAGTGCTGGCCTGAATTCGTCGTCGTGAGCGTCGGGGTAGTGGCTCCCGTGAACGCCAGCGACAGCACGGTCGGCTGCGAACAAATCAACACCGTCCTCAACTAGCTACAGCCGAACTCCTAAGAGGGCTGCAGCTTTGGTGACGCCGTGGCCTTGGGCTGCGGCTGCGTCGATGACCTTGAGCGCGCCGGGGACGTCAAGGTCGTTGTCCAAGCAGCGGCCGACCTCGTCGTACGGGCCCGTTCCGTCACCAGCGGCGCGCCATTGATCGAGTCGGGCCGTCGCTTCGCTCACGAGTTCATCGGTCCAATTCCACTCGGCGCTGCGGTAGTGCTGCGACATCACCGCAAGGCGCACCGCCATGGGGTCGTTCGTTGCCAGGAGGTCTTTCACGAAGATCAGGTTGCCGCTCGACTTGCTCATTGGTTCTCCGTCGAGGTGAACGCAGGACTGATGCAGCCAATGTCCGGTCGCATCAGCTCCGGCGCTTGTGAGTTGGGCCGCGGAGAATTCGTGATGCGGATAAACCAGGTCGCAGCCGCCACCGTGAAGGTCGATGTTGCCGAGCTCGCGAATCGACAGCGCCGTGCATTCGATGTGCCAACCCGGTCGACCGCTCCCCCACGGTGCCTCCCAGAATGGTTCGTCGGCTGCTGACGGTTGCCAAAGGACCGTGTCGAGCGGGTGGGTCTTGCGGGGATCTGTGGGGTCCTCTCCGCGCTTGTCGCCAATCGCACGCATGTCGACGCGGCTATAGCCGCTGATCGATCCAAAGCCGGGGGACTTTCGGTGATCGAAGTAGACCCAGCCATCAACCACGTAGGCATCGCCCGCGCTGAGCATCCGAGAAATGAGACCGCGAATGTCGGGGATGGCCGACGTTGCGCGCGGCTCGCTCCAGGGTTCGAGTAATCCGAGAGCGTCGAGGTCTTCGTCGAATTGACGCTTTTGGCCAAAGGCGAGATCGAGGTAGTTGACGTCGTCTCGGCGTGCCCGTTCGAGTAGGTCGTTGTCGATATCGGTGATGTTGCGAACCATCCGCACCTCGTGACCCCGGTCGACCAATCGGCGATGCAGCACGTCATAGGTCACGTACGTTGCGGCATGACCCATGTGCGTGGCGTCGTAGGGGGTGATGCCGCAGATGTAGATGCGGGCAATGGGGCCCGGTTCAAAGGAACGAAGCGACCCGCTGGCGGTGTCGAAGAGCTGCATTGGCGTAGGGGCCATAACGCCACGGTACTTGCTCGGCGAACAGAGAAAGCCATCGCTGGCCTAGACGCACGGGACACGGTGGAACAGACTCCCCAGATGGGTTTACTCGATGGCAAAAACGTTCTGATCACCGGTGTGCTGACCGACGCGTCTCTAGCGTTCGGTGTAGCGCAGCTCGCGCAACGCGAAGGGGCGAACCTCGTGCTCACCGGCGCTGGTCGAGGTCTGAGCCTGACCGCCAAAACAGCGCGCAAGCTCGACACCGAACCAGAGGTCCTCGAATTCGATGTCACGAACCCCGATCATGTGCCGGCTCTGCGGGACCACCTGGAGAACAAGTGGGGTCGGGTCGATGCTGCGCTTCACGCAATCGGCTTTGCCCCCGAGACCTGCCTTGGCGACGACTTCATGGCCGCACCATGGGATGACGTGAAGACGGCGCTCGAGATTTCGACGTATAGCTACAAGACGCTCGCCGAGGTCGTGACGCCGCTCATGACCGAGGGCGGTTCGGTCGTGGGCCTCGACTTCGATGCGACCGTCGCGTGGCCCGCGTACAACTGGATGGGCGTGGCCAAGGCCGCACTCGAATCGACCAACCGCTACCTCGCAAAGGCACACGGAGCCGCGGGAATCCGCTTCAACCTTGTCGCCGCTGGCCCAATCCGCACGATCGCCGCAAAGTCGATCCCCGCGTTCGCAAAGTTCGAGGACGTCTGGGACGACAAAGCTCCCCTGGGCTGGGATGTGCGCGATTCATCGGCGGTTGCACGATCCACCGTGGCGATGTTGAGCGACTGGTTCCCGGCCACAACCGGAACCATGGTCCACGTCGACGGCGGCTACCACGCTATGGGTGCCTAGTTGCCGGATCGACTCCTCGTCTTTGGCGCCTCGGGATTTCTTGGCGGGCGGATCTGCCACGCGGCGACCGCCAGCGGCCAGGACGTACACGGCACACATCTACAGACCGCAGCGTCGCCGGGACCGTTCACGTGGCATCGCTGCGACATCACGAACCGGGCGACCGTAGACAAGCTTGTTGACGACATCGCCCCCAGCCACATCATCAACGCCGCATACAGCCAATCCGGACCCGACGTGTTCGGTATCTGTGCGACCGGACCTGCCACGATCGCCGCAGCCGCCGAGCAATGCGGTGCACGCTACGCACACGTCTCGACCGATCTGGTCTTCGACGGCACGCTCGGCCGCCCGTATCGCGAATCCGATGAGCCCTCGCCGCTCGGGGCCTACGGCGAAGCAAAGACCCATGCCGAGTCAGCCGTCGCCGAAATCGCACCGGGCGCGATAATCGCCCGGACATCGCTCATCTATGGCAAGGCCAGCGCTCCACAGGAGACACTCGTGCAACGCGCTCACGACACCGGCGAGATTTCCTTCTTTACCGATGAGTGGCGCACACCCGTCCATGTCGACGATCTCGCTGGTGCGCTATTGCGCCTCGTGCGCACCGATGTTGGCGGCCGTATTCATCTGGCAGGGACCGAACGCCTAAACCGCCTCGAGTTCGCTCGCCTGCTCGCCACCGCAATGAACCTCGATGCCGACTCGTTGCCGGGCCGAACACAAGATCCTGCAATGGGACCTCGGGCGGCCGACGTCAGCCTCGATACGACCCTGAGCGCCTCACTCGGGATCACCTTGCCAGGACCCACCGAACGCCTCAGCAACCACTAACCCCACCCCGCTTGAGCGAGGGTGATTCACTCACGAACGAGCCAATGAGCCGCTCGATTTGGGTTGCTAGTGATCTCATGAGCGTAGCCCTGGCGGTGTTCGCCGTTCCCACAGAAATTTCCTCCGAAGTAAAGGCACGCCCAAAATTCGTCGACAATGTCATGATGCCCGCGAATTTGTTCGCTGCCCGTGGTGCGCCAGCGCCAACAGCACCGAAGCCGACCGCCCCACCGGCTCCCGCGCCGACCCCCACGACGCCCACCCAGCCAGCGC
>CAZMYN010000190.1:0-6541 GCA_964570495.1 uncultured Acidimicrobiales bacterium | reverse complement strand
TCAACAAGACCGACAAAGCCGACCCCGTACAGTCGCTGGGGCAGCTCGTCGAGGCAGCAAAGTTCGGCCTCGATGCCTACTTCCCGGTCTCTGCGCTCACTGGCGAAGGCGGCGACGAGGTAGTCGAATGTGTCGCTTGTCTGATGCCGGAGGGGCCTCCCTATTACCCAGAAGACATGGTCAGCGATGCTGCCGATGCGTTCTGGGTGGCCGAGCTTGTGCGCGAGCAGCTTCTCGATGTTCTGCGAGACGAGATCCCTCACTCGATTGCCACTCGGGTAACCGACATGGAGTGGCCGCACGTCCGCTGTGAAATTCTGGTCGAGCGTGAGAGCCAAAAGGGCATCGTCATTGGCAAGAAAGGCGCGGTCATCAAGCACGTCGGTACCGAAGCCCGAAAGCAACTACGTGAGGGCACCTACCTCGAACTTCAGGTCAAGGTCACAAAGAACTGGCAAACCGAAGCCAGCATCCTCGACCGCCTCGGCTACTAGCCCAGATACCGTCGGCCCGCTTTGTTAAGAAACGCTGCACAAACGGTTGAGAAATGTGGACTCTGTGCCGATTGGAGTGCGTGGCTGATCTCACTATCGATATTCAGAACGTCACCAAGCAATTCGATGACGTTACTGCGCTGAAGGACCTCGATCTTGGTGCCAGAACTGGCGCTATCACCGTTCTGCTCGGTCCGAACGGTGCCGGCAAGACGACCGCCATTCGCATGATCACGGGTGCGCTTTCTCCTGACGTCGGCACCTCGCGAGTATTCGGGATCGACCCGGCTGGCCCCGACGGGGAAGAGGTACGCCGACGCTGTGGTGTGGTGACCGCAAAGCCGTCGCTCTACGACCGGCTCTCGGGTTGGGACAACCTTCGCTATGCCGCCGAGCTCTACGGCCTCGGCAAGGGCGCCGCTGCGGACAAGCGAATTCTCGAAGCCGCCGAAGCATTCGCCATCGAACCTGCGCTCGACCAGAAGGTCGGCGGGTACTCGACCGGCATGAAGACCCGCCTTGCCCTGTCGAGAGCGATCTTGCACGAACCCGACTTGTTGCTTCTCGATGAGCCAACGTCAGGCCTCGACCCCGAGTCGGCACTTGCCGTACTCGAACTCATTCGCGGCATGACGTCGGAAGGTCAGACCGTCATGATGTGCACTCATCTGCTTCTCGAAGCCGAGGGCCTCGCCGACGAGATCGTCGTCATGCAGACCGGCACTAACTTGAAGGCGGGCAGCCCGACCGAGCTCATTCGTGAGTACTGGCCAACCGAACAGGTGCAGATCACCTCGACGATGCCTGAAGGCCTCGATCGACTCGAACGTCACGATCAGGTGATTGCGTTCGAACGGGTGAAAGACGCCGCGATCATCGACATCGAGGACCAGAGCGCCATCCCAGCAATCGTCGCCGACCTCGCCAAGCATCACGTGCCAATCTCGAGCGTCGTGCCGGTTTCGCCGTCGCTCGAAGACCTCTACTTCGCCATCCGCCGCGAGAACGGCTCGGTCGAAGGTGAGCTCGCCCCACCCGGTGGCACCTCGGGTCGCCCCGCACGCATCGACCTCGCCGCGTAGGCCAAGAAGGAACTCATGAACTGGTCACAAGTACTCACCGTTGCCCGTACCGATCTCAAGCAACTCGCCCAGGCCAAGGACTTCTGGATACCAATGGCGGCGCTCGGGTGCCTCTTCTTCGTGCTGATCCCCACGGCGTTGCTCGTCATGATCACGACGGTCGGCTCGGTCGGTCCGCTCGAGCAGATCACCTCGACCCTTGAGGTTCTTCCCGACAACACCCAATCGCAGATTCAAGGCGACACCCCGCAGGGTCGCACCGGTTACGCGTTGGCCGTGTTCTTGTTCGCTCCGGTGGCCGTGGTTGTTCCCCTCACGATCTCGACTGCTGTTGGCGCCGCCACAATCGTTGGCGAGCGCGAACGCGGCACGGGGGAATTCCTTGCCAACTCGCCAGCTGGAGTTCGCGAGATCTACATCGGCAAGCTCATCGCCAGCCTCGTCCCCGGCTACATGACAACCGTCATTGGTTTCAGCCTCTACTCCCTCGTGGTCAACCTGACCGTTGGAGCAGAGATCGGCGGCTGGTTCTTCCCGACGACGCAATGGTGGGTCATGATCCTGTGGGTTCTGCCACCGTTCTTGGCTATCTGCCTTTCGCTTGTCCTGCGCCTCTCGGCACGGGTCAAGTCGACCGCTGCTGCTCAGCAGGCATCTGGCCTGATCAGCTTGCCGCTGATCATGATTGCCTATGGCCAAGCAACCGGAGCACTCCTTGGTGCCTGGTGGGTTCCGATCCTGATCGGGGCCGTTGCATGGGCGATTGCGCTGTTCAGCCTCAACCGAGGCGTTCGTTCCGTTACCCGGGCACGACTCCTCGGCGTCTAGCTAGTCGGTCTCTGCGTCGCGGATTGTCTTGAGGAACGCGATTGCTTCCTCGCGCTCTTTGGTTCGGGGCAGCGGCGGTAGGGCTTTGATCAGGTCCCAGCGGTAGTTCTTCGCGGTCGCCAGGCGGCTATCGAGTACCGCAACGACTCCGCGGTCGTCTGCCGAGCGGATCAGGCGGCCTGCACCCTGGGCGAGCAACATCGACGCACGTGGCAGATCGATCTCGCCGAACGCTGAACGTCCAACCAGGTCGCGGCGTGCGCTGAGCAGCGGGTCGTCGGGGCGGGGGAACGGGATCCGGTCGATTATCAAACAGCTGAGTGGTCGGCCGGGAATGTCGACGCCTTGCCAAAAGCTCATCGTGGCGAGCAGTACCGATTCTTCGTCGTCTTTGAACTCATCGATCAGCAGCTGTTTCGGAGCGTCGCCTTGGGCGAGCAGCGTGTACGGAACCCGGTCGAGGAGGTACTCCTTGGCCAGGTTCATTGCTCGCCACGACGTGAACAACGCAAGCGTTCGCCCACCTGCAGCCATTATGAGTGCCTCGACCTCCTCGTGCACCGCGTCTCGGTAGTCGTTGGACCGAGGGTCCGGCATGTGCGACGCGCAATACAACAGCCCGGCGGTTTCGAAGTCGAACGGGCTGCCCACATCGATCGTGCTGTGCGGGTGTGCTCCGAGGCCGACGCGGCTGGGGAGGTTCGCCGGGATCGTTGCGCTGGTGAGAATGGTCGACCGCTGGGCAAAGAGCTCTTCGGAGAGAACCTTGCTGACATCGATCGATGCAACCTTGAGTGCGGGGAAGCGGCCGCCGTCAACCCACGCAACGTGTTCCTCGGTCATCTCCAGCGCCATGTCGATGTCGGCGATGAGGTGGGTGGCAGCGTTGGTGGCGCGTTCCTTGCGGCCGAGAACGTCGGGTTTTGAATCCTTGGGGATTTTGCGGAGAGCTTCGAGCGCCCGATTCGCGCGGTCGTGCGCTCGGTTCAATGAGCGGGCCAGGTCATCATCGAGGTCTGCGCTCTTTAGGCGCGACCCTTCGTGCGGTTCGAGGTCGAGGGCGAGTTGGTCGGCTATGTCGTGAAGATCGGTGAGCAGGTCGGTGTCGGCGATAATTGCCTTGATCGTGTTGGCCAGATTCCGAAGCCGGCCAGCGGTGAGTTCGAAGCCCGCGGCGTTCGCCACGATGTCTTCGATCTGGTGGGCCTCGTCGATGACAGCAACTTCGTGGTCGCCGAGGATCGCGCTCTCGGCAACCAGATTGATTGCATAGAGGTGGGTATTGACCACGACGACGTCGGCCTCGCGGGCAGCCGCACGCGCCATCTCGGCAAAGCACGTTTCGCCCTTGGGGCAGCGCTGCTGGCCAGGGCAATCGGTCGGGCCGACACTGACGGTGGACCACGTTCGTCCGGAAGGTTCCATCGGCAGCTCGACCCGGTCGCCCGTCGACGTGGTCTTGGCCCACTCGACGATCGTTTCGAGCTCTTCGGCATCGGCGGTCGCAGCATCGTCTATATCGAGACCGAGCTGCTCGCTGTCGGAATCGAGCTCGAAGAGTCGCTGGCGACAGACATAGTTGCTGCGACCCTTCAGGATTGCGAACTCGAACGGCACATCGAGGTGCTCTTCGAGAAAGGGGAGGTCCTTATTCGCCAGCTGATCTTGCAGCGCCTTTGTTGCGGTGGCGATGACGGTACGTTTGCCGCTCAGAATCGCGGGAACGAGATATGCCAGCGACTTGCCCGTACCGGTTCCGGCCGCCGCAATGAGGTGGGTGTCGTTCGCGATTGCGTCGGCAACGGACTCAGCCATCTCTTGTTGCCCGGGACGGTCTTCGCCGCCACCGGGAAGCTGTTCGGTGACCGCTCCAAGCGCGGTTGATACTCGCTCGGCAAGCCCCATGGGGTGGCACTCTAGGCCGATGCACTGACATGCACGCGCACCGACTGATCAGCGAGTTCAGCATTTCGGTGCGGTGGGTCTAGGGGCGTTGACTACTCGTCGCTGTCATCGATTGCGAACGCCAGGACGGGGGCGAGGCTTTCGCTCGTATTCGCGGTGATGTGCCGTGAGTCCGAGAAGATCCACTCGCCATCGCGCTCGGTGCTACAGGGGTCGCCCGGGCACAAGAGTGGGTCGAGATCAAGGAATTCGACGCCGGGGGTCGCCACGATCTGATCCTGCACCTCGAGTGCATACGCTCGTGTCTGGTCGACGTCGGCACGCGAGCGCGTAGGCCCGCAGCGTTCAGCGTTGCTCGTCCAGACAGCGAAGGAACATTCCTCGGGGCGCCACTCGTCAAATGTCGGTGTGATCCCGACATAGACCACGTTGTCGACCATCGAGGTCAGCCGGTCGACCATGTCGACGAACGCTGGTCCGTAGATCTCTGCTCGCTCATCGGGTTCGCTGACGAAGTCGCCAGCCGCGTTTTGCACGGTATTTGTGTCGGAGGAAACGTAGTACTCGAGTGCGCTCGCGAGGACGATCGTGTCGGGAGGGTCTTGCTCGATCTCGGCGAGAGCGCCATCCCAAAAGGCCTCGCATTCGGTGTAGCGATCACCGCGAAGCTCCATCACCACTCCGTCGCTGCTGCAGGAATGGCGAAACGCGATCGTGAGCGCCTTGTTCTGGTCGTCGGCAGCCAAACTCAGACCCGGAAAGAGTTGAAGGGCCGTCGAGTCGCCCAGCAAAAGGACACGCTCGTCAGCGTCGGGATTGTCGATCGAGGATCCACCGGTGCATTCGGGCACTGCGTCGAGGGTTCGCTCGCACGGGGCGCTCTGTGGTTTGTCTGGCCGGAACACGTGATCGAATTGGGCCATCACCGTGCTGGCTTCGGTGCTGCGCACCACCGCCGTTGCTCCCACGGCTCCAATGATCGACAGGCAGATGCACCCAGCAAATACGAGTGGGGCCTTGCGGCGGATCGCCGAGCTGTGGCGGACCGGGTTTTCGAGGAAGTGGCTAGACACGGCTGCGATGAGCAGCGAGCCCACGACGGCTGCGACGACGGCAAAGGTCGATCGTGGCAGCGTGGCTCGAGCAAAGACGATCAGCGGCCAGTGCCACAAGTACCAGCCATAGGAGATCTCTCCGATGTAGCCCGCGCCGGGTTTGTTGAGTGCCCGCTGAATCAGTCCCGTTTGGCCTGAGCCCGCAGCGATCAACAAGACGGTGCCGGCAACGGGGAGGAGCGCGAGCCATCCCGGAAAACGATCGCCCGCAGCGAAGAACCAACCCGACCCCAACAGCAATGCCAGACCTGCAACCGAGAGCGCGCTCGTGACGGGGGCACTCCAGCGCCGTTCGCGCCACGCCAACGCTGCTCCCGCGAGGAACTCCCATGCCCGGACCGGTGACAGATAGAACGCCAGCACTTGTGATCGGGAGAGGATCTCGATCGAGGCAGCAAAGGAGAGCAGCATTCCGACGATGACCAAGGCGAACAGTACCGAGCGTCCGGATCGGCCGGTCCGCCGGGCGAAGGCGACCGCGGCGAATACGACAATGGGATAGACGAGGTAGAACTGCTCCTCGACCGAGAGGCTCCACGTGTGCAGGAACGGGTTCAACTCGGTGGCGGGGTCGAAGTAGTTTGCGGCGTCGCTGCCGCCGACGCCTTCGGCGGCGAAGTAGTTGTTCGCGTTGAACGCGATCGAGAAGATGGCCGAATTGAGCGCGGTTGCCCGGTGGGTGATGGGGCTAAAGAACGTCGCTGCTAGTGCGACGATCACGGTCATGAATGTCGCTGCGGGCAGGATGCGGATGATCCGTCGTCGAAAGAACCCCATGACGTCGATCTGGCCGGTGGTGTCCAGCTCCCAGAGCACTCCGCGGGTGATGACGAAGCCGGAGATCACGAAGAAGGCGTCGACGCCCACAAACCCGCCGCCGAAGCCGAAGTCGGCGTGATAGAGAACGACGAGAACGACCGCCAGGGCGCGAAGGCCCTGCACGTCGTTTCGATACGCAGGTTTGTCCAGGCGCGTGCGGGCCGGGTCGGGCACCCTCACACGAGGCTCGATGGTCATGAGGTGCCTATCGGCGGACCACTAGTCCTTTTGACCTACGGGTTCAGCGGAGCTCGCGGAGCGGCCGTGAGTGTTGGGGTGGGTTCTCGACCGGAAGTGT
>CAZMYN010000189.1:0-6593 GCA_964570495.1 uncultured Acidimicrobiales bacterium | reverse complement strand
GGCTTGCGTCGAACGGCAAGTGGTATCCCGCGTCGAAGTATCCGCGGGGCTGGGATCGGACAGCGCTTCCCCCCGCACCCGGACATGGTGGCGTCGGGTCGATTCTCGGCAAGTTCATCGAAAGTGCCGCTGCTCCTGGCCGTGTCGCCCCCGCCGCGACCCCTGCGCCCGCCGATGGGCAACCTCCGCGAACACCGCGTCCACAACAACAGCAGCGGCCCAAAACAACTGTGCCGCCACGGCCAAGCAAAGCATCGCGTTCATCAGGTCAGTCCGGATTCTCGGTGGCAAAGTCCGGTCGTCAGGTCGCCGACGCAACCGTCACCAAGCAACGCACCTACTCGCCAAAGGTCGGGGCGGGTACGCCACCGCCACCCAAGCTGCCGCCCACGACCTCGACGTCGCCAGGACGGGTACGCAACGACCCGCAAGACGGTGTTGCTCCGCCGCCTCCACCGAACCCAAACCCAGTCGACTTCGCCCCCGTCAAGAGCGCACCACCCGGGAGCGACGAGGTGACCCTGCAGTCCGCGGCAGGCGATCTCGGCCGACTCTTTGGTAGCGCAAAGAAGCGAATCGAAGATGCGATCAACGCCCCGATCGAAACGGACGAGTAGATGGCCACTGCTGACTTTTCGCTGACCGAACGCCTGTCAGCCGAAGTCGGCATGATCACGCTGTCCGGCTCCCAGGCCCTACTACGAATTCCTGTCGACCAGTTCCGCGCAGATCTCTCCCAGGGGCTCTCCACAGCAACCCTCATCAGCGGCTACCGAGGGTCGCCACTCGGTTCGATCGAGGCGATCATCGCTCAACACCGGAGCATTCTCGACGCAGCGAACGTGCAGTTCATTTCGGGGGTGAACGAGGATCTTGCGGCGACAGCGATTTGGGGTTCGCAAATGGCCGAGCTCGAGTCGAGCGCACGCTACGACGGTGTTCTTGGCATGTGGTACGGCAAAGGCCCAGGAGTCGACCGGTCCGGTGACGCGTTCCGTCACGCCAACTTCGCCGGCGTTGGTCGCCACGGGGGAGTGCTCGCGCTCGCAGGCGACGACCCAGAATGTAAGTCCTCGACGATTCCTTCCGCGTCGGAGTATGCGCTTCACGACGCTGGGATGCCGGTGCTGTACCCCGGCGATGTTGCCGATGTGCTGCGCCTTGGCCGCTATGGCTTTGAGCTCTCGCGAGCGTCGGGCCTGTGGGTTGGTTACAAGGTGCATACCGATGTTGCAGATGGGTTCGCGACCGTCCCCGCGACATCGTCGGACATCGAACTGGTTCGGTACCAACATGAGGTCGACGGCGAGCCGTGGTCGGCAACCCTCGACAACAATCTCCTTGCACCGCAATCGCTATACCTCGAAGAAGAACTCTTTGGCCACCGAGCCGAAGCTGCGCTCGGCTTTGTCCGTGAGAACCCCATCGATCGATCGTTCGGCGCAGCCAACCCGTGGCTAGGGATCGTCGTGGCGGGAAAGCCGTTGGGCGATGTTCGCGAAGCGCTCGAGGTCCTCGGCATTGGTGACCAACTCGAAGACCTCGGTATTGGTATCTACGTTCCTGGCGTGATCTCGCCGCTTGAACCGCAGGGTCTCCGGGCGTTTGCGAAAGGTCTCGAAACCATCATGGTCGTCGAGGCGAAGCGTCCGTTCATTGAAGACCAGGTGCGCAACGTTCTCTACGACGTGACCGACGCGCCTCGGGTGTACGGCAAACGAGATTCCCAACGCCAGCCGTTGGTGCCGATCTCGGGCTCGCTGTCAGCGAACAAGCTCGTCGAACCGCTCCGCTCAATCCTCGAACTGCAGATCGACCCCGACCGCCTTGCGCGCACTCGCACCCGCATTCCGCTGCTGTCGGGTGATGGCCTTGCTAGCCGGACGCCGTTCTACTGCTCGGGGTGCCCGCACAACCGTTCAACAGTCGTGCCCGAAGGGTCGACGGCGCTTGGTGGTATTGGCTGTCATTCGATGGTCTT
Organism: uncultured Acidimicrobiales bacterium; assembly: GCA_964570495.1. Taxonomy (GTDB): domain Bacteria; phylum Actinomycetota; class Acidimicrobiia; order Acidimicrobiales; family SHLQ01; genus SHLQ01. Next base: position 4,612 of record CAZMYN010000189.1, on the reverse strand, counting down.
GTACATGGATCGCCAGACCGAAGGCCTGACCCAAATGGGCGGCGAGGGTGCCCAGTGGGTTGGTACAGCACCGTTCGTTGGCGACTCGCACCGGTTCCAAAACCTGGGTGACGGAACGTTCTTTCATTCGGGCTCTCTTGCGATTCGTCAGGCTGTTGCAGCCAACACGAACATCACCTTCAAATTGCTCTACAACCACGTCGTGGCAATGACCGGTGGCCAGGATGCAGCAGGGGAGATGCCCGTTCCCGAGCTGACACGTTGGCTCATGGCCGAGGGTGTGAAGTCGGTGGTCGTCGTGACCGACGATGTCGACAAATACGACAAGACCGATGAGTTCGCGAAAGGCGTTCGCATTGTCGAGCGCGCTGAACTCGACGACGTGCAACGGACACTGCGCAAGATTCACGGAGTTACCGCGCTGATTTATGACCAGGGTTGCGCGGCTGACCTGCGCCGTAAGCGCAAGCGCGGCACGGTGGTCACACCCACGACCCGCGTGATGATCAACGAGGCAATCTGTGAAGGTTGCGGGGACTGCGGCGATGTTTCGAACTGCATGAGCGTGCATCCCGTCGAGACCCCGTTCGGCCGCAAGACACGAATCCACCAAGAGTCATGTAACTACGACCTCAGCTGCGTCGACGGAAACTGCCCGGCGTTCGTAACCATCGAAATCGATCCGAACGATGAGGTCCGATCGAGTGCTCCCGGCCGAGTCAGCTCAGAACCGCTCACCGACCCACAGCGGCCCGAACACGCAACGTTGCTCATCGTTGGAGTCGGGGGAACCGGAGTCGTCACGGTCAGCCAGGTGCTCTCGACCGCAGCAATGCTCGACGATCTGGTTGCGACGAGCCTCGATCAGACAGGCCTTGCCCAAAAGGGTGGACGGGTCGTATCGAATCTTCACCTCGCGAGCAAGAGTTACGACGGCGCTGCCAAGGTCGGCACGGGCGCGGCGGACACGTTGCTTCTCTTCGATGTTGTTGGAGGCTCGAGTCCCGACGTTCTCGAGCGGGGAGAGCCGGGCCAGACCATGGCATTGGTCTCGACAAGCCAGGTACCGACAGGACAAATGGTCACCGACGTAAGCCGCGAACAGTTCCCTGCAGTGGCTAAATTCGCCGAACGCATCGATTTGGTTTCGACACCTGAGTCGAACGTCTACGTCGATGCCGAGTTGATCGCCCGCCATGTTTTTGCCTCTCAGCCAGCAGCGAACCTGCTCGTCGTCGGCATGGCGTATCAGCACGGCCGCCTGCCCGTCAGTGCCGAGTCGATCGAACGCGCAATCGAATTGAACGGGGTTGCGGTCGATATCAACCTCGAAGCGTTCCGTCTTGGTCGTCAATTGGCGGTCCGCCGCGAACTCGTCGACGAGATCACCTCCGAAGCAACCACCGTGCTCGTGGCACCCGAACCCACAGCGGAGGTTCAAACACTGCTCGACATGGTTCCCCAACGCACCGACGAGCTGGACGCGATTCTGCGCTGGCGCGTTCCTGAGCTCATTGAGTGGGGAGATCTCGCCTATGCGCGGCGCTACGCCCAGTGCATTGCTGGGGTGCGGCGATCCGAGCTCACCGCCGAGATCGAAGGCTCGCCACTGAGCAACGTCGGTGCACGACACCTCTTCAAGCTCATGGCCTACAAGGACGAGTACGAGGTCGCCCGCCTGGCCCTGAAAGCAAATCTGGAGGACCGAGCGAAAGAACGGTTTGGCCCAAATGCCAAACTCAGTTACCAACTTGAACCCCCGGCGCTAAAGAAGGTGGGCTTGAAACGCAAAGTGGCAATTCCTTCAGCCGCGGCGCGCAAGACGTTTGCTTCGCTGCTCAAGACAAAGCGACTGCGTGGCACGAAGCTCGATCCGTTCGGGCGCACCGAGGAACGTCGCGTCGAACGTGAACTCATTGCCGAATACCACGCGCTGCTTACCCGTCTACACAGTGGCCTCACCGCCGAGTCGGTCGATCGTGCGGTGGCGATTGCCGACCTCGCCGATCAGATCCGTGGATTCGACGAGGTCAAGCTCGCCAATGTCGCAGCGTTCCGTCGCGACGTCTCGGCGGCCCTTGACTAGGTTGAGTGACGCAGCGACGAAGGAGAACCATGGCTGTTTCGATCAAGGACGTCGACGGGCTTAAGGGTCTGATCACCGACGAATGGTCCGACTGGGGAGATCAACTCGAAGTCACCCAAGAGATGATCAACACGTTCGCAGATGTCACGCATGATCATCAGTGGATTCATGTCGATCTGGAGAAGGCGAACGCGGGTCCATTCGGTGGCCCGATCGCACACGGATTTCTCACGTTGAGCTTGGTGTCGTACTTCTCGATGCAGGGAATGCCGCCGATCGACGGTGTTCTTGGCGCGCTGAACTACGGGGGCGACCGTCTGCGATTCTTGAACCCCGTTCCTGCCGGTTCGATGGTGCATGCTCACAGTCGTCTGATGGACGTGACCGAGAAATCGTCGGGCATCTTGATGAAGCGAGAGATTGGCGTGCACGTGGTCGGCGACGACACACCTGCGCTCGTCTATGAATCGCTGGCCCTGTTGTTGGGCTGACAGGTTGTTGGACTGACGCTCAGTCTTAACAGCGGTGTCGCTCATGGCACACGAGCTAGTTCGTCGCGGACTTGCGACTAGGAGTGAACCGGTGCGACGGTATGGGGATGCGCTCCATCAATCTCGATATCACCGCCATTCGCCTGTTCATCCACGTCCTTGCCGTAACGGTTTGGGTAGGTGGCCAGATCGTGATGATGGCTATGGTGCCGGTGCTCAAAGCAGCTGGCGTCGAAGGGCTCCCAGCAAAGGCCGCCCAGGCCTTCCAAAACGTGGCGTGGCCCGCAATGGCCATCGCGATCTTCACGGGCTTTTGGAATCTCCTCGCCATCAGCGAAGAGAAGTCGACCGGATGGAACATGACCTTCGGCATCAAGTTCCTGTTGGTCCTCATTTCGGCTGGTGCTGCGCTCAAGCACGCGAAGAGCGATGATCCAAAGATGAAAGGGATCTTCGGTGCGCTTGGATTCGTGAGCGCAATCGCAGCGATGTTCCTCGGCTTCTTGCTGTAACCGCCTAGGTAGTTGGCGTTGTAGCGTCACCGTCTCGGCCAGCGCGCCCTGCCATGACGAGCGCACCGATGGTTTCCATCAGGCCGTTCGCGTTGGCAATGTGATCGTCGGTTTCAAACACGACCGGTGCCCCGATACTCGCAACGACCGTGTGAGTTCCCGCACGTGGCTTCGGTAACGGTTGGCCGGGCACCCAGGCTTCATCAGAAAAGGCGAAACCCACCGGCAGGATCGCGGCGCCAGCTCGGCGAGCAACCCGTGAGATTCCAGGTCGTCCCTGACCAACACCATTGACTTGGTCCTCAGGCCGCGTGATGCGACCTTCGGGCATCATGGCTGCTGCCTGGCCGTTGGTGAGCGCGTCGACCATGGTTTGCTCGGCTGCTTCCCGGTTGTCCTTGCTAAAGGGAATGCTGCCGATGCCGCGCAGGAATCGGCCAGAAAGCGGATTGGAAAAGAAGCGTTCGTTGACGCCGATTCGCGTCGAAATCCCGTAGTGCCCAAGAACGATCAGAGAGGCAACGAGGTCGAAGAGGCTCGAGTGGTTTGCGGCGATCATGATGGGGCGGTCGGTCGGTACTTCCACCGGGTTGGCGGGCAATTCGACGGTCGAGGAAAGCCGGGACAAGACCCTGGCTCCGCGTACGGCCCGCCAGTATCGGCTGTCGTATCCCGTCTCTTCGAAGAGGACTGAAGCTTCACCAGCTCCAAAGAGGTCCGTATGCACGAGGGACACCGTAGCGCTGGCACAGCTCATCGATGGCAATACGACTACGATTCAGCGCCAGCAAAGGAGTTCTCATGGTCGAACCCGACTTTCTTCGATTCTCAACGCTGAGTCTGCACGCGGGACATCAACCCGATTCTCAGACAGGTGCTCGGGCCGTGCCGATCTATTGGTCGACATCGTTCATGTTCGATGACACCGATCATGCCGCGAGCCTCTTTAACCTCGAGGAGCCCGGGCACATCTACTCGCGCATCTCGAACCCGACGACGGCGGTGCTCGAGGAGCGAATCGCCGCACTCGAGGGGGGTGTGGGCGCGGTGTGTACCGCCAGTGGAATGGCAGCGTTTCACCTCGGCGTGACCACCCTCATGGGTCAGGGCGGCCACATCGTCGCTGCCCGGAACCTCTACGGGGGCACGGCCAACATCTTGACCCAGACGCTTCCGCGCTTCGGGATCACGACGACGTTCGTCGACCCCCAAGACCCGTCGGCTTTCGAAGCGGCAATCACCGAGGACACTCGCTTGGTCTACGGCGAGACCTTGGGCAACCCGGGTATCGAAGTAATGGACATCGAGGCCGTTGCCGATGTCGCCCACCGAAACGGGCTGCCACTCATGGTCGACTCGACGTTCGCGACCCCGTACCTGATGCAACCAATCAACTATGGCGCCGACATCGTTATGCACTCGGCTACCAAGTTCATGGGTGGTCACGGCGTGGCGTTGGGAGGGGTGCTTGTCGATGGCGGTCACTTCGATTGGGACGCGAGCGGAAAGTTCCCGACCTTGAC
>CAZMYN010000188.1:0-6608 GCA_964570495.1 uncultured Acidimicrobiales bacterium | reverse complement strand
AGATGACACCGATCAAGCGGTCGGGGGATCTACTCGACGCGGTCAGCAACAAGACGATCATCGAGATGGACTCGATCGGCCACATGATGCCGATCGAGGACCCCAACGGCGCGCGCAGAGCGATCGCCGAGGCAATTGGCTGGGACGGCCAGCGGTCATAGCTGCCCGGCCTCTGCGCGGAGTCGAGAATCGAATACCGTGGGCGCGTGGAGATTTTCGGCGTGGTCAACGCCTCACCCGATTCACTAGCCGACTTTTCGGTTGCCACGACGCCCGAACAGGCGCGGTCTTACGCTCAACACCTTCTCGACTCGGGCGCTGACCACATCGATCTTGGGGGACAAGCGTCCCACGGTGGCGCCGCGATCGTCACTCCCGACGAGGAGTGGGCGATCCTCGAAGGTCCACTGAGGGCGATCGCGGAGCTTGACGTGGCGATATCGGTCGACACCTGGCAGGTCGAAACAGCACGTCGTGCCTTCGATGCTGGTGCCACGGTGCTCAACGCTGCTGAAGCCCTTCAAGATCCCGAAATGCTCGCCTTTGCTGCGGATCGTGAATGCGACGTGGTTCTCCCGTTCATGCTGGGCCCAGACCCGCGGCACCTCAAACACATCGAGGGCGATCCGGTCGAGGTCATGGTCTCGTGGTTCGAGGAGCGGCTCGCGCAGATCGACTCGTACGGAATCCGTGAGCGCTGCTACCTGGACCCCGGCACCGGGTTTGCTCCAGCGCACTGGGAGTGGAGTGATCGGGCCGAGTACCAACGCAAGATCTACACCGGGCTTGACCAGCTCCGCGTTTTCGATCTGCCGATCTATGTGCCGGTGCCATGGAAGCAGACGCAGGACCGCATGGAGTTGCTCGACCTGGCCCTGAGCCACGACATCGAGTTTGCGCGCGCCCATTACCCAGCACAGGTGCGCAGCCGCCACGAGGCCGTAACTAACAAAATTGCCTAGAAACCCGCTGTTTGGCACGAGCCCCTATCGCAGCTCGTCGTAGTCGGCTAGACCAGTAGTGTGGCGTGCCGGATTGGAATCCTTGACGACCATCGGTCGTTTGGCGAGGCCCTTTGCCTTGCGCTTGCAAGCACGGCCGAGTTCGATTGCAAGGGCGTCACGACCAGCTATGAGCAGTGTCGCGAGATGTTGCTCATCATGAGGCCCGACGTGCTGGTCATCGACTATCAGCTGGTGGACATGACCGGCTTCGAGTGCGCTGACCGCATTCGCGAAGAGGGCATCGACGTCAGGATCGTCATGCTTACGGCGCATGCATCGTCTGGTTTGAACGAACTGTCGCTCGATCACGGCGTTGAACAGGTCCTATCGAAAGACTCTCCGCTCTCGGAGTTATTGAGCGCGATCGCCGATGGCCCGAGCGCCCACGAAACATCCTCCCGAGGGCCTACGTTTTCGAAACGTCAACGCGAGGTGCTCGAGTTGATGGGCAAGGGGTACTCGCCCGCCTACATTGCCGAAGAACTCTTCGTGAGCATCCACACGGCTCGGCGTCACGTCAAAGATGTGATGGCAATTCTCGGCGCTCCAACTCAGCTAGCAGCCGTTACCACGGCAATACGGGATGGACACCTAGTCCTGACGAAGAGCACCCCCAGCTCCTTGTAGAGACAGACAGCCAAACAATGGCGCCAAAGAAACGCGCAGCGCGACCATCGACGCGCTCACGGGGAGACGACGCTGCCCATTTGGGCAGTTTATTAACCTTTGGCCTCTCGAAATTCGTACGGTGTCCGCATGGAACATCACGAGATTGATCAGCCGACGCGGCTGGTAGTCGTTGACGATCAGCGCAGTTTCGCTGAGGCCCTGAAGTTGGCACTGGGTCTGACCGATGATTTGCGGGTCGTCGGAATCGAGCACGAAGCCGAAGCTGGGCTGTCGCTCGTCGAATCCCTTCGACCTCAACTAGTGGTGGCTTCTTACCGGCTGATCGGGTTGGACTCGGGATTATCGCTGGCGCGCGAAATACGTGAGGCAGAGCGAACGAGCGAACGCCCGCACGTGCCCATCGTGATTTTGACGGCCTTCCCTGCCCCTGCGGTTATTCGCCGAGCCCGTGAAGTCCCGGGGATCGTGGTTCTGTCAAAACGCAGCCCAATCACCGAGATCGTCAGTGGGCTTCGCCGCTGCGCCGACGGAGGTCAGACGGCAGGGGTATCGGTCGAAGACCCCTATGGGCTGTCTCCTGCGGAGTTGGAAGTGCTGGAGTTCCTATCGGCAGGAATGAACGCGTCGTCGATCGCTGCCGAGCTACATCTCAGCGTTCACGCCATACGGGCACGAATTCGCGGCTTGCTCACCAAGACGTCCTCGTCGAGCCAACTTGAGGCAGTCGCAAAGTCGACTCGAGCGGGTCTTGTTGTTCCACCAGCGTTTGACTTCCGGCCTGCTGGTGATCGTGTCGGGGCTCCATAGCCCGCTGGTCATCGAAGCCGCGCATTTCTTCAGGCAGCCAAACCTCGATAGTCGTTCCGTTACCGGGACGCGTCGACAGCGAGAACCACCCTCCCGATTGATCGACGAGCGACGACATGGTGGTTAATCCCAGGTGCCCTGTCGAGTGCAGGCGATCGGGGTTGAATCCAACACCGTTGTCGCACACGGCGATCAAGATTCCGTCTCGTGCTGGCCTTATCTCGACGTCGATCTTCCCCGCCTGGCTGTGTAACAACGCGTTGACCAAGGCCTCTTGGGTGATCTGAAGAATCGTCCGGTTCAGTTCGCCGTCGGTGGCCGAGGGCGGGTTGTACGCAATAGTGATGTCGGCCGAGTTCACCGACTGGAACTTGGCGATGGTTTCTTCGAGCGATGCCTCGACGTCCACGACTTCGCGAAGGTCGATATCGGCTACTCGCTCAATCACGTCCTCGCGAAGCCTGCGCATGCCGCTCATGAGGAGCTTTTCGATTCTCTCGAGTTGGACGGCAATGGGTTCGGACGCCCGAGTAAGTCGCTCATCGGTCGGCATCCGAGCCGCACCAACGAGCAAGTTGGCCGCAGCGAGGTCTTGTAGTGCGCCGTCGTGGACCAACTGAGCGAGGCGTCGCTGTTCGGCATCTTGTTCGTCGGCTAGCGCGGCGCGTGTCTCGACACGTTCGACGTTCGTTGGGTGAATGACAGAAATGTCGATGATGTAGATAGTGCAGCCAGCGAAACTCTCGCGGCCTGGTCGGCGAGGTTCCAAGATGCACAGCGCCCAAAACGATGTGCCATCGTGGGCTTCGAACTGTCGCTCAAAGCGAACGCTCTCTCCTGCCCGGACCCGCTGGATCGCCGGGCCGATCCGGGCCCATAGGTCTTCGGTGAGAACGCTGCGCAGGTCGCGCTTTGTGAACCGTGAAATGTCGAGACCGAGATAGTCGGCCATGCTCTCGCTGAGATCGATGACGCGTTCTTCTGCGTCGGTCTCGATGAACGCATCGAAGCCGTTGTTGGCGAGCTTTTGCCAGCGCTGCGTCGCGGCGCGCTCAAACTGGATCCGTTTGTCGACAGCGCCCGCGAGTTGTCCCACGATGTTGGTGAAGAAAACGCTGCTTCCGGCGAACCCAAGGACGAGCAAACTGGTCAGATTCGCATCGCTTAGCAGCCCAATGTCGTGGGTTGTGATCCACACGAGGGACACCGCAAAGCCAAGTGCAAGGGGTTGGCCGATTCGAGGCCCGAACCGGGCTCCTGCGAGGATGCAAAACCCGGTGCCAAGCCACACCGTCGCCAATTCGACATAGGCGATCGCGAAGGGAGTTGCCGCCACAGCAGCGACGAGTACCGAGAGCTCGAGAGTGTTTTCTCGCGGGTTCGCGGTCGCTAGCCATCGTCCTCGCCCGACGAGCAAGGCTTGAGCCACCGCGAACGTTCCAATAGCGTGACTGGAGACCCAGAACGCGTAGCTTGCCTCGGTCTGGGAGACCAGGAAACTTCCCGATGCGGCAAGCAGAGCAATGAATGCCCCGACGACCGTTCGAGTGTAGGCGGGGGACCCGATGGACCTGTGGAGCCTGTGGGCAAGGATCGACAGGCCAAAAGCAAGTGCGGCTTCGACAATATGAAGGGCCATGCCAGCGGCAATGGGCCCGCCATCGAGGAGCGCCACGAACACGACCTGCCCGATGACCCCACCGAGGAGCGCGGCGGCTGACACTCGATAGCTGTTCGCCGACGCTGCAAGGCCGACGCTGGTGCCGGTTGCGAACCAGATCAGCGGTTCGTCGGTCTCAAAGGAAGGAAACACATCCGAGAGGAGGGCGGCCAGGATGTGGAGTGCAACAGCGAGCACGAGCGCTCCGCGAGCGGTCAACCGATCGACCCACGTCTTTCCCTGGAGATAGAGCACTACAAGCCCCCGATCCTCACGCAACCGCCCGTTTTCTCGCCGTGCAGCGACCCTAGCGCTGATCGTGCTCCCAAATTTGATAAGCGCTAGTCCGAAATTGGCTTGGACGTCCACCACCCATGCGGGCCATCGTTGCTGAGTGCATAGGCGTTTGCCCGGGTGGGATCTCCAGCGACAGCGATGAGGATGCGCTCTGGTCGGGTAACGACGGGGACGAGTCGGTTCGGGTCGTCCGAGGCGGCAAAGACGCCAGGTAAATGCCCCGCAGCAACGAGCTCAGCGAGCGTGCGTCGACCCGCGGTGAGATTGCTCCACTCGCCAATGAACTTCTCGAAGGTCGCAGCGTCGATGCGAGCGGTCTCGAACAAGGCCTCTTGGGTCGCCAGCTTTGAATAGCCGGCTGCGGCAAAGAGCCGAGCGAGCATCGGGGACAGGATCAGCAGGGGCTGGAACTGGTCGTGGCCAAGGCCATAGACGTGGGTCAGGTCCCATGCGGCTGTTCGGGCAATGCCATTGCCGAGGTAGGGAAGTATCTCCTCGGGCGTCGACCCAAAAACGCTACCGATGATGGTGCCGCTGTTCATGCGTGCCATCGAGACAACGTCTTCGGTGCCCGAGTGGCCGAGCAATGCGCTCAGCGGCTCCCAGCCAATTTCGGCCAAACATGCCATGTCCTCGGCAAGCACGGTTCGTGTGGGGTTTCCGAACGTTGCCTTGTCGTGCTCAGCAGCGGTGAAGTCAAAGACGTTGCGTAAGTACAGGCGGATCCAACGGCCGACGCTCGTGTTGGCGTGATGCCCTTCGCGCAGCGCTCCAGGCCCGGAATTGAACCCGAGCGCGCCGATGCGTGGCCCCGACACGATCGCAAGTGCGTCGGCCCCGGTTGTGTTGCCGGAGTGCTCTGCTCCGTATGCGGGGTCGGCGAGAATGTCGGCCAGAGCGATGAGTACGCCGAGATGCTGTGGCGAACAGCCCGCCATGACGCCGTTGACGGCAATGGACCAGAGGGATATCGAACGCCCCGATGAGGTCGCGACGCCGCGCGCTTGGCGGGCGTCCACGCCGCTAGTGGCAAGGAATTGTTCGACCTGTTCGATCGTGGGAGGAATGATCGGGTGCCCGTCGGTCCACCCCTGGGCCAGGAAATGTGCATGGACCTCTTCGATTGGGCCGCTAAAGACGATGTCGCGAACGTCCGGTTCATGTTCGCCCGTTGCTGCACCTGTTGTGTCCGAAGTGAGGCCCTGAACGATTTGGTCGACGGTATGGTCGAGGAAGTTCGCGATCATCTCGTCGGCCGATTGAGTGTCGACGTGCCCGACGGTCGTCGCTAGCGCAGCGTCGGGAAAGCCAGCGCCTTCAGCGGTAGCGCGTGCTTGGCCGTCGAACCCGGCACACACGATGGACACGGTGGGAACGCCGGCACGTTCGGCGGTAAGTGCGGCCCGCATCACGGCGGGCGTACAGCTACCTCAACAACCAATACCAGAGACGCAGGCGTCGATACCTCGCTCACGCAACTCCTCGGGTAGGCGAGCTACCCGTTCCTTTTCGTCGGAGCCGTGAAGGTTCCCGAACTCCTCGTAGCTAACGATCTCGAGACCGTCGAAGCGCGCGTCCAACGCGTCGGCAAGGACCGGAAATAGCTCATCGCCACGGAAGAGGTAGTCCCACAAAAAGGCAACCCGTTTGCCGTCGAGTGTGTCGAGCCGTGGGGCGCACGAACGCGAGGCTACGGCCCGCGGGGACTTTGGCCAGACAACGTCATACATGGCCGCAAAGCTACTGCATCAACAAATAGCGAATAGGGGTCGAGCATCGTGGGTTATCGGTCCATGAGGTCTTTCGCGCGCCCGGCCACGATCGTCGCGTTTATGGCGTTAATCGTGGCGTCGTGCGCGGGCTTGGCGAATGAAGCCGCGCCGTCGACAACATCGACAACGGTTCCTTTCGATGCTGCCGAGGGCACCGATGACGCACTTTTGAACGCCGATCGCCCTGAGATCACCGTGCCGCTGACGCTGTATCGCCTTATCGACGGCGATGGCGGGCTCGGAACGACTCGACCGGTTGCCGAGATCGAACTCATTGGCGAACGTGCCAACGAAATATGGGGTCAGGCCGGAATCCGGTTCGATCCGTTGGTGGTGCGCGACATCGAAGCCCCGACCGAAGTGTTGGCCCCGATCGTCGCCAGCGGCAATATCGAACCGCTGTTGGAGGCCTTCCGCTCGTCGGTTGACGTTCCGGAC
>CAZMYN010000187.1:0-6620 GCA_964570495.1 uncultured Acidimicrobiales bacterium | reverse complement strand
GGTCAACGGCGCCTCCGGCGTTCAGCCTTCGTGGCGCCTGAACGACCCCCGGAGGGGACAAAGGCACTGATTCCGTCCCACCAAAATCGCGACGGAGTCGCTGGTGGGTAAGTGAATCAGTGCGCGTCAGGGTCGACGAGGAACTCGTTGACGACCGGGCCGATCAGATCGGGCTGTTCGAGGAGCACACGATGTTTCGCTCCACCGACATTTACCGCCTCGCTGCCCTCGATGAGGTCGAGCAGGTCGGTTGCGGGATAGTGGCGCAACACCGGGTCGTCTTCACCGGTAATGAGCAAGGTGCTCGCGCGGATCAACGGCGCGACACCGGAAAGGTCCGCCGAGCGAGAGGCCTCTGAACCAACGAGGTAGGCAGCTGGATCCATGTCGAGCAGCATTCCGCGCGCCGCCTCCCGGCGATCTGGCACGGCAAGCTTCCACGCGTCGGAGAAGAACACGGTGTCGAGATGATCGACGACGGCAGCAAGGCCGCCTTCGCTGACCCGTTCCATGGTTTCTTCCCACCAGGTGTCGGGGCCGAGGCGCACTGCGGTCGAGGCCAAGACGAGGCGCTCGACGCGTTCGGGAGCGCTGCCAGCGAGGGTCGCTGCCACCATTCCACCAAGCGAAGCCCCAAACACTCGGGCACGCTGCACTTCGAGGGCATCGAGCACCGCAATAGCGTCGCCTGCGAGATCGCCAACCGCGTAGGCGTCGAGTGAGCCGCCCGAGGATCCACCATGGCCACGAAGGTCGAAACGAATCACCCAGTGTCGCGCTTCGAGGTGCCCGAGCAGCGGTTCCCAGAACTCAACCGTCGTACCCAATGGGTTGATCAACAGCAGTGGTGGTCTGCGGTCGTCACCCGTGGTGACGACGTTGATTGGGTACTCCGACGACAGAACAGTAGGCATGGCGACAGATCTTATCTCGGACTCTCCCATTGGTTGCGAGCTGGTCGGTGACTGCTATCGTGAGTCCCCTTCGGGCCGTTAACTCAGTTGGCTAGAGTGCCACCTCGACATGGTGGAAGTCACAGGTTCAAGTCCTGTACGGCCCACATATTTCAAAATCTGTGGTCTGTCAGCCGCGTATCCGCGGCACAGCAACCACAGATTCTCCAGTGGGGGCGAAGTAGTGTCGCCCTATGGCTGAACTGGCGTACCGGACGTGTCCATTGTGCGAGGCAACATGCGGCCTCGCGATCGAACACGACAACGGTGTCGTGACTCGCATTCGCGGCGACCAAAAGGACGTGTTCTCCAAAGGCTTCCTGTGTCCGAAGGGAACCGTCCTCGGCAAGTTCCACGACGACCCGGACCGCCTGCGCACCCCGCTCATCAAGCGCGACGGCCAGCATGTCGAGGCGACGTGGGACGAGGCCTACGCCGCCATTGCCGACGGACTAGTGCCCGTTCTCGAACGTAGCGAACGCGACGCCGGCGCCATCTACCTCGGCAACCCCGTTGTGCACTCGCTCGACCTGTTGTTGATGGCACGAACCGTGGCGTTCGCTCTCGGTTCACGCAAGGTCTTCTCCGCCTCCACGGTCGATCAACGTCCCCGAGAGATCGCGAGCGGGCTGATCTACGGCAGTTCGTTCACGATTCCGGTCCCCGACATCGACCGAACCACGGCACTGTTGCTTCTAGGAGCGAACCCGATGGTCAGCAACGGGTCTCTCGCGACCGCTCCCGACTGGCCAGGACGCATCGATGCTCTCCTCGAACGAGGCGGCGCGTTTATCGTGGTCGACCCGGCGCGAACCAAGACCGCCGAGCGGGCGACTACCCACCTCGCCCCGATCCCTGGCACCGACGCACTGCTTCTTGCTGCGTTGGCCTCCGAAATCGTCGCCCAGGACGCCCAACGCCCGAACCCCGAGGACGCCGAGACCCTTCGCACCGTTACCGAAGCGCTTAGCGACTTCACGCCCGAGACCGTTACCCAAGCCACCGGGCTGACCGCCGAGGCAATTCGCGACGTCGCTCGCCAACTCATTGCTGCGGAACGGCCGTGCGTCTATGGGCGCCTCGGTACGACGATTACGCCCTATGGCACGACGGCGAGCTGGCTAGTCGACATCGTCAACGCACTTCTTGGAAGCATGGACACTCCCGGCGGCGCAATGTTCCCGACCAACCCGGCCGGTTCGAAGAACACCCAGGGAACAGGTCCATTCGGCCCTGAACAATCGCTTGGTCGGCGCTCTACACGCGTGTCGGGTTTGCCGGTTGAACTCGGAGAGCATCCGGTGGCTGCGCTGTCCGAAGAGATCGAAGCAGGAAATATTGGCGCGATGGTGACGATTGCGGGCAATCCGGTTTTGTCGTGCCCGGATTCAGAGCGCCTCGACCAGGCATTCGAAGGTCTCGAATTCATGGTCAGCGTCGATTGCTACCTGAACGAGACCACACGCCACGCCGACGTAATTCTTCCGGCACCATCACACCTGCAAAAGGCGCACTTCGACCTGGCGTTCGCAAACCTGTCGGTTCGCAATGTCGCCAACTACTCAGCACCGATCTTCCCGCTGACCAACGACCAACTCCCGGAATGGGAGGTCGTTGCGCGTCTTGCTGCGGTGATTGGCGGTGGGCCAGGAACGAGCGACGGTGCAGCCGCCGTGCTTGAGCTCTCACTCGATCAGGTCATTGCGGGGGCGTTGGCGAATGCGTCGTGCCCCGACAGCGTCACCAAGGACGTGATCACCACTGCGACCGAGCATCACCGTGGCCCGGAGCGCCTGCTCGACGTCATGTTGCGTTCGGGGCCGTTTGGCGATTGGTTTGGGGAGTTCCCCGACGGGCTCGACCTGGATGCGTTGCTCGATAGCCCTCACGGGATCGATCTCGGTCCGCTGGAGCCACGCCTGCCCGACGCCTTGTTGACCCCCTCTGGACGCCCCGAGTATGCCCATCGAGATCTGCTGGCCGATATCGAACGGCTGGGCGAGCTGCTCGATGACCGCGTGGATGGCCTGCGCCTAATAAATCGTCGAACCTTGCGCTCGAACAACTCCTGGATGCACAACCTGGAGATTCTGGTTAAGGGCAAGCCCCGCAGCACGTTGCAGATGCACGAGCGCGATGCCACGACACGAGGCCTATCCAACGGCGACCTTGCAACGGTGACCTCATCGGCGGGCTCGGTGCAGATTCGCGTCGAGATCGATAACGGTATTCGCCAGGGAGTGGTGAGCATCCCCCACGGCTGGGGACACGGAGTCGACGGAACCCAGATGTCGGTCGCGGCGCGCTACCCCGGGGTCAACGTCAACGTACTGACGCCGACGGACTCGATCGATCCCCTGTCGGGCACGTCGCAGCTCACCGGCATTGCTGTTGAGGTCGAGGCTGTTCAGGTGGAGGCTGTCGAGGTAGCGCCTGTCGAGGCGAGCGCCGCCAACTAGGCGCCCTATCCCAGGGCTTCACCCTGGTCGCCAAGGGCAGCGAGCGTCATGACGATGGCTCCGACGAGGACCACGACGAAACCCACCCCGAACTCGACCCCGCGGGCGGTTGTTTCGAGCACGGAGTTCACCGCGACCAGCCCTGCAACGATGATCCCGACTACGCCAGCGATAATGGCCAGCGATTTGGGCAACACATGCCGGAATCCAACCAGGATCGGGCCAGCCATCGAGGCTCCGATAACTCCAGCAACAATGACGATCAGCCCGTCGCCGCGCTCCCACCCGGTTTCAATAATGGTGCCGGTGGTCCAGTTCAAGAAGCTTCCCACGATCATTGCCACGCCACTCAAAAACAACATCGTGCCAATGAGTCGGTCCCGAGGCGTTGCGAGAGCGAGCGGCGGGGTTCGGGGCCGGTAGGGCTCGATGTCGGTCGAGGTGGAGAGTTCGACCGGCGGGTGTAGCGGCGGTGCGGGGATGGTTTTGGTCGGCGCCTGAGTCTGAGCGCTGTTGAGTTCCACTTCGAGACGACTGCTGCTGCGAGGCGGCGCCATCGCCGCTGCTGTGACTGGTGTGGGTTCAACGACCGATGCCGCGCGAGCGCCCTCGAACACTGGTCGCTCAGTGTCGGTTGGTGGCGGAGACTTCGGAGCGACCGAGAACGTGGGGGTCGGCTCGTGCGACGCAGGCGCTGGCTTCTTCGTAAAGTCATCGCGCTCAAAGGTGGGGGCCGGCTCGCTCGGCGAGACCACGGTGTTCGCCGTGTTCGCGGCATTCGTGCGTTCGATTTCGAGTTCGTTGAGCGTCGCTTCGACTTCAGCTCGTGACATCTCGCCGGTTTCAGCAATCCGCGCCGCGAAATCGCCGTGGGATTCGCTCTGCGGTGCACTCCGCGGTGCGCTCTGTGCCGGGCGTTCATCCTCGGCCTGACGCGGCGACAGCTCGGCGAAGGGAATCGTGGTCGTGGTCTCGTGTTCGGGCGCCTCGGAGACGTCTTCGACCTCAACCGACGGGAAATCCTGAACAGCGACGGGAGGCGCCATGTGTGCCTGGCGATACTTCTCGTCAGGGTGACGCTCGGGGGGATACCACATGCCGTCTGAGGCCAACCACCAACCAGGACCCTCAAAGGTGTTGCTCATTGTGCCCAGCTTGTTGGTTTATCTGTCATGGTGTCGAATTCTTGAGCTTTGAGCGCCGGGCGGGATTTGAACCCGCGACTGTACGGCTTTGCAGGCCGTTCCCTTGGGCCGCTCGGGCACCGACGCACGGCCATTTACCGTAGCAGCGCTCGAAGGCATCTCCGAACACCGATGCGACTTCTCGCCGCTGGGGTGTTCGACTGGCCGTGTCGAGAAGATTCTGCCGCAGCGTGTGCGTCCGTAGGCCCCTCCGCGCTACGGACGCACACGCAAGTGCGACGTGATAGGACGCTGGCCCTACCCAAGACCGAACCGTAGATGCGAATCACGCGAATGTCTTCGCGCCTCCTATGTATCGACATCGGTTCGTCATCTTGCCGTCACGAAACATCACCGAGCGCGCGATATTTGTTCACAGATGTGTCAATATCGTGTGATTTCGGCGTTTCGCCGAGAGATAAGCTGCCGAAAACGAAACTTGCGAGCTCGTGATGAGCTCGCAAGAAGTCGATTGCTTTGTTCTCGATCCGTGTCTTTCAACAACAGATCTTCTGGAGCGGACGACCAGATTTGAACTGGCGACCCTCACCTTGGCAAGGTGATGCTCTACCAACTGAGCTACGTCCGCGAACGATCCATGACTGTAGCAGCCTGGGCCCTCAGTCCCCACTCGGTGGGCGCAGATCGACGGTAATGGTGAGAATTCCTTCGTTTACGCTCGCCTCGGCGTCGCCGATAATCGCAAAGTCCCGGAAGTCGGTTTGGGCCTGTTCGATGAACAATGTTCGTTCATCGCCACCGACGGGCGGCAGATTCCGCTTCTTTACCGCAGCTGCACGCTCTTTGAAGCGAGCGATCATCTCGGTTGGGTCGAAGTCTTCCATTGCTCTGTTCCTTCAGTTTGATCGGGCAGGTCCGAGGTGTTCCCGGAGCGTGATGGCCGGGTCAGCCACCAGAAGATCACCGTTGCCACCAGGGTGAGAACTCCAAGGAGAATGAGCAGCGTGATCAGCGAACCCAGCGCTGGATCGGTCTCACGCAGATTGAGTACCTCGGTGTCGCCTTCGTCTACTTGTTGGGCAACGAGGGTCGCAAGGATCACGTCACGATCGTATCGGCCCGGCGACAACGCGATCGACCTATCAGGTCGTCTCGATCGCTACCTTTGCGAAAAACTCTTCCAGCAACGGTGCGAGCTTGTCGTGTTCGACCAGGAACCCATCATGTCCGTAGATCGAATCGATGTGATGGTAGGCGCACGAGCGGCCCTCGGCGCCCAGAACCTCGGCCATCGCTGCTTGTTGATGCGGCGGATAGAGGAAGTCGGTGGAAACCGAAACCGTCATAGACGGGCCGGTGAAGCCACGGAGTGCTGCGTAGGGACCACCGCGGTCGCGTCCGATGTCGTGGAGGTCCATCGTGCGGTTCAAGACCATGTAGCTGTTCGCGTCGAAGCGCTCGGGGAACTTTTTGCCGTGGTGGTCGAGGTAACCCTCGATTTGGAACCGGCCCCACTGGTCGAACGAGTCGAGCCGGTCTAGCGGGTCGCGACCGAAGCGCTCGGTCCACTCGGCATCGCTCCGGTAGTGAATCATGGCGATTTCACGGGCAATCGCAAGTCCTCGACCCGGACCCTCGGCTTGGTCGTAATAGTCGCCGTTTGCAAAGTTTGGGTCGTTCGCGATCGAGAGCCGTCCCACCGCCGACCACGCAATCTGCTGCGCTGAGGCCGCCAGCGTCGTAGCGATCGGCGCTATTGAACGCACGCGTTCGGGATACATCGCCGCCCATTCGAGGGTCGTCATGCCGCCCATAGAGCCGCCGACAACGCTGAACCAGCGCTCGACACCGAGAGCGTCGGCAAGGGCGGTCTGCGAACGGACGATGTCTCGATTGGTGATCTGCGGGAACGACGATCCGTAATGTTTTTGGGTCGCAGGGTCGATCGACGAGGGTCCCGTGCTTCCTTGGCACCCGCCAAGGACGTTGGCGCACACGACAAAGTAGGTATCGGTATCGATAGCAAGGCCGGGTCCGACGATTCGCGACCACCAACCCTCGGC
>CAZMYN010000186.1:5731-6759 GCA_964570495.1 uncultured Acidimicrobiales bacterium | reverse complement strand
GCGCTGCAACGACACTTCGCCTTCTGCGAAACGTGTACGCGCTTCTAGGAAGAGCTCAATGTCGGCCCGGCGGAACCGGTAGATCGACTGCTTCGGGTCGCCGACCATGAACAGCCGACCGTCATTGGGTGAAAGGTCAGACCACGCGCCGTCGAACTGGCCTTCAACCGACGAAGCCAACAACAGTGCGAGACTGATTTGGATGGGGTCGGTGTCTTGAAATTCGTCGAGCATCAGCACTCGGTAGCGCTGGGACAGTAACGCCCTGGCCTCGGGGGCGGTACGAAGCAAGATGTGGGCGAGCACCAGAAGGTCGTGGAACTCGAGCAATCCTTCGCTGCGGCGATCCTCGGCCGACTCGCGGGTGAACACGGCAATCTTTCCGGCGAACTGAGTGAGAGTGTCGCTGGCAACGACGGCCAGCAACTCCTCGCAATAGGCGAACAGATCTTTGGCGACCTGCTTTGCTGAAGCAACGTCGCCGTTCCAGTTCCCTTTAGCGCCCCCGTTGCCAGCGACACCGAGCCCAGGGATTGCGCGGGTTACCCGCAACCGTTCGTGGTCGGTGGCCGCCTGGTCAAAGCGACTAAAGACCGGCTCGTACTCGTTTCGGATATGGGCGCAGAACTTGTCGTCTTGATCGCTGCATTCCTTGGGCAGCTCACGGACGAGGTGAATCTGTTCGCGCACGCCAGCAAAGTCGATTGGTGTTGGCCGGGTGGCCGGAACCTGCACGTCCAATAACCGATCCCAGTTGTCGTCGAATTGTTGGGCGATGTTGCGAAGCTGTGGGCCGTTGAGCTTCACGCCAAGGATCGATGCCCGAACGATGAACTCTTCGAGGTCGGGGTCGTCGTAGAGCGAGTCGAGGAACACCGACCAACGCTGGTCGAATGCCAGCTGCGAGCGAACCTCGTCGATGACCTCCACCCGTGGCGGCACTCCAACCTCAACGGGAAACTCGGACAGCAGCCGCTGGGCGAACGCGTGGAGCGTCGACACGGCAGCGATGTCGGCGTCGGCCAACG
>CAZMYN010000186.1:0-5721 GCA_964570495.1 uncultured Acidimicrobiales bacterium | reverse complement strand
AGCCTTCTCGCACCGGTTGACACGCTCCGCGTTGCCGCTGGACCGCGCATCGCGCAATGCCTCCTCGAACTTGATGCGAATTCGCTCGCGCAGCTCGGCGGCCGCAGCTTCGGTAAACGTGATCGCAGCGATCTGACTGAGCGGAACTTGCACGGACGAGTCGTCGGTCAGCACCAGCTCAACGATTCGACCAACGAGCGCTGTGGTTTTGCCCGTGCCGGCACCGGCTTCGACGAAGAGCGTGCGGTTTAGGTCGCTCTCAATGGCGGTGCGCGACCTTTGGTCGTTCAGCAGTAGTGCTTCGTGATTACTCATGGCGTGTCCTCCCCCGCTCGGTCGCTCGGGGGCTGACCCATGTTCACGTAGTCGACGAGCCGACCCGACCGAATCGCCTGCTCGAGTTCCTCGTCGCGGTCGACGGGACAAATGCGCGTGAACGGACAAAAGCCGCAGTTGTCAAAGTCACCGAAAAACGTGTTGAAGTCGCCGGGGTTAGGTGGGAAGTCTCCCCGTTCGATGCCCTCGACAATCGTTTCGATGGCATCGGTGAAGCGTGCGCTCTTGTCGCTAGTCCATGCGTAACCAACGCGTTTGAACTTCCCCTTCGCGGAGGTGAACCAGTAGTAGGCCTCGGCCCGGTCAGTATCGAATCGCTGCCTGGCCGCCTCGGCGTACACGCCGAGCTGAAGCTTGGTGCCGCCAAGAACGGCGTCCTCGTCGAACTTCTTTTGTTCTTGCCCCTTGTCACCGCCGGTTTTGTAGTCGTGCACGATGGGAACGTCGCCGCTGGCGCGTCGGTCGAGCCGATCGATGAAGCCACGCAACCGCAGCACGCGCCCATCGGGAAGCGTGACCTCAGCGGCCGGCTCGTCAACCGAAGTAGTGCGGTTGGGCAGGCCAAAGGCCATCTCGACCTCTTCGGGTAACGACTGCATCTCGGCACGCATCTTGTTGTCGGCGCGAAGGAACGCATCGAGGTCGGCGTTGGTCTCTTCTTTCTTGATCGCCCACAAGATTGGACGCCCGGTGCGACCGAGTTTTTCGTATTCGTCGTAGCGCGCCTCGGCAATGGCAAACAATCGGGTTCGGTCGTCGTTGGTCCAGATGTAATTCGGGTCGTCGAAGGCGTGCGCGGCGCCGGGCAACGATTCGGCGATGAAGTCTTCGAGGATCTGGTGATACAGGTTGCCCTTGTCCATTGCGCTGAGTTCGGAGATCTCCTCTGGGCGCTCGATCTCGCCGAGCCGCAGGAGTTGCTCAAAGAAGAACCTGCGCGGGCATTTCGCCCAAGACTCCAAACGACTCGAACTGATGGGCTTGGTGGCGGCGACGACCGGAGGAACGTTGATGTCGCCCAAGTCGCCGTTGAATCGGTTGAACCCCGACAGTCGGTTCGATGTGAGGTCGAGGCCGCGCCGAACAGCGCCAGAAAGTTCAAACTGTGAGTCATCGGCCAACGGATCGAGACCTTGCAGTTGGGCTGCGTGCACGAGATGTAGCTGGTAGTCGGCGGCCGACGTCGCCATGCCAGCACCGACTGCGGTTGTGAGAGCTTGCTGGTAGGAGCCAGCCGACATGCCCGAGAACAGCGGGGCCCCATGCCATGTTTCTGAGTTGATTTCGGGGTCGCCGCTCAGCTCACGGACGGCATCGACCCACCACCGCGACGCCGTGCGTTGGCGTCCGGAGCGGTGATCGCCACGAGGGAAGACGAGGGTGGCCGATGCGCTACCCGACGCCAAGGCGTGCAGATAGCGCTGACGTTCTTCGCGAATTCGGTCGAGTCGAGTGAGTAGTCCCCCATCGGTGAAGGCTCGCTCGGCGTCGGGCAGCAACGTGTCTTCACGGATGGGGCGCGGGCACACGCCCTCGGCCATGCCCAGTACGAAGACTTCGTCGAGGTCGAGGGCAATGGCTGACGCCAACGGCGCAACCAACACACCCGTGCCGAATCGTCCACGACGGCCAGCGGGAGCGTCGAGTTCGAGTTGGATGGCCCGAAGGAACGCAGCCGAAGTGAGGTTGGGTTCGATCTCGTCGAGGACGCCAACGCGAGTAAGAAGTTTGTCGACTCGTTCGGCGGCCTCGACCTCGGTTTCGGGCCAGCTGCTGCGTCGACTCTCGGCTGGCAGCAATTGTTCCAAGGTTTGGCGGGCCCAGGCAGCGCGCTGCGACCACGACTGCCCAACCTCGCCAGGTTCGGTGAGCGCTGCCAACCACTCGGCGAACTGACGTAGCTCGACCACAGCTTTGCGCTCTCGTTCGAACCCAGAACGCGCACCCGCCGACAGCTCTGCGCGGTCGTCGTCGAGCCGCTTGGTAAGCGATGTTTCGTGTGAGGTGAGGCGGTCGGTCCAGTCGTCGATGCCCGACACCACGCCCGCCGACCGTGAGATGTTTTCCCACGGCCCCGAGCGAATGCGCCGACCGTCGGGGCCACGCAGCGGCGCTGCCTCGACCAGCGCGAGCACGCTTTCGCGTTCGAAGCGCTTGTCGGGGGTTGCTGACAGCGCCGAGTCGGCAATGCCCAACAGCCTCAACAGCAGCCGCCCAACCATCGAGTCGCCCAACGTGCGGTGATCGGGGCCGGCACTTGGAATGTTGGCTTGCTCGAACTGCTCACGAATCGAACGAAGGTAAGGCGATCGCACGGGCACGAATACGGCCATGCGGTCGAAGCGCACGCCGCGCTCGGCTGCGGTGAGGATCTGACGAACAACGGCCCGCACCTCCTCGTCGGGGTCGGCGGTGGGAAACATGTGCGTAGGCAACGCAAGGTTGGCAGTGGCCGCATCGACCGACTCGCCGCTGATGAGCTGGGCCTGGCCCCGACTTGCGTCGTCGACCTCGACATCGCCGGTGAGCGACAAGACCATTCGAGTCGAGAGGTGCGAGGCAACCGATTGCAAGAACTCGAGGGCGGCCAATCCTTGGCTAAACGGGCCCGCCAACACGATGGCCTCATCGACCGGCGCCTTATCTAGTGCAGCCGCAGCTGCGTGCAGAACCGCGTATTCGTCGTGGAATCGAAGCGACGAACCCGATTGCAGGTGCTCCCCGACCGCCTCGACAAAGCTGAGCAGGTCGTTGGTGCGTGCAGACGCATTGTCGGCAAGTGCCCGTCGTTTCGCTGGAGGCATTTCGGTGATCTCGCCATAGGCCCGAATGAGGGCGGTTTCGGTGGCTACATGTTCGGCAACCGCACCAAAGCGGCCCGGATTCGTCGAGAGCACATGGCGCACGGCCGCAGCGAGGACCGGGGTGGTGAGCGGGCGTTGACCCGATGCAGCAAGCGATGGCGCCGCGAGCGACGAGGCGAACTGGAACGGCGTAGAGAAACTGACGTTCGCGATGCCCTGGCTGGCGAGTAAGGACCCACTCTCGGTAAGCAACGCCGAACCCAACATTCGCCGCAGGCTGAGGCCAGCAATATTGGACGGGACGACCACGCGAACCGCACGTAAGGGGTCTCCAGCTTTCGCCTCGGCGATCGCATCGCGAACCGCGATTGTGTAGGTGCGTCCGGCCGGAACTTGCGAGATCAGCATCGACCGCCATAGTAGATGCGAGCTGTGACAGACCTGGTGAGAAGTTGTGGCAACCAACAAGAGCGTTGGCAGACTCAGGTATGGCGAAGAATGTTCTCGGGAGTGAGCTCGAGTCGTGCAGCACGAACCCGCTCACCGGATTCACCCGAAACGGGTGCTGTGAAACTCACCCGCAGGACGGGGGCTTCCACATCGTTTGTGCCATCGTTACCGATGCCTTTTTGCAGTTCTCAAAGGAACAAGGAAATGACCTGTCCACCCCTCGCCCGGAATATGGCTTTGCGGGCCTAAACGCCGGAGACCGCTGGTGTCTTTGCGCGAGCAGGTGGGTCGACGCCTTCGAAGCCGGTGTCGCTCCGCGGGTAGTACTCGAGGCAACCCACGCCCAAGCCCTGGAGTGGGCCGATATCGCCGATCTCCGCGCCAACGCGGCGTAGACCTCGTAGGAGTCGACCTGACCCGGCGCCTGTCGGCACCGAATCGGGTAGAGGCGTATAGGAGTTTTCCCTCGCCCCATGTTGTAGAGCCAAATACCTACGTTTTGTGGCTGCAGCTGGTGCATACGGCATACCCGTCGCTACACGCGTAGTTCGAACTGCTCTTTAGTTCGGACATGTCGAATGTCGAAAACACTTTGTATGGCAGCGCAATCGAACACACTGGAGCAAGTGGCTTGGGTCATCCAAACCCACTGCTTCGGCGCGCCTCGGCAAATGTACCAATCCTTGGCTATAGCCGAGCCATGTACAGACCGATTGGCTAGTTGGTGACTACCAATACATGGAACGGGCGCCCTTGGTTAGCGCGAGGCATACGAGTGCTGATCTTCATCGCGCCCGCCGTGTTCGCATGGATCGCCGTTCGCGCGCTTGCCCCACTCTTTTTCGAAGCCGATAGCTGGCTGCGCCTACCCATCTGGATCCTGCAGGCACTACTCGTGTCACTCGTAGTCGCCCGCACCTTCGCGCTCATCGCCCAACGGTTTGTTCCTCTCACCTCGCTGCTGTCGTTGACGTTGGTCTTCCCCGACCACGCCCCCTCTCGATTCGGCACCGCGCTGCGCGCTGGCGGAACCAAAAAGCTCAAAGAAGCCATCCCGACCCTCCCCAACGATGAGGGCGAAGCAGCCCGCGAAGCAATCACCCTCATCACCGCCTTCAACAAACACGACCGACTCACCCGAGGCCACATCGAACGAGTCCGCGCATACGGCGAAATAATCGGCACCGAAATGGGCCTCTCCGAGGAAGACCTCAACAAACTCCGCTGGGGCCTCATCCTCCACGATGTCGGCAAACTCTCAGTCCCCTCAGAAATCCTTCAAAAAGAAGGCCGCCCCACCAAGGAAGAATGGGAAGTCCTCAAGACCCACCCCGCCATGGGCGCGGACTTCCTCGAACCTCTCACGAACTTCCTCGGCCCCTGGATCGGCGCTGCCAACCACCACCACGAACGCTGGGACGGCACCGGCTATCCAAACGGCCTCTCCGGGACCGACATCAGCCTCGCCGGACGGATCTGCTCTGTCGCAGACGCCTACGACGTAATCACCTCCAAACGCAGCTACAAGGAGCCCCAACCCATCGAGTTCGCACGCAAAGAACTCGTCGACAACGCCGGCACCCAATTCGACCCCGTCATCGTTCGCGCCTTTCTACAAGCCGGCATCCGCAACACCAGCCGAGCAGGATTCCTGGGCTGGCTCCTCGAACTCCCCCACACCCTCGGCATCGCTTCCGTTGCATCCGTCCCCGCTGCCACCGTCGCTGGCGCCATGGCCGCAACCGCCATCACCCTCAGCACCATCGCCCCCAGCCCTACCACCACACTCCCACCACAAATCGCCTTTGAACAACCCGCCGTCGTCGTCGAGCAACCCCCAGCCGAAACCACCACCACCACGGGACCGATCACCACCAACACCCCAACCACAACACCGGTCATCGTGACCGGACCGCCGTTAACTAGCCCGGAATCGATTTTTGTGCCGAGTACCGTCACGACCACGAGCATCACCCCGGCAACCACCACAAGCACCACCCCGGCAACCACCACGAGCATCACCAGCACAGTCCCGGTCACCACCACCCCCACAATCATCACCACGGCCCCGGCCACCAGCACCCCCATAATCATCACCACGGCCCCGGCCATCACCACCCCCATAATCATC
>CAZMYN010000185.1:0-6760 GCA_964570495.1 uncultured Acidimicrobiales bacterium | reverse complement strand
AGCGGAGCTCGCGGAGCGGCCGTGAGTGTTGGGGTGGGTTCTCGACCGGAAGTGTCGAGCGAGATAAAGAGAAGATGTCAATGTGCACTGAGGGGTGAACCAGGGGAGTAACTTGCACCTGATGGTTTCGATCGACCCCAAAGGGGTTCCCAAACATGTTGCCTGCGTAATGGATGGCAACGGCCGCTGGGCAGAGCAGCGCGGGCTGCCTCGAATCGAGGGCCACAAGATGGGCGAGCACTCGCTCATTGAAACAATCGAAGGCGCACTCGAGCTGGGTATTGAATGGCTCACCGTGTACGCGTTCAGCACCGAGAACTGGAAACGGCCTCCCGACGAGGTGAAGTTCCTTATCGGGTTCAACGAAGACATTTTGCAGCGCCGCCAAGACGAGCTGCACGAGATGGGCGTGCAGATCCGCTTTGTCGGGCGAACCGACTGGCGGGTGCCTAAGCGGCTCACCAAGCGGATGAACGAAGCTCGCGAGCTCACGAAGAACAATCGCAAGCTCGTGTTCACGATCGCGTTCAACTACGGCGGTCGAGCCGAGATGGTCGATGCGGTGAAGAGCATGATGAAGGCCGGCGTATCACCCGAGAAGGTGAACGAGAAGATGATCAGCCGTCATCTCTACGATTCACAAATGCCCGAGGTCGACCTGATGATCCGCACGTCCGGAGAGTTCCGCACGTCGAACTTCTTGTTGTGGCAACTCGCCTACTCCGAGATGGTTTTCACCGACACTCTCTGGCCCGATTTCAACCGCACGCACCTGTTCGATGCGGTGCACGAATTCCAGAACCGCACGCGCCGCTACGGGGGCGTCACGGCGTGAGCCGCGAGCGCTCGGTTGGTCTGTACCGCGACAATGCGGTTGTCCTGCGCACCTGGAAGCTCGGCGAATCGGACCGGATCGTCAGCCTCATGACCCAGCAGAACGGCAAGGTCCGTTGCGTTGCCAAGGGCGTCCGCAAAACGCGCAGTCGCTTCGGTTC
This sequence comes from uncultured Acidimicrobiales bacterium, assembly GCA_964570495.1. GTDB lineage: Bacteria > Actinomycetota > Acidimicrobiia > Acidimicrobiales > SHLQ01 > SHLQ01. Next base: position 5,765 of record CAZMYN010000185.1, on the reverse strand, counting down.
TCGTGTCGAGCCGACCAACCACCTTCAAGTGCAGCTCTACCGAGGCAAAGGCGAGCTTCACACCTTGACCCAGGTCGAGAGCATCGACCGCTTCCCGGTGCTCCGCTCCGACCTCGAATTGTTTGCCCGTGCGTCTTCGATGCTCGAAGCCGTCGAAGTCGTTGCCCAAGACCACGAACCAAACGAGAAGCTCTACACCATGTTGGCGCGGGCGCTACACACCGTCAGCGAATCGGACAGTCACTTGGTTGTCGCCGGGTTCTTCTTGAAGTTGCTCGCGGTCGAGGGCCTGGCCCCGTCGATCGACGTCTGCGTCCTGTGCGGCTCCGATAGCGACCTCACGCACTTCTCGATCGTCGACGGTGGTGCATCGTGCGGCTCATGTCGGACGGGTTTCCCGCTGAGTGTCGATGCCTCTGCGCTCTTGCACCTGGCGCTACGAGGGCAAATGGGCGCTGTTCTCAACCAAGCCCCGTCGCCAGCCACACGCGAGTTCGACTCGCTGGCCCAGCGTCTGCTCGAACACAACCTTGAGCGTCGCCTCCGCTCATCGACCGTGCTCGAACAAGCGTAGGTATAGATAGCCTCATTCGAATGAGTGAGACCCCAGATTCCGAACTATTCGACAAGATCGTCAACCTGTCTAAGCGCAGGGGGATCGTGTTCCAGTCGGCGGAGATCTACGGCGGTTTCCGCTCCACGTACGACTATGGCCCCATCGGCGTGCTGTTGTTGCGCAACGTCAAGGATCAGTGGTGGCGTTCGATGGTGCAGATGCGCCACGACGTTGTCGGCCTCGACGCGGCGATCCTTTCGCCTCCCGCTGTCTGGGAAGCCTCGGGTCACCTCGCGAACTTCAGTGACCCACTCGTCGATTGCACCGAGTGCAACACCCGGCACCGTCTCGACAAGCTCGAAGACGAGAACGTGTGCCCGGATTGTGGAGCTGAGGGCTCCTTTACCGAGCCGCGTGCATTCAATCTCATGTTCAAAACCCACGCTGGTCCGGTCGAGGGTTCAGGTCACGAGGTCTACCTTCGACCCGAAACCGCGCAAGGCATGTTCGTCGACTTTATGAACGTGCTGAACACCAGCCGTAAGAAGCCGCCGTTCGGCATTGCTCAGATCGGCAAGAGTTTCCGCAACGAGATCACGCCGGGCAACTTTGTCTTCCGTACCCGCGAGTTCGAACAGATGGAGATGGAGTACTTCGTTCCTCCAGCCGAAAGCCAGCAGTGGTACGAGTACTGGAAGGCCGAACGGATGGCCTGGTATCTCGATCTCGGCATGCCCGAAGACGCCATTCGTATGCGTGAGCACGACGCGGATGAACTCAGCCATTACAGCTCGGGCACCGCCGATGTTGAGTACAAGTTCCCGTGGGGCTGGGACGAACTCGAAGGCGTTGCAAACCGCGGCGACTACGACCTCACCCAGCACGCGAAGCACAGTGGCCAGCGCATTGAGTACTTCGACCAGCAGGCCAATGAGAAGTGGATTCCCCACGTGATCGAACCTGCGGCGGGGGCCACCCGTACGGCGTTTGCGTTCCTGCTTGCCGCCTACGACGAAGAGACCGTCAACGACGACACCCGCACGGTGCTACGCCTCGACCCTCGTCTGGCGCCCTACAAGGTGGCCGTGTTGCCGTTGTCGAAGAAGGACACGCTTACACCGACGGCCCATGAGGTCTTCGACCTCGTGAAGGGCCGCTGGATGTCGGACTACGACGAGACCCAGTCGATCGGCAAGCGCTACGCCCGCCAAGATGAAATCGGCACCCCGTACTGCGTGACGGTCGACTTCGACACGCTCGAAGACAAGGCAGTGACGGTGCGCGAGCGCGACAGTCGTGAACAGGACCGCGTCGCGATCGATCAGCTCGTCAACTACCTGAGCGAGCGCCTCCCCAACTAACCCTCACACCTCCAAAATTCCTGCATCTACCCACACATATGGTGGGTAGATGCAGGAATTTTGGAGGGCAGGGTCAGTAGGTGGTGGGGGCCATGGATTGGTCGGCGGGATCGAGGCTGGGCATGTACACGTGGCAGTCCGGGCTGTGCGGCCATGCCACCCACGTGAGCGCTGGCTCGGCACCGGTGTGCATTGCATGGGATTCGTGTGGTCGGTGAACAATGACGTCGCCGGGGCCGACCTGACGCCAGCTGTCGCCAACCTGCCAGTCGAGCGTGCCACTGATGACCCCGTAGATCTCGGGAGCTTCATGATGGTGAGCGGGGTAGATGACGTTGGGCGCTTGGAGCGTGAAGCCCGCCAGCAGCGAAGTGTCGCCAAGCGCGGGCTCATAGCCTCGAAACGTCGGGCCTGCGAGCAGCTGGAAGCTGTAGTGCTGCTGAAAGGCATCGAGTCTGCTTGAGGGCTCGAGGTTTTCATACGAGCGAAGCCACGGCAGGTTCGTGCTGGCGGCGAGCAACAAGTGCGCGAGGTCGTTCCAGGGTCCGGTGCAGGCGATGACCGCGGGCTCAAGCCACTGCGCGACTGTTGGGTTGGTGATGGCGCGAACGGGCTCGGAGGGCGGCAATTGGGCTAGTCGAGAGTCGAGGTCTCCAAACATGGGCGCCTCGGAGTGCTCGCCGAGCACAGCGGCGACGATCGAGGCAAGTTCACTGGCGAGGGCATCGACGGAATCGGGCATTGCGAAACACTAACTTCGCCACAGGTTTGGCGTTGCCAGATCTGGGCCCAATTTCCTCGCATGACCAAAGGTCAGACGAGCGCAGTAGCTTGGCCATATGGGCATCGTGGACGAGGACGTCGAGCGGGTCCGTCAATCGACGGACATCGTAAAGCTCGTAACCGAGCACACCCAGCTCAAGCGGGTGGGGCGACGCTGGTCAGGGCTGTGCCCGTTCCACAACGAAAAGACCGGCTCGTTCTCGGTCAACGCCGAAGAGGGGTTGTACCACTGCTTTGGCTGCAAGAAGTCTGGCGATTCGATCACCTTTGTGCGCGAGCTCGAACATCTCGATTTCCCCGGCGCGATCGAGCATTTGGCCCGGCGTGCGGGCATCACGTTGCGCTACACCGATGCCAACGAAGGAGCAGCACGCACCCGCAAGAAGCAACTCATGGGCCACGTCGGCAAGGCCGTCGAGACTTACCACGAGCATCTCTTGTCGCACCCCGACGCTGGCCCCGCACGCGACTATCTGCGCCAACGTGGATTCGATGGCGAGATGGTGCGGCGCTACAAGGTCGGATTTGCACCCGAGGGTTGGGATTTCTTGGCAAAGAAGCTGCGAATCAACGACAAGGATCTTGTCGATTCGGGCCTCGGCAAGATGAACAGCATCGGCAAGCAAATGGACTGGCAGCGCGGTCGCATCGTGTTCCCTGTCTTCGACGAACGCGGCGATGCCGTGGGCTTTGGTGGGCGCATCATGCCCGGGGGAGAGGGCGCCAAGTACATCAACAGCCAAGAATGCGCCGTCTACTCAAAGAGCCGAGTGCTGTACGGGCTCAATTGGGCGAAGGAACACATTGTTTCGAGCAGTGAGGCCATCATCTGCGAGGGCTATACCGACGTCACGGGCTTTGGGCGTGCGGGCATTCACACCGCCGTTGCGACCTGTGGAACCGCGCTCACCGACGACCACTTGAAACTCCTCAAGCGCTTCACCAACCGCATCGTGCTCGCCTTTGATGCCGACGACGCTGGCAAGGCCGCGGCGGATCGGGTCTTTGAATGGGAACAGAAGTATGAGATCGAGGTGCTCGTCGCTGACCTGCCCACCGGTGTAGATCCCGACGACTTGTCCCGCGAGGACCCTGAACGATTGCAGGCCTCGATCACCAAGGCGCTGTCATTCTTGGAGTTTCGTCTGGAGCGCGAGCTGGCAAAGCACTCCATGGACACGATCGAACATCGCGCCCGTGCTGCCGAGGACGCGCTCGCAATTGTGGCCCAACACCCCAACGCGTTGGTTCGAGATCAATACGTCATGACGATCGCTGACCGGTGCCGCATGGATGCCGACCGTCTACGGGAAATGGTCAGAAACCCACGACAGTCACCGCGCGGGCGGCTGGTGGCTGAAGCGCCGCAGCTTCCCATGCCCCAACGCGGCAGCGATCACGTTGAGGACCAGGCGCTACAGCTTGTCGCTAGCGGCGACACCGACACGTCGGGCGTTTTCTCCGAGGTGCTGTTCGTGACGCCGATGCGGCGAGAAATTTACCGAGCACTGACCACAGCGGCCTCGGTGCGCGAAGCTGTAGACATGCTCGGTGCCGATGAAGGCAACCTGCTCATTGAGTTGGCGGCCTCCCCAGACGATGATCTCGACGCGGCCGCGGTCGCGTCCCGGTTGGTTGGTCTTGCTGCGGATCGTTTGGCCAAAGAGCTCGAAACTCACGCTCGGGTCACCGGCGAAGTCGAGGAACTCTTGCCCGACGTCAGGTTCTTGCGTCAGTGGGTCATCGACCTGCGTGAACCCACGACCGATCTAAGCGAACTGATGCCCCTCGCCGACTGGATCGCCACGCGCGAAGACGTGCAGGTCGGGCAGCCACATGAATGAGGCGGCCAAACCCTCCGACCGCGACGAGCTCGGCGCTGCTCGCGCACGACGCGAACGAACGCATGCGCTGTCTGGCGAGCGAACGGCAGGTTCCACCGATTCAACGCGGGTGTATCTCAAAGAGATCGGGCGAGTGCCGCTGCTGACCGCAGCTGAAGAAGTTCGAATCGCCGAGAAGGTAGCGACGGGAATGAAAGCCGAGGAGGAGCTCGCGCTTCACGCTGCGGCCGAAACGCTCGACTCGATCGAGCCGTCGCGCCGGTCGCTTCTGGAACGGCGCGTTCGCGCCGGTGACCGGGCAAAGGGCGACCTCACCCAGGCAAACCTGCGTCTCGTCGTGTCGATCGCCAAACGCTACGGCGGCCGCGGCATCCCGCTGCTCGACCTGATCCAAGAGGGCAACCTTGGCCTGATGCGAGCGGTCGAGAAGTTCGATCATCAAAAGGGCTTCAAGTTCTCGACCTATGCCACCTGGTGGATACGCCAAGCCATTACCCGAGCGATTGCCGATCAGGCCCGAACCATTCGGATCCCGGTTCACATGGTCGAAGTCATGAGCCGTGTGCGTCGCGAGCAGCGGCGTCTCACCCAGGAACTGGGACGCGAGCCAACGATGGACGAACTCGCAGAGTGCTGCGACCTGACTGCGCAACGGGTCGAGGAACTGCTCAAGATCTCCCAAGATCCGCTGTCGCTCGACACGCCAGTCGGGACAGAAGAAGACACGAGCCTCGCCGATTTTGTCGAGGATTCCCAGGCTGTTCGCCCAGCCGATGCAGCGACCCGCAAAATGCTTGGGGTCGAAATGAAACAAGTACTCGGGCAGCTCTCACCACGCGAACAAGAAGTGGTGCGTCTGCGCTTTGGTCTTGACGATGGCCGTCCTCGGACTCTTGAGGAGGTCGGCCGGACCTTCGGTGTGACCCGCGAACGCATTCGCCAAATCGAAGCCAAGACGCTCGCCAAGCTCCGCCACCCGCAGCGCAGCGAGCACTTGAAGGGCTACCTCGTCGATTGACCCCGTGGTCGCCAAAGAGCTGGTTCAGTCGCCGACCCAGCGGTAGGCAACCCAGGCTCATCTTGAGGTAAAGAGGAAGCGCAAAGGCCGCCCGTATGGACGGCCTTGGCATTCTTGCTCCGCGGGTTGGGATCGAACCAACGACCTGCCGATTAACAGTCGGATGCTCTGCCAGCTGAGCTACCGCGGAATGCTCGGTAAAT
>CAZMYN010000184.1:0-6764 GCA_964570495.1 uncultured Acidimicrobiales bacterium | reverse complement strand
GTGGGCGCGACGGTGGTGGTGGTTGGAGCGGCGGTGGTGGTGGTCGGTGCGACGGTCGTGGTGGTCGGTGCAACGGTCGTGGTGGTCGGAGCGACCGTGGTGGTTGTCGTCGTCGTGGTCGCGACCACCCCGGAATCCGGGATGCCATCGCCATTCGAATCGAGGTCAAGATGGTCCGGCGAACCGTCACCATCGGTATCGATAAAGCATGACGAGACCACGTCGAAGTCCAGTGTCATATCGTCGAAACGAACTCGACCTTGTGGGTCGTTGTTTTGCTCGTTGTAGAGATACGCCCGAAAGAAGTACTGAGTTCCAGCAGCGAGTCGCTGCGAGAGGGCAGGTTGAGCGTCGACCACATAACCGGCGGGGAGCTGTCCAATCTGGGTGTCCTGATGCAGCACGATCCCATCGGAGAAGTCCGCCATCGTTGCGACCTCGAGCGCTATCTGGAACTGGTCGATCCCAGCTTCACCTGATCCGGTGAAGAAGCCGTAGCTGACCTGGCTCAGATCGATTGTTTGAGATGGCGTGAACCCAAACTGCACGTAGTCGCCGGCTGCCTGAGCTCCGGCCAAATCTGGCTGATCGGCGCCGACCAAGAGGTAGGTGAATCCGAAGCTGGGGTTTGGAAAGACGCCCGGACCCAAGCTGGTGTCGGAGGTGTTCGAGAAGTACGCCGCACTGGCGGGGTCCAACACGGCGGCTTCGCTCTGGCCGCTGTTCTCGTTCTGCGTATAGGAGATCTGACCGGATTCCGAGCATGGACCGAACTCGTCCGCATCGGGAATGCCGTCGCCGTCGGCGTCAAGGTCGATTGAATCGGGGATGCCGTCGCCGTCGAAGTCTGGGCCTGACTGGGCGCTGATGAGCGTTGGGGCGCTCGTCAACGCCAACGCCAACACGGAGGCCACCGCGAGCGTTCGGAGAATGGAGGATCGATGCACGGCGTGTCCTTGCTGTTATCGGTTCCCGCCGTCATTCGACAGCATCGGTCAATTGCCTATCCGATTTGAGGCTGAGTCGGCAGACATACCACTTTTGATTGCACAGCACTTGAGCATCGACAGGGTCATCGTCAGCGGTCCAGCGAGAACTCGATCCAGATTGGTTCGTGGTCACTCACCAGACCCGTTGGCACCACACCGCCATCTGTGGGTCTGACACCGCGCCCAAAGAAGTGATCGAGCACGAACGGCCGGCGAAAACGCCGAAAGGTCTCGCTATCGAGGGGTGATAACCGTGTGAGGTTCGCCGAGGCGAGTATTGCCTCAAATGCGCGCAGGCTTCGCCGCGACGCCGTGTTGAAATCTCCGCCAAGGACCAACGGCGTCGAGGTCTGCTGCAGCGATTTGGCAAGTTCGTCCAGCTGGAGTCGGCGCCGCCGCAGCGATAGCAGAACCGTCTCGAGGTGAAGACTTCCGACCCGAAGGTCGGTGCCGTCGATCGTGGTCGTTGCGAGCAATACCGAGCGAGGCTGACCGCCCACCCGAGCAACGTGCGGGAGCAGAAGATGCTGTGGATCCTGGAGCGGCCACCGAGACATGATTGCGTTGCCGAAGGGTTGGTGAGTCTGCGGATGCGTATCGGCAGCCTCAAATAGGTAGTCCATGCCCAAACGCTCAGCGAGGGTTGCAGCGCTTTGCGGGCTCATCTCTTGGACGAGGACGACGTGTGCGTCGCGTAGCTCGACGTGTCCCAAGATTTCGTCGGCAGCACGCTCGATGTCATGTCCAAGCTCGATGTTCCAGCTAACGATGCGCATTGAGTTGTGAGGGTAGGCCAGCGTTGGCGGGTTCGTGCCCCGGATCGCCCGGCAGCTGTAGGTAGAACGCACAGGCCTGAATAGGCCATTTTGATCTAACGGAGGATCTCGTGATCCGCCACATTCGGTTATATGGATCTCGATCTAAGAGCTGAAGCCGCAATTAAAGCCGCCAAGAATGGTGATGTTGACCGTGCTGGAGACATCGTCATCGACCTCATCTCCGAAGACTGGAACAACGTCGAAGCCCACCGGGCGTGGGCGCGAGTTCTGCTCGCCAGAGGCAAGGCGACCGATGCTGTCGCAGCGATTCGAACAGCAGCGAGCATCGACCCGAATCGTGCGGATCTGCAGTTCGAATTGGCACAAACCCTGATTATCGAAGCGGAAAAGAACCCGTTCTTGCCGCTCGCCAACTGGTGCGAAGCTCGTCAGGCAGTTCTTGCTGGCATGGAACTCGCGCCGAATGAGACCCGGGCGATTGCGCTGTTGAAAAGGGTCGAAGAGCACCGAGCGCGCGTCGTCTAACGCTGGTCGATCCCTTACCGCGATTCAGGCTCGCTGAAATCTGTCCACTCCAGTAGGGTGCACTCTCCGGGCTGCCCACGGCCCACGTCCTAAAGGAGCGGGTTCGATGAGTGACCTAGTTGTGTTCTGTTACAAGACCGACGCAGAGGCTGGGCAAGCCCTGGCGCATGTGTCGAGCCAAGAACAAAAGAACATCCACAAGCCGCTGGTCGCGATCGAAGATGCCGCAGTCGCGGTCAAGAAGGACAACGGCAAGGTCAAGATTCGCCAGACGCTCGAGAGCGCAGCCAAGGGATCAAAGACCATCTACGGCGGATTCTGGGGTCTTCTCATCGGCATTCTTTTCGGTGGACCACTACTCGGGCTGCTCATTGGTTACGCCGTTGCTGGGTTGCTCGGTCGCAACATCGACCTCGGCATCGACAACGACTTCATCGACTCGCTGAGCGCAGAACTCGAACCCGGCAACTCGGCGCTGTTCCTGCTGGTCAAGGACACCGATCCAGAAACCCTTGCCGAGGCCATGGGCGATCACCGCGGAACCCTCTTCCACACCACGCTGCCCGAGGAATGCTTGACATGTCTCGGTGAAGCGGGCGATACCGACGAACTGCGCGACGTCGTCGAAGCCGAGACGTTCGAAGACGCCGCGAGCTAGACGCCACCGCAACGCAGAGACGCGGCGCTATCGCTCGAGCGCGCCACATGCCATGACATCATGTAGCCAATGTCGAGGCACCGTTCGTGGTTGATGGTAGTGATCGCGGGGTTCGTGGTGCTTTTCGCGCCGGACTGGGCATCGGCGAATGCGCCGACGTGGACCTACGGGACATTCGAGGGCGCCGCGGTCTCCGGCGAGGCTCAACGAGTTGTTCGAGTGAACGTTCGCATCGAAAGCGGACTGGCACTGGAGCCAGACGCTGTCGCGGCGACCGTCTCGGAGATCCTCAACGACGACCGCGGCTGGAAAGCTAGCGAGGACGTCACCTTTCGGGTTGTGGCCGATGTGGAGCCAGACCTGTTGGTCTCCGTTGCTACACCGGCGACGACGGACCAGTTGTGCCTCCCCCTCAACACGGTCGGCAAGCTGTCGTGCCGGCGCGATAGCCAAGTCATTTTGAATGTCGATCGCTGGCAACGAGGCCCCGATGTCTATCACGCCAGCTATGACAACGACGTCGACGAGTACCGCCGTTACTTGGTCAATCACGAAGTGGGTCACTTCCTTGGAAAGGGCCACGTGCAACCGGCAAATTGCTCGTCGGAGGTCCGCGCTCCGGTGATGATGCAACAGACCTTTGGGCTCCGGGGATGTGCGATCAACGGATGGCCCTCTCTCGACAACACCGACGTCGTGACACCAGGGAGACAAGTGGCCTTGTTCGGGGCGGAGCTTCGTGAACGGCTACGACTTCGGCCCGATGGCGTGCGGCGATTTACCCACAATCCCCTGAATCGCTAGCCCTCGAATTCGCTAGGCCGCCGCGGTCCTTTGTTCGATCCAGGCCTCGACTGGCGCCGGGCGTCCAATGAAGTAGCCCTGTCCGAGCGGGCAGCCTCGGTCGGCGAGATATTCGAGCGTTGCGCCCTCTTCGATACCCTCGGCCACCACCCGCATATCGAGACGAGCGGCCAAGCCAAGTACCGATTCAGCAACAGCTCGCCCGCGTGCGGAGGTGTCGATCTCACTGACCAGCGACCGGTCAAGCTTGACTTCAGAGACCGGCAGTCGGCTCAGGTACGACAAGGAACTGAACCCGGTGCCAAAGTCATCGACGCTGAGCCGCACACCTGCGTCGTGGAGCTCGAACAATGCGTCAAGAACGGCCTTGTCGTCGGCGACGAGAGCATCCTCGGTGAGCTCCAACGTCAAGCGCTCGGGGCTAAGGCCGAACAGGTCGAGGCTCGCGAGCGTGAGGTCGACAAGATCTGGTTCTCGCAGGTTCCGTGAGTGAACATTGACCGCCATCGTGAGCTCTCGCCCACTGTCGGCGGACAATGTCACGAGATCGGCCAATGCCTGTTCGAGTACGAGCGGATACAGCAAGCGATGATGGCCGCCTACGGCGATCAGATCAAGAAAATCGAAGGGGCCCAGGATCCCAAACTCGGGGTGTCGCCAACGCACCAGTGCCTCGTATCCAACAACGCTGCCGAGCTGGAGGTCCAGCTTTGGTTGGTGAAACACCACGAACTCGTTGTTGGTGTTGGTCAGCGCCAAGGGCAGCTCTGTTGCGAGCCGCTGACGGCGACGCGACTCGACTTCAAGTGCGTCGTCATAGAACACCACGTTCTTCGCGTTGGCCTTGGCCGCGTGAAGAGCAACGCCGGCCCGACGTCGAACTTCGTCTGCGGCAACTCCCGAGGCGAATGGGGCAACGCCGGCGCTCGCGCCCGAGTAGACGATCATCGACTGGATCGTCAGGGGTTTCGCTGCGGCTTCAGTGAGTCGGCTCGCTCGGTGGTTGGCCGTGTCGGCATCTCCGGAAATGAGGCACGCGAACTCGTCTCCGCCGAGTCGCGAAATGTGGGCGACCGGGTCGACCGCGGCGAGGCGAGCCGCGACGTGTTTGAGCACCATGTCGCCAACGGAATGGCCGAGGGTGTCGTTCACTCTCTTGAAGTCATCGAGGTCGACGAGGATAAGGTGACCGCTCCCCTTGCTCGCCATTGCTTCGGCCCGTTCGATGTGCTCGGCGCGATTGGGTATCTCGGTGAGTTGGTCCATGACCGCGAGTCGCCTGTCTCGATTGCTAGCGGCCTTCTCATCGGTCGTGTCGACCACCCCACTACGCCGCTCGCTTTGTCTCGGAGACGCCGCTTCGACCGTTTCGCGAATCCAACGCCACGAGTCGCCAGTTCCAGCAATGCGGTACTCGAGACGGGCGCCGGGCTCAGGTCTGGTGGGACGCCGATCGTCGGGGTGAATCAGATCAGACAAGCGCGTACCGACCTCGACCCGTTCGATCGGGGTGCCGAGAATGCCCTGAACGACTCCACTGGAGTCGATGTCCCAGGCAGTTGCACCTGTGGTGGAGAGCGCAGTGTGGATGCGGCGTTGTTGCTGAGCGAGCTCGGCGGCGACGAAGGCTCTGGCAGCGAACGCGAACGGAACGATTAGGAGCACGAATATGACCCACGGTGCCAGCTCACTTATGCCGGTGGCTACCGCGATGTAGGTACCTACGAGGAGGCAGACGAACTGGAACGTAGGGTGTCGTCGTCCACCCGAAACAATGCCCAAGATGACCCCGAGCGCAATGAATATCGACAAGAGCAGCCACGTCGATGGGACTACCGCGATTCCGCCAAGTGATGTGGCGGCGGCCACGCTTTGCGATGTGCCAGGCGGTGGATGTTGATTGCGGCGCAGGTGCGGAATCCACAAAATGTTGGAGAGCGCTGAGCCGATGCCCCACACCAAGATCGTCGGCAACAGGTTGCCCTGCTTGCTCGAAAGCCACAGCGAGAGCGGGACGATCAACAGCATCGGCGACGTCTGGCTCAGCCACGTCGCGACCGGATCGCCGGCCCGCAGAGCGGTGAGAAAGTTCGCTGCCCGTTGCCAGATTGCCTTCACGTGATCCATGTCGGCAACCGTGCAATGTGCGTGAGAGCGAAATCGGGCGAAATTTGGTAGACCTGGGCCCTGCCAGATCCGTGCAGCGGGGGTCGCTACATTGGCTCCATGAGATATTTACGATGGCCCGTTTGGTTGACCGCAGCGGTGGCACTCGCCGCCTGCGGTGGTGGAGCCGACCCCGAGGTGGCGCCTGCGCCCGAGACCCCGGCCGCTACCGAGACGGTCACCAGCGAGCCCCTTCCCGATGAGCCCCTCACCGCAGAGCTCTTCGGCCTGGCGTTTCAGCTACCTGGTCTGCCCGACGACCCCACGGCGACTCAACCTGTGGCCAGCGAGGGAAACCCGGTAGACCTCGCGCGCTTGAATACCAACGAAACCTGGTTGTGGTGTGATGACCGCGACGGCAATGGCCTCTTTGCGACCGCGATCGTCGGAGATATCTGGAAGACCAACGAAGGTGCCGGTGTCCTTATGGGCGTGTCCTCGGAGCTTGCGCCGGGAACCTATCCGTTGCCGTCGTCAGCTGAAGAGTTCGTCGTCTTCCTGGTCGACATGCACGGCGAGGCTGGCATCCCGACCGAGTACTCAAGCAACGAACAAGAGTCCTTCGGTGAGGTCACGATCGAGTCGGTTCCCTGCGGGGAAGGCGGTGACACGCTGTCGTTCACCATCGATGGTGGTCTTGGTGCTGAAACGAACCCCGGCTTTGCGGCCGCGGTTCGAGTAGCTGGCGAGGTGGAAATCGTCCAGAACGGCCAGCCGCCGGACTGGCCCTGGTTCCCCGAGGAGTAGCGTCAGTCGTTCTGAAGGATCTTCAACTCGGGTGGGTTGTTGCCCTCGCGGCTGCTGTACCTGACGGTGCTGTTTTCGGCGGCTTCGTCGTACAGG
>CAZMYN010000183.1:0-6944 GCA_964570495.1 uncultured Acidimicrobiales bacterium | reverse complement strand
CCCTTCGAGATACGGGGCGAAGATCACGCCGGTAATCGGCCGGTTCTCGTAGGCGAGCGCGATCGAGACAGCAAAGAAGGGATTGTGATTCAAGAAGTTGCTGCTGCCATCGAGCGGGTCGACGATCCAGGTGAAATCGCTTCCGTTGTCGATCAGGTCGGTTTCCTCGGTGAGCAGATTGTGATCCGGGCAGCGACTTGCGAGGTGTTCGATGATGAATTCATCGGCCTCATGGTCGCGAGCCGAGGTGACCTCTTTGTCCATGCTTCGGTTCTCAACCGACGAAATGTCCGTCCCAAAAACCGAGACACGATGGTCTCGGAAGTTCTCGACGAGGTGCTTTCCTGCCAGCGTTGCGGCTTCCACGGCTACATCCGCGAAATAGTGCATGAAGGTCTCCTGATTGCCACCCCTGGAGGTGCGCCTCGGGGGGGGTGTGGCGGGCATTTCTTGAGAGTACATGGCCACCCTCCGTACGGATAATCGAAGCCAAGTGCCGAATCGACCACGCTACCGCGCCGAAAAATCACCAAGCACCAGATCGAATCGAAGCGTAGTGGGACACTTGGGGACTGTCCCTAGGTGTTGCAGTTCGGCCTAGGCGTCGGGGCTGAGATAGGTCGGCGCGGTGGGCTTGAGTGGGCGGGCGTACCAAAGCGGTCGGCGCAGGCCTCCGGGGCCTGGTGCTGGACGGGTCTTGCCGAGCCATTCGAGGTAGGCCTCGCGTGACTTGTTGGTGTCGACCACAACATCGCCGTACTGATCGCCAGCTTCTGCCGGGGTCACGTGCACCCGCTGGTGCCAGCACTGCATGCCCGAGATTGGGTCGGGCTGGACAGCGAACGTCAGGTTCTGATGAACACCGGTGTCGGTCCACCAAATGCGGTTGGTGTCGTCATCGTCTGAGTCCCATGTGCTGATGCCATCGGTGCGCTTGAGTTTCCAGACGCCACCCGTTGCTTCGAAACCGGTTCCGGCCGTCGTGAAGCCAGCGTCGCTTGCCCCAAAACCGTTCGCCACCAGCGGCGAAGCCGATGGCGCCTTAATGTCGGCCTTTCCGGCGCCCCAGGACCGGGCTTTGCCTTCTTCGAGGCGCCAGCGGCCCATGTGATGCGAAGCGGCAACAACGCCGGGACGGATGCCCTCGGTCTGCCATGCACTGATCACGAAGTGGCCAATGCGGGTGGTGATGCGCACGAGGCCATTCTCGGCAATGCCGAGCTTCTCGGCGTCTTCGGGATGCATCCACAGCGGATGGCGGTGACTGATCTCGGCAAGCCACTTCGAGTTCGCCGAGCGAGTGTGGATGAGCGTCGGGATGCGCCATGTCGGCAACAAGATGCGCTCGGTTCCGGCCATATCAAGCTCTTCCCAATGCACGTGGCTCGGGATCCATTTCGGCGTGGCGTATTCGGGCCAGCCCCACTCCTTCAAGGTCGTTGAATAGAGTTCGAGCTTCTTCGACGGCGTGACGAAACCCTCTTTGAGTTCGCCGTCGATCTCGATCGCCGGCGAACCATCGCCAAGGCCTTGCAGTTTGATGTCGGCGAGGCCTTCGGGCGTGCCATCCCAGCTACCGGCGGTGCCGGGCTTGCGATAGACGCCGGTCTCGTCCTTCGTGCAACCCTCGATTACCGATTGATCGATGTCGCGCTCGTAGGGCGTTTCCTGATCGCCGGGAATCGAATAGGCGCCACGGTTTCGCATGTACTCAAGCGGGCTCTCCCCCGCTGCCTCGGCCTCTTCGGCGAGGCCTGGCACGTTCTCGGTGAACATGATCTCGTAATACTCATCGACACCGATGGGCTTGCCCGGGTTCTTCTTCGATTCGAACCACTGACGTATACCGAGGTCGCCATCGGGGTCGATCGCCCAGCTCAGGTCGATCCAGAACTCGTTCTCTTCCCAGACCTCACCGGGGTTGAACTCGTGCGTGCGTGACTCGTCGGTTACCTCCTCGCCCTGGATCTCGGCGAAGCGACGGAACACGCTTTGGCGAAACGCAATCCAACGACCCTGGTGCGTCTCATAACTAACAACGTCGTGTCGCTCGGCGCCGACGCCCATGGGCAGCACGTAGTCAGCAAACCAGGCCGTCTCGTTCCAGGTCGGGGTGAGGGCCACATGGCACTCGACCTTCTCGGGGTCGGTGAGGGCCTCCATCCAGCTAAAGCCGTCGGGGTTCGTCCAGATCGGGTTGTAGACACGACTGAAATAGGTGTCGAGCTTGCCGCGTCCCTCGTTGAGGAAGTGCGGCAGCAGGATCGACATCTCGTGATACGAGAGCGGGAACTCTTTGGGCCATTCGAGATCGTTCCAGCGTTCAATACCAGGAGCGCCGAGCGGCGCTGCCGGCTTGAACTTGTTCCACCCATTGCCCGACGTGCCGCCCTCTGTCGCGACCGAGCCGGTCATCACGGCAATGAAGAACAGGCAGCGGGCCACCTGCCAGCCACCCATGTTGCCCGCACCCGCAGCACGCCAGTTGTGCGACGCGAACTTGGTTGGGTGCTTGCCGATGATCGAGGCGATCTCGCGGATCTGCTCGGCAGGGATGCCGGTGATGTGCTCGGCACGCTCGGGGGTGTACTCGGCGTAGTGCTCTTTGAGCGCAGGGCCGACCGATGCAAACTCGTTGGCCATGTCGGGGAACTCTTCGGCGAGGAAGGTCTCCCAGTTCACCCAACGCTCGACGAACTCTTTGTTCCACGTGTCGTTTTCGAGCAGCTCGTGAATGATCGACAAGCACAAGAACGGTTCGGTGCCGGGCCACGTCGGCAGCCAGTGGTCGGCCTTGGAGCCGGTGTTGCTGAGCCGCGGGTCGCACACAATGACCGTGGCACCCTTCGACTGGGCCTCGATGATGCGCTGGGCGTGCGGGTTGAAGTAGTGGCCCGATTCGAGATGAGCCGAGATCAAGAAGATGACCTCAGCGTTTGCGTAGTCGGCCGACGGCCGGTCGTGACCCATCCAGCTCTGGTAGCCAATACGAGCATTCGAGCTGCAGATGTTGGTGTGGCTGTTGTGGCCATCGACTCCCCATGCCTGGAGTACACGGTTGGTGTAGCCCTCTTCGCCCGGGCGACCCACGTGGTACATGACCTCGTTGTGGCGGTCTTCGGTGAAGGCCTTGCGGAGACGTCCGCCGAGCTCTTCGAGCGCTTGATCCCAGCTGATCCGCTCCCAGCCGCCAGAGCCACGCTCGCCGACGCGTTTCATCGGGAACATGATTCGCTCGGGGTCATAGATCTGGTTCAGGGTCGCGGGACCCTTCGCGCAGTTGCGCCCGCGGCTCGCCGGATGCTCCGGGTTGCCCTCGACCTTTTCGATCTCGCCTGTGTCTTTGTTGAACCACGCCGTCAATCCACATCCGGCTTCGCAGTTAAAGCAGCTCGTGGGGACGAGGGTGTGGTGCTTTTCGACCTTGTCGGGCCAGGCCTTTGCGTCGAGGCTCGTGACGTCGTGCCAGTCTTCGAGTGGCGGGTACTTGCGGAGATCAGTCATGTCGGGGCTTTCTTTCCAAAATTCCTGCATCTACCCACAATCAGCGTGGTCAGATGCAGGAATTTTCAGGAGAGGGGGACGGATTGGCCGGCGCGGACGAAGGCGGTTTCGGAGAGGAACATGCCAATGAGGGCGAAGATGCCAGCGAGAGCGCCGAGTGCCACCGCTGCGCTCGATGACGAAACCACGAGGGCGATGATTCCCAAGATGAGTGGCACGACGACTCCGAGGAGGATGCCGCCCCAAAAGAGCGAGCCGAATTCACCCTGGACCATGTTGTGAACAGCAATCTCGACATGGCGACTGCCGTGGCTGACCGTTTCCATCCAGCTGATGGCAAGGACCGCGACGACACCGCCGATGAGGGCCCAGCGCACGGCGTCAGGTGAGGGAACGTCGAGCACGACGTCGGCAATGAGCCACGTTGCCGCGCCCGCCGTGACCGCACGGGCGAGAAGCATCGGCAACAGCAAAGGCGTTTGCCACAGGTCGCGACCTTCGCATTGGGCAAAGAGGAACGCGGTGTAGCCCGCCGTTGCCAGCCCGGTGATCGCGGCCGGAATTGCGAGAATCCCGAGGAGGGTCTCGCTCTCGAACAAGCCAGCAAAGAACCAGATGATGGTGACCACCGCAAATGCCATCAGGACATAGGCGCCCTTCACCAACCACGAGGTCCAGTTGCCCTTGGTCAACAAGTAATAGAAGCGCGTCGGCTGTTTCAGGTCGAACACCAACAAGGCGCCGGTGATCCCGAGAAAGACGAGGGCGACGATCGGGGCCATGAGCCCGACCGTGCCTTGGGCGTCTGCGTGGCCGAGCAAGACCAACAGGGCCGCGATCAACATCACTCCCCCGGCAATGGCCTTGGTCACCAGGTAGCCGCTGACCATCTGTCCCCACGTTGGCTTGTGGGCCGTGGTGTAAGCGGTGCGGGCGACGACACCGTCGAGTTCGGTTGGCTTCTTGCCGATCGTGACGGGAACCGATGGGTGATTTGGCGTGGTGTCCGCCCAGATCATCCCGTCGTTTGCGATTGCGGTTCGGGTCGGGTCGAGTGCTGCCTGATCGGCGCCCTTGTAGAAGACCTTGGGCTTGGTGTTTTGCTCGGGTGCTCGAACAGCCACGTCGTTGCGACTGATCATCTGACTGATCTTCGAGGTCGGGTCATCGAGATCGCCGATGATGATTGCCTCGGTTGGGCACACGATCTGACACGACGGTTCGAGATCTTGTTCCAGCCGGTGGTTGCACATGTTGCACTTGTGCGCGGTGTTGGTCTCGGGGTTGATGTAGAGCGCGTCGTAGGGGCACGCGTTCATGCACGACTTGCAGCCAATGCAGTCATCGTCTTGGAAGTCAACAACGCCGTTGTCGGAGCGGAACAGCGCCGAAGTCGGGCAGATCGTCATGCACGGGGCGTCGTCGCATTGGTTGCAGCGCATGACGTTGAACTTGCGAGCCACGTCGGGAAAGGTTCCCGTCTCGATGTACTTGACCCAGGTTCGATTGACCCCGAGCGGAACATCGTGCTCGCTCTTGCAGGCGACCGTGCAGGCATGACAGCCAATGCAATTGTCGCTGTCGAGAAGGAAGCCGAGTCGTGTCACCCCAACATTCTGGGCCGCTGGCGAAAGTCATAGAAGATACCTTTGACCAATGGGCTCATAGCCTCTACCTATGACTAGGCTTGTCCAATGCCACTCTCTGCAAGTTTTCCCGACCTCACCGCGCTCGACGTCTTCACGACCGTCATCGAGGTTGGAAGCCTCGGCAAGGCCGCCAAGGTCCACGGCATTGCCCAGCCCTCGGTAAGCAACCGAATCCGCAATCTCGAACGCCAGCTCGGCGTAACCCTTCTCGAACGGACAACCACCGGATGCGTGCCGACTCCAGAAGGGATTGTGGTGTCGGGTTGGGCCGACGAGATCCTCCACGCCGCCCACGACCTCGAAGTCGGACTCGAGGCACTCAAAGCAGAACAGTCCGGTCGGCTTCGAATTGCCGCGAGCTACACGATTGCCGAATACCTGCTCCCTGGTTGGCTGGGTCGATTTACCCGGGCGCATCCTCGCGACACGGTTGCACTCGACGTGGAGAATTCAACCCACGTCCTGGCCCAGCTCGACCGAGGACAAGCCGACATCGGCTTCATCGAAACACCGCTAAAGACACCGACCATGGATGAGGCGGTCATTGGTCGAGACCACCTCGTAGCAGTCGTGCCGCCGGAACATCCGTGGGCAAAGAAGCGCTCGGTGAAGATGAGCGACCTGGTCGAAACCCCGCTCGTGATGCGCGAGAAGGGCTCGGGCACCCGCGAAGCGCTCGAGCAAGTGCTCAAGGAAGCCGGGCACGGCCTACCGATCTCTGTTCTCGAACTCGGATCGACCTCCGCGGTGCGAAGTGCTGTCCTATCGGGCAACTCCCCGACCGTGATCAGCCGTCTGGCAGTCGCGAGCGAGATCGACGGCGGTCAACTCGTCGAGGTGAGAGTGACCGGACTGAAAATCGAGCGTGACTTGCGGGCTGTCTGGCCGAGCGGCAAGCCGCTTCCCAAGCTCGCCTCCGACTTGCTGTCGGACCTTACTTAGCGCTTGCGCCAGCAC
Source organism: uncultured Acidimicrobiales bacterium (assembly GCA_964570495.1). Taxonomy (GTDB): domain Bacteria; phylum Actinomycetota; class Acidimicrobiia; order Acidimicrobiales; family SHLQ01; genus SHLQ01. The sequence continues at coordinate 834 of CAZMYN010000183.1, read as the reverse complement.
GTCCAGGCAACAAGACCCTGCTCGAGCTCGACGTGAGCAGCCATGTAGCCGTTGAGTACGGGGTTGACGATGTGGGTCTCGAAATCGGCTCCGGTAAGTGACTCGAAGCGCTCCTTCCAGACAGGTCGGTTGATCTGAGAGCGACCCCAGTCGTCGGTTCGCCCAACAGCAATGTCAGGGTTCGGCTGTGTTCCACTTTCACAGGGAAGGATCGTGTTCTCGAAGGCGGGAAGGTTCTGTCCACCGCCCAGCAAATACCCAGCCCGCCATTGCTCCATGGCGTCGGCGTTCTCTTCGGGGGTGAGGCGATCATTCCTGCTAAACGAACTCGAGCCATTCGCCGCCTCCTCGGCAGAGACAAGGTTTGCGAGTTGTTCCTGGCGCATTTGCGCAAGCTGCCCCTCGAGAACCTCGATTTGTTCATCTCGGGCTTCGACGTCGGCCACCAAGGCAAGAACCTCATCGGAAGGGGCCGGGGGCACTTCGACGGGCGGGACGGTCGTGGTTGTAGACGGCGCTTGTTCGGTAAGCCCAAGTTCAGCCAAGCTCACCAACGCGCTGCCGCGTCCGGAAATCGTCAGTTCAGCGGGGGCTTGCTCCAAAGACGCGTCCAGGACTGCCTGCTCGACGGGTTCAGCAACGGCTTGTTCTACATCGACGCTCGACACATCGTCTTGCACGGGGGTTGGCGCAGCGGTGGTCGTCATGACCGGCTCGGCGGGTGCCACGCTCGTGGGAGTGGGCAGCGTCGCCGGCGCAGCGACGGCCGACTGCCGGTCACCTTCTTGGGCCGCACTCACCGAAGCAGTGAAGATCGCGCAGATGGCCGTAGCC